>JBIKNC010000211.1:0-7759 GCA_044358925.1 Planctomycetota bacterium | reverse complement strand
GCAATCCGGGTGGTGTGCTGTCTTCGGCCGTGAGCATCGCCAACCGCTTCGTCTCGAGCGGCACGATCGTCTCGGCGCACTCGCGCACCGGCGTCGAGGACTACCGCGCCGAGCAAGGCGAGGATCGCTTCGAAGGGCTGCCGCTCGTGTTGCTCGTCGATGGCAACTCGGCCAGTGCGAGCGAAGTCGTCGCGGGCGCGCTGCAGGATCATCGCGCCGCGGTCCTCGTCGGCGAACGCACGTACGGCAAGGGCTGTGTGCAGACGCTCACGCCGCTGACCGCGCTCGGCATCGACGGCACGATCAAACTCACGACGTCCGTCTACCGCACGCCGGCCGGCCGGCTGATCGAGAAGTCGCTGCCGGGAGCGTGGTCGCCGGGCCTCGCGCCCGACCTCGAGGTCGTGATCGGCGACGAGCAGCGCGGCGTCCTGGCCAGGTACCGCGACAGCTACTCGCCGCCGCTCGAGACGCGCGCCGCGGTCGAGGCCTGGCAGCGCGACGAGCCGACGCGCCGACTGCTGCCGGAGCTGCCGCGCGACGCTCAGCTCGACGCGGCGCTCGATCTCCTGCGCGGCGTGCATCCGGGACCGTCGCCGTCGTGAGCGGAGCCGTGAAGGAAGTCGCATTTCCGGCGGACGGACTCGTCCTCGGTGTCGAGAGTTCGTGCGACGAGACGGCGGTCGCCCTCGTGCGCGGCGGTCGACACGTGTTGTCCTCCATCGTGCACAGCCAGGCGCCCGAACATGCGCGCTACGGCGGCGTCGTGCCCGAGGTCGCGGGGCGCTCGCACCTCGCGGCGTTCCCCGTGGCACTCGACGAAGCGTTCGCGGCCGCTGCGTGTTCACTCGCCGACGTCGACGGCATCGCCGTGACGTGCAAGCCCGGCCTGATCGGCTCGCTGCTGGTCGGTGTGTGCGCCGCGAAGGGCCTCGCGTGGCAACGCGGCCTGCCGCTCGTCGGCGTCGACCACATCGAAGCGCACGTGCACGCCGCGACGATGGAGTTCGAGCACACGCGCTACCCGTGCCTCGCGCTCGTCGTGTCGGGCGGCCACACCGCCCTCTACGTCGCGCACTCCCCCGCTCGCCTGGAACGCCTGTGCGGCACGCTCGACGACGCCGCCGGCGAAGCGTTCGACAAGGTCGCGCACATGCTCGGCCTCGGCTATCCGGGCGGCCCGAACGTGGCGCGCCTCGCACTCGAAGGTCGGCGCGACGCGGTCCGTTTCCCGCGCTACCGCGCGCCCGCCGAGAAGCCCGCCTTCTCGTTCAGCGGCCTCAAGACCGCCGTGCTCTACCACCTGCGCGGCGGTGACGCGCTCGCGCCCTCACCCAAGCCCGACGCGATCCCCGATCGCGCCGACGTCGCCGCGAGCTTCGAAGAGGCCGTCGTCGACGCGCTCGTCGCACCGACGATCGACACCGCGCTGCGGATGGGCATCGAGACGATCCTCGTCGCGGGCGGCGTGGCGTGCAATCGACGTCTGCGCGAGGTCCTGAGCGCGCGTGCGAAGTCACGCGGTATCGAAGCGCGCTTCCCGAGCCCCGCCTACTGCACCGACAACGCCGCGATGATCGCGGGCCTCGGTCACGCCATGTTGTGTGCGGGCGTGCGCGCCGGGCTCGAGCTGGACGCGAGTCCGCGGTCCTGACGCGCACCGGTCGGAAAGCTACGAAGCGTGTCTCCGCGCACTTCCCTCTCGGTCCTTCCGGGCGGAGCGCGCTTCGCATTCCAACGTCGCGACGATCACGTCAGCGCGGCACGAGCACCGCGTTCGCGCGACCGAAGGCGTGCAAGAGGCTCGCGGTCGCGAGAGCGGGGTCGGCGCGCGTCAGTTCGCGGCGCGCCTCGGCGAGGGCCTGCGCGACGCTCGTGCCGCCGGCGAGGACGCGTTCCTGCACGAGGGCGACGAGGCGCGTCGCGGCGTCGAGCTCGACGTCTTCGAACGGCAGGAGCACGACGAGCGCGCCGCGTTCGAGCAACGCACCGACGATGCCGTCGAGGCCGCTCTCGCCCAGGCGATTCGCGCCGCGCGCGGCGCGGCACGCGGACAACACGACGAACGGCGGCACGTGCGCGAGTGCTTCGACGTCGCGGACACCGAACGTCGCGGTGGAGCCGTTCGAGTCGCACAGCGCGAGAGCGACGCCGCGCCCGCTCGCGTCGGGCACGCCGTGGGTGACGACGTGCAGCACGAGCGCGCCGCTGCCGGCCGCTCGCACGAGGTTCGCTGCATTCGCGTCGCGGCCTTCGAAAGCCAGCACGCGCTCAGCCGCTGCACCGCGCCCGAGGCGTGAGCGGCGCGCGGCGTCGAGAGTGATCGGTGCGAGATCGGCGGCGACGGGCGGTGCTCCGACCCACGCCACGAGCGGCGCGTCCGCCGACGGCTGCGCGAGTTCACGGCTCGCGAGTGCGGCGCACGTGACGAGGTCGGGTTGGTAGCCGAGCGCGACACACTCGCCGAGCGGCACGCCGTCGGACAACGGCAAGAGCTCGAACGGCGCGTAGCGCACGAGTTCGATGCCGACGACGAGCGCCGTGTTCCAGCGACGCACGCGCGCCTCCGCTGCAGGCGGGAGCAGTGCGGCCGCGAGTGCGCGCGCCTGCTCGACCGGTAGTGCACCGCTCTTGCGCGGATCGAAGGCGGCGTCGAACGCTCGTCGCAGTCGATTGATCTCACCGACAGGCGCGAGAGCGACGAGTTCGCAGCCGTCCGCGTCGACGAGGAACAGGTGCGACTGCAGCACGGCCGGCAGGTACACGAGCAGGCCCTCGCCCGCTCCGAGTCCGAGTGCCGCAGCGTCGACCTGCGCCGGCGCCTCGCGTCCCGCTCGTCGGTGGCGCGTCGCGAGTGCGTGCGCTTCGGCCAGTCGCACGAGCGCCCCCGCCGCGCCGTTCTCGTGCGCTTCGAGCAGCACGAGTTCGGAGAGCAGACCGCGCTCCTCGCCGACGTGCAGCGCACCGACACCGTCCGCGAGCAGCGGCGCACCGCGTGCATGTGCGAGTCGCGCTTCGAAGACCGCAGCGAGACGCTCGAGTGCGGCGCGGCGCACGTCGCGCGCCTCGTCGTGCAACTCGCGCGCAGCGAGGTCGTCGGCGCGCGCGCGTGCGAGCCGCGCCTCGAGCAACGCGAGCAGGCCGCGATCGAAGTGCGCGGCGTCGGCCGAATCGTCGAGGCTCGCGGCCGCCGCGCTCAACTCGCGCGCGGCGCCGTCCTGGTCGCCGGTGCGCAGCAGCAATTCGGCGAGGCGCAGCCGCGCGCGTGCGCGATCGCGGGGGAACAGCTCCGCTCGCTCGACAAGCTCGAGCAGCAGCTCGCGCGCCTCGTCGTCGCGCGCGCCGTCGAGCCGACCGCGCACGACGAGGCTCGTCGCGAGACACAGTTCGAGCCCTGCGCGGTGGTCCGCGTGCTGCTCGAACGGCGCGCTCGCGAGTGCTTCCGTCACGTGCTGCTCGAGCAGCGCGTGTTCGTCCGCGGCGAGCCACAGGTTCGCGGTCTCGACCGCGAGCGCCGCCGCCATGCGCGTGTCGCCGAGTTCGAGCGCGCGCACGTTCGCGAGCGCGAGTTGGCGCGCCGCCTCGTCGGGCCGACCGAGGTCCTGCGCGGCGCGCGCGCGCGACTGGAGAAGCGTGAGTTCGAACGTGGCGTGGAACTCCCAGCTCGGACCGAGGCCGGCGAGTTGCGCTTCGGCGCGGGCCAGCCACTGCTCGGTGTCCGTGTACCGCCCGAGCGCGCGCGCGGCCTCGGCCGCGATCAGTTGCAGCGGCAACGCGCGCGCCGGGTCGCCGATCGGCCCACCGAAGAAGGCCTCGACTTCGGCGAGCGCGTCGGCCGCGCGACCGGCGTCGAGCGCCTCGCGCGCGCGCCCGTCGACGAGCCACGCTTCGTAGTCGCGCGCGGCTCGGGCGGCCTCGTCGAGAGGCGCGACGACCGCGGGAGCGGCGACCGACTGCACCTCGGTCGCCGCTGCGGTCGCCGCACCCGTCGGGGCTGCGGTCGGCGCTTCGACATCGACACTCGTGTTCGTGGCGGGATCCGCTGCGCCGCCGCAGCCCGCGAGCATGGGCGCGACGACGAAGAGCGCGATCAGCGCTCCACGACGACGCGCGCTTCGAACAGCAAACGATCGGTGCCGTCGATCGGATTGCGCTCGCGCACCTCCCAGACGAACTCCGCTCCGAGAAGCGTGCTGGTGTCGGAGGAAGGGCTCCACGTCGGTGTCGTGCGCGGCGGACTCTCGACGTCGGGCGGACCGCCGACGTGCTCGGCGCGCCACGCGCGCACGACGTGGACGCTACCCGGCGGTGGCGCGGGCGTCCAAGTGAAGTCGCTCCAGTCCGCGACCGGCCCGAGCGGTGCACCGCTGGCTCCCGGCACGTGTGTTCCGAGCCACACCGGCTCACTCGGCGGCGACGGCCACAGTCGCCATCCGACGACGAGCACCGCCACCATGGCTGCGGCGGCGAGCAGCCAGCGTCGCGCGTCACTCCCGGGGCCGCGCAGCACGCGCGCCGGCGTTGCGGGGTCGGCGTGCTCCACGTGCGCCGTCGCACGCGACGCGCCGACGCTCTTCGCGAACGCGGTCAGCGCGCGCGCTTCGTCCGCACGCACGTCCGGATCGGCAGGCGCCGCGCCGTCGCGCCGTGCCGCCTGCGCGTCGATCGACACGGCGGCCGCCTCGAGCGCCGCGAGTCGCGCCGCGAGGCTCGGGTCGCGCAAGAGTGCGCGCTGCCGACGCGGATCGTCGGGTGCGAGCCACAGCAGCTCCGCGAGCTCGGCCTCCAGCTCGTCCTCGGGTGTGCGTCCGCTCACGCCAGACCTCCCGTGCCGGTCGGGTCGAGCCGCACGCGCAGCTTTTCGAGCGCGCGGTAGTAGTGCGTCTTGACGCTCGAGGTCGAGATGGTGAGGAGCGCGGCGATCTCGCTCACCTCGCGCCCCTCGAAGTGGCGCAGGTGGACGACGCGGGCCTCGGACGGCGAGAGAACATCGAGCAGGTGCAAGGACTCCTCCTCCAACAGGCCGCGGTCGACCGGCAGGTCCACCGACGGTTCGGGAACATCGTCGTCGTCCCCGGGCGCCGCCTCGTGCGGCATGCGGCGCTGCCAACGGCGAACGGCGTTGAGCGTCTCGAAGCGACAGAACGGGTACGCGAACGTCTCGAGCGCCGCTTCGCCGCGGAAGTCCGGGAGGCGGCGCCAGACGGCGAGGAGCACGTTCTGGACCAGGTCCTCGAGGGTGCCGCAGTCGAGCGGCGACCCGAAGCGCCGGTGGAAAGCGGCCACGAAGCGCGGCACGCAGCGCAAGCGCCCGAAGAGGACGTCGCGCGCGTCGGCCTCGCCTGCCAGAGCCCGGCTCACGAGGGCCAGGTCGTCGGCGTGCGATTGGGCCGGGGACCCGAGCCGCCCGACAGGGAGCGCAACGTTCGGACAGGGATCGTCGCCGCGTTGGCTCACCAGATACAAGATAGCGCTGCGCGCGCGGCGGTCACCGCGCGTCCGCAGGGCAGGTGCCGCTCGACGCGCGTCCGCCAAGCGGTTCGCGGACTCGGCGAGGGCGAAGGGGTCGGAGCGGTTCATCGTCGACGGCAGTTGGACACCGACTTTGGGTGTCGGCTGCAAGCTGCCCGGACGACGGTATTCAGGCGTAATCGCAAGGAACCGTGCGGCGCGTGTCGGCTGCCCTGGCGCGAGTCGACACATACTTTCCAGTCGCTCACGACTGGACCCAACCATGCACATCGCACGCACGACACTCACAGCCGCGCTCCTCTCGACCAGCCTCGCGGCTCAGACACCGCCGACGACCACCGACTGGCTCGTCCTCGATCCGACGACGCAGGTTCTCGGCCTCACCGAGGGCGAGGAAGTGCTCCTCGAGAGCGCGCTCCTCGACTTCGACGACGACGGTCGCCTCGACTTGGCCCTGCTCGGTACCGAGGGTGAGCTGGGGCTCGTGCGCGACTTCGCCGGCCATCCGCGCACGATTCCGCTCCAAGCGAAGTACCTCGGACTGCGCGACGTGGCGGCCTGCGAGCGCGACGGACGCGACGCCCTGCTCACGGCGGGTACGCAAGGCCTGCACCTCGTGAGTTGGGACCCGCAGACCGGGCAGGCGGAGTCGCAACTCCTGCTCACGGGCTCCTTCAGTCGCATCCTGTACGCCCGCGGAACGGGCATCGAGGGCTCACTCGCCTGGGTCGTGCGCGCGGACGGTCGCGCGCTCCAGGCGCTGCTCCTCGACAGCGCGACCGCCAACGTCCTTCTGACCGGGCCGGTCCTGCCGCTACCCAGTGATGTCGGCGCGGCCGAACTGGTGGACTACACGGGCGACGACCACGCGGAGTTGGCCGTCACGTGGGCCGGCGGACTGTACGTGATGGACCCCTTCGCGAATCCCATCGCCATCTTCGAGCGTCGGTTCGAGGACTCGACGCTCGCGGGCGACGCGCTCGTCCGACTCGTCGATGACAACGGGAACGAGTCCATCTCCTGGATCGAGAGGAACGGCGAGGAGATGGTGATCACGACCGCCTCGAACGACTCGATCCACTTCCTCGCTGGAGCACAGGACGAGCACTTCGTCGGCCACGCCGCCCTCGATGTCGACGGCAACGGACTCGCGGACCTGGTCCTGGGTCGCGAGGATGCGAACGGCGTGCGCGTGCTGCTCGCGCGTCCGACTGGGCAGCGTTTCGCGAAGGGCAGCCCGTACGTAGCCACCACGGCGCTTCCGCAAGAAACGCTGGTCGACTGGAACGCACCTGTGCATTTGTCCGCCGGCGACGTCGACCGCGACGGCGACGCGGACATCGTGCGAGTCACAGGGTCGTACATCGACGTGATGCGGTCTTCGCACATCGACGAGGACCTCTTGGCGCCGCAACTCGTCTCAGGATCCGTCGAGTGGGACATCGACAGCACGGGCGTGAAAGCGCCGAACGTGGCCTTCGCACTCGACGGGCCGTACGCGAGCGTGCCCTACTCGAAGCTCGTGGTGGAGCTCCACGCCGGCCATTCGCCGAACACGAACCTGCACTCCGGACAGGCCGCCGTGCAGACCATCGTCGTGAACGCCCCTGTCTGGCCGCTCGAATTCGACTTCACGCTGCCGCCCGTCAACGCCACGCGCAAAGTGTGGTACGTCGAAGCGCGAGTCGTTGGTGGCGCCACGGGCGACTTCGAGTATCCCTCCCTGGTCGTCGCTTTGACGTCGAACGCGGACACCCACTTGATCAATCAAGTCGGGGTGAACGGATCCTTGTGGCACCTGCACTTCACCACCAGCGAATACACCATCAAGGGTCAAGGCACGGCCGGCTCCAACGGCGAAGTGCGCATCCCGCGCCTTCCGCCGCCGCCCGCGCCGCCGCCGACACCGATCACGCCCGTCACGTCGCCCACGGGCGGCGGCTGAAATCGGCGCGAGTCGCGCGCACGCGGAGACTGGGCGTCTCTCAGTGCCACACGCCCGGCGCCTCGTGGCCGGTGCGCGCGACCCACTCCTCGTAGGAGCCGGCGAAGACGAGCGGGCGACCGCTCGTCTGTTCGCCGCCGCCGGCGAGGTCGAGCACGCGATTCGCCATGCCGCGCAGGAAGGTGCGGTCGTGGCTCACGAACAGCATCGTGCCCTCGAAGTTCGCGAGCGTCTTGACGAGCATCGCTTTGGTTTCGAGGTCGAGGTGGTTGGTGGGTTCGTCGAGGACCAGGAAGTTCGGCGGATCGAAGAGCATCTGCGCGAGCACGAGGCGCGAGCGCT
>JBIKNC010000210.1:0-7782 GCA_044358925.1 Planctomycetota bacterium | reverse complement strand
GCCCATCGCGTTCTGGTGGAACGAGATCTCCTTGCGCAGCTTGGGATCGTTGCCGAGCACCGCGCCGCCCACCACGTCCGAGTGGCCGCCGAGGTACTTCGTCAGCGAGTGCACGACGAGGTCGGCGCCGAGTTCGAGCGGGCGCTGCAGATACGGCGTCGCGAACGTGTTGTCGACGACACACGTCGCGCCGTAACGATGCGCGAGTTTCGCCGCGGCCGCGATGTCGACCAGCTTGAGCAGCGGGTTGGTCGGCGTCTCGACGTACAGGTACTCGACCGGGCCCGCCGCAAGCGCCGCCTCGACCTTCTTGAGATCGCTCGCGTCGACGAAGTCGAACTTCACGCCGAACTGTCCGAAGCAGCGCATGAACAGGCGGTGGGTGCCGCCGTACAGGTCGTTGCTCGCGACCACGCGGGCGCCGCTCGAGAGGCGCTGGACGAGCGCACCGATGCCGGCCAGGCCGCTCGCGAAACACAGGCCCCAGTTCGCGCTCTCGAGGCTCGCGAGAGCGTTCTCGAGCACCGTGCGCGTCGGGTTCGTCGTGCGCGAGTACTCGTAGCCCTGGCGCGGTTCGCCGGGGGCGTTCTGCGCGTAGGTCGAGTTGAAATAGACCGGCGTCATGAGCGCGCCGTTCTCGGCGTTCGGCTCCTGGCCGGCGTGGATCGCGCGCGTTTCGAAACGGGTGTCGTCGTGGTTGTTCTTCATGGCGGCGTCGTGGTGGGCGGTGAGTGTGCCACGGACGCCGGTGTTCCCCGCTCGCCCGGCGGCTCCACTCGCTAACCTGCGCCGCCGTCGGTCCGCCCCGCACCCTCCCGAGTGCGACCAGCGCGACCGTTGCGCGCCGCCGAGTCGCAGGAGCCGCGAACACGCCTTGGACACACCGAGCCCGAACGCACCGCTGCGCATCGCCATGTGGTCGGGGCCGCGCACGCTCTCGACCGCGCTCCTGCGTTCGTTCGCCAATCGGCCGGACACGGTCGGCGTCGACGAGCCGTTCTACGCGCACTACCTCGAGCACACCGGCATCCAACACCCCGGCCGCGACGAGGTCCTCGCCTCCCAGCCGACGGAGCCGTGCGAGGTGATCGAAGGGTTGCTCGCGCCGCTGCCGCCCGGCAAGTCGGTGCACTACCAGAAGCACATGGCGCACCACCTCTCGCCGCGCGTGCCGCGCGAGTGGCTCGCCGCGGTGCGCAACGTGTTCCTCCTGCGCGACCCGGCCAACGTGATCACGAGCTACACGCGCGTCGTGGCCGAAGCGACGCCGCACGACCTCGGCGCACCGCAGCTCGTCGAGCTGTTCGAGGGCGAGCGCGCGCGTCTCGGCCACGTGCCGCCGGTCATCGACAGCGACGACCTCCTGCGCGACCCGCGCGGCATCCTCACGCAGCTCTGCGAGCGTCTCGGCATCCCGTTCAGCGAGTTGCAGCTCTCGTGGTCGCCGGGCCCGCGCCGCTTCGACGGTGTGTGGGCGCGTTACTGGTACGCGAACGTCGAGAAGTCGACCGGCTTCGAAGCGCCGCGCGAGCGCCCGATCGATCTGCCGCCGCGCTTCGAGCGGCTGCGGGCGGAGTGCGAGGTGCACTACCGCCATCTCTGGCAGCACCGCATCACGGTGTGAAATCCGTCGTGGGAGACGTGTGAGAGCCGCGCGATGCTGCAACGCTTCGACGAACGCAACAGGAACCTGATCGTCAACGTCGCCGGTCGCCTCGTGCACCGCGACGAGGCGGGCGTGAGCCCGTTCGACTCCGCCGTTCAAGGCGGCGACGCCGTGTGGGAAGGACTGCGGCTGTACGACGGGCGCATCTTCGGGCTCGACGAGCACCTCGATCGTCTGGAGCACTCGGCCAAGGCGCTCGCGTTCGAGCAGATCCCGTCCCGCGAGACGATCGTCCAGGAGATCCGCCGCACGCTCCAAGCGAACGGCATGACGGACGGCGTGCACGTGCGGCTCACGCTCACGCGAGGCGTGAAGATCACGAGCGGCATGGACCCGCGCCTCAATCGCTCGGGGCCGACGCTGATCGTGCTCGCCGAGTGGAAAGCGCCGGTCTACGGGCAGACGGGGCTGTCGCTGATCACGGCGAGCGTGCGGCGCTCACCGCCCGACTGCCTCGACCCGAAGATCCACCACAACAACCTGCTGCCGTCGATCCTGGCCAAGATCGAGGCCAACGTCGCGGGCGCGGACGACGCGCTGATGCTCGACACCCGCGGCTTCGTGGCCGAGACGAACGCTACGAACCTGTTCCTCGTCGACGGCGACGAGGCGCGCCCGGTCGTGCGCACGCCGCGCACCGTCGCGTGCCCCGAGGGCATCACGCGCGCCACGGTGCTCGACATCTGCCGCACGGAGAAGCTCGCGCACGAGGAGTGCGACCTGTCGCTCGCACAGTTCCACCGGGCGCGCGAGGTGTTCTGCACGGGCACGATGGGGGAGTTGGCAGCAGTCGTCCGCATCGACGGCCGCGTCATCGGAACCGGCGCGCCCGGACCGATGACCGCGCGCCTCACCGCGCTGTTCCGGCAGCGCACCGCGAGCGGCGGCACTCGCATCGTTTGACAGGTCTGCCACACTGGTCCCATGGGCAGTCGTCGCGAGAGGAAGGACCGTCAGGAGGCGGAGCGCAAGAGCGTGGCCGTCTTGGCGGCGGCGGACGCGGTCACGCACGCGCCGACGCTCGACGACTTCGCGGCGGACGTGCTCGACTGGGCCGAGGTGCGCGAGCATCTCGTGCCGCTCGCGAACTCGGCGCTGGGGCGTCGCGCGGTACAGGAGCTGGAGCCGCGCGACGACGACGGCGCGCGTGCGGCGCTGGCGCGGGTGAGTGAGTTGGTGCTGCTCGGCTCGGACGAGCCGGGCACGAACGACCTCGCCGACGTGCTGCCGGCGCTCGCGCGCGCGCGTTCGGCGAGCATCGTGCTCGGGCCCGACGACCTGCTCGCGCTGCTCCTGTTCCTGAAGGCGAGCACTCGCCTCGGCGCGTGGCTCGCCGAACGTGCGCCGCGCGCGCGTGAACTCGGGCGGCTCGCGGACGGCCTGCCGAAACTCGAGAGTCTCGAGACGATGCTCGAGAACGGCATCGATCGCCGCGGTGAAGTGCGCGACGACGCGAGTCCGCGCCTGGGCAAGTTGCGCGCGGCGCAGTCCGACCTCACGCAGCGCATCGAACGCCGCGTGCGCGCGATCGCGAACAGCGCCGACTTGCGCAACGTGCTCAGTCCCGGCCAACACGGCACGGTGCACCTGCGCGACGGGCGGGCGGTGCTCGCCGTCAAGGCCAAGTCGGTCGGCCAGGTGCCCGGCATCGTGCACGACCACTCGGGCAGCGGCGAGACGGTCTTCGTCGAGCCGCGCGAAGTGATCGAGCTCGGCAACGAACTCGCGGTCGTGCGCGCCGACGTGCAGCGCGAGGTGCAGCGCCTGCTGCTCGAGTGGACGCGCGCGGCGCTCGAACGCGAGGAGCGCATCGCGAAACTCGCGGACCGGATGAGCGAGCTCGAACTCGCTCTCGTCGGCAAGCGCCTGTGCGAGCGACTGCGGTCGCACGTGCCCGACGTCGCGAGCACGACCGAGGGTTTGGTGCTGCGCGCCGCGCGCCATCCACTGCTGGCCTGGCAAGTTCAGGAAGGCCGCCTCGAAGAGTGCGTACCGATCGACGTGCGCCTCGGCGAGCCGTTCCGCATCCTCGTCGTCACCGGGCCGAACACGGGCGGCAAGACGCTCGCGCTCAAGACGGCGGGCCTCGCCGCGCTGATGACGCGCCTCGGTCTGCCGTTCCCCTGTGCGCCGGGTTCGAAGGTGCCGCTCTATCGCGGCATCGTCGCGGACATCGGCGACGAACAGGGCGTCGAGCAGAGCCTGTCGACCTTCAGCGCGAGCCTCGTGCGCATCGCTCGCGGTCTGCCGCGCGCCGGTCCGCGTGTGCTGTTCCTGCTCGACGAGTTGGGCGGCGGCACCGATCCCGCGGATGGTGCGGCGCTCGGCGCGGCGCTGCTCGAATGGCTGCTGGTGCGTCAAGCGCCCACGCTCGCGACGACGCACATCGGCAAGCTCAAGGAATTCGGTTTCGGACACCCGGGCGCGGAGAACGCGAGCGTCGAGTTCGACGTCGAAACGCTGCGGCCGACGTACAGGCTCGTTGTCGGCGCGCCGGGCGAGTCGCGCGCGCTCGTGATCGCGCGCCGGCTCGGGTTGCCGAACGACGTGCTCGCGCGCGCCGAACAACTGGTCGACCGCGGCGGCGAGGAGTCGCGCCGTTTGATGGGCGAGATCCAGACCGCGCGCGTGTCGGCCGAACGTGCGCGCGAAGAGGCCGCCAAACAGCACGTCGACGCGGCGCTGCGCACGCAGGACCTCGTGCGCGCGCAGGCGGACGTCGCGGCGCAGCGCGCGCTGCTCGTCGACGAGTTGCAAGTGGAGCTGGAGCGCCGCATCGCGACGGTGCGCGACGGCCTCGCCGCCCTGCGCAAGCTCTCGCCGCAGATCGGCGGGACGCTGCGCGGCGAGTACGACGGGGCGCTCGCGCGCATCGACGCATCGCTGTCCGCCGCGTCGCTCACCGAACGCCGGCGCGCCTTCGTCGAGGGCCTGCGTAAGGGCGACTTCGTCTACCTGCCGCGGCAGAAGAAGAAGTGCCTCGTCACGAAGGTCGACCGCGACAAGGGCAGCGTGCGTGTGAAACTCGGCAACCTCGACCTCGAGGTGCCGATCGACGAGGCGACCGCGTTCGAGGCCCTGTGACGATCGCAACGGCGCGGACCGAAGCGCGAGTCCGTCACACGCTCCTTGGCGAGGATTCGAGGCACTGGGACATCACTACATGAAGTGCGAGCGGACCATCGGGATCATGTACAGCACGCTCATGGTCTTCGATGCGAGCGTCGAGAATCCACACAACGACTGGACCGATGCACAGGTCCGGCAAGGTTTCGTCTGGCGTTCGTCGGCGCTTTCATTCGGTGTGGTCGCCGACTCGCTCGAAGCGCGAGTTCGAGTCGCGTCGGATCCGGATCGACTCGAGAGGCAACCTGACGTCGTGCGCAGCATCTGCGTGCCTTTCGAGATGCACGCGTCTGGACGTGTCGTCATCGAGAGCCTGCAAGGCGACGACATCTCGCTCGAACTCGTTGCCGGGCATTACGCCCTGAGGGTCGATCAGGGGTTGCTCGCGTCCGAGACGTGTTGGATCGACGCGTCGTTCGAACGAGTCGATTCACCCATCCAACCGGAGATCACCGTCGCCGACGCGGCAATCGTGGTTCCGGCAGTGTTCGACATGAGCGGCCGACCGGCCAAGTGAGTCGCGCGTACCGCTTGCGTGATTGCATCGTCCGTGCGGACGCGCTCCACTTCAATGACGATGGGTCACCTCAGCTACACCACGGCCGGTGAGTCGCACGGGCCTGCGCTCACGGCGATCCTCGAAGGGCTGCCGGCGGGCATGGCGCTGTCGCTCGAGCGCATCGACGGAGAACTCGCGCGGCGGCAGGGCGGGTACGGGCGCAGCGGGCGCATGAAGATCGAGCACGATCGCGTCGAAGTCACGGGCGGCGTGCGCGCGGGGCGGACGATCGGCGCGCCGCTCGCGCTCGTCGTGCGCAACGAAGACGCGACCATCGAGGCGCTGCCGGTGCCGGGCAACGCGCGGCCGGGGCACGCGGATCTCGCAGGCAGTCAGAAATTCGGTGTGCTCGACACGCGGGCGGTGCTCGAACGGGCGTCGGCGCGCGAGACGGCGATCCGCGTCGCGATCGGTGCGGCGGCGCGGCAGTTGATCGAGCCGCTCGGCGTGCGTGTGTTCGGGCACGTCGTGGAACTGGGCGGGGTGGTGTGTGCGCCCGCCGCGCTGCCGGGCGCGAACGTCCGCGAGGAGCTGCGCGGGCGCAGCGAGTTCTACGCACTCGATGCGAGCAAGGACGCGGAGTTGCGCGCGCTCGTCGACGAGGTGCGGTCGGAGGGCGACACGCTCGGCGGGGTGTTCGAGGTGCGTGTCAGCGGTCTGCTGCCGGGCATCGGGAGCCATGCGTCGGGGCCCGAGCGACTGACGTCGCGGCTCGCGGCGGCGCTCATGTCGATCCCCGCGATGAAGGGCGTCGAGTTCGGCCTGGGCTTCGAGGCCGCGCGTCGACGCGGAAGCGCGGTGCACGACCCGATCGATCGGGTCGCGGATCCCGCGCGGACTGGCGGGCGTTTCGTGCGCCGCACCAACAACGCGGGCGGACTCGAGGGCGGCATGACGACCGGCGAGGAACTCGTCGTGCGCGTCGCGATGAAGCCGATCAGCACGCTGCGGCGCGGCCTCGACACGGTCGACTTCGCGAGCGGCGAAACGGTGCGTGCGACGTACCAGCGCTCCGACGTGACGGCGGTGCCGGCCGCGAGTGTGGTGGGTGAGGCGTTGGTCGCCTTCACGCTCGCCGCCGGGTACCGCGAGAAGTTCGGCGGCGACTCGTTCGAGCAGTTCGAGGCCGCCGTCGAGTTCTACCGGGCGCAGCTCGGGTCGCTGTGATCCGTACGGTGCCTGGCACCCTGTCGCCAGATCCGGCACTTCACACCCGGCGCGGCGGTTGACCCGACGCGCGCAGCGCGTCGGGTCAACCGCCGCGCCGGGTGTGAAGTGCCGGATCTGGCGACAGGGTGCCTGGCACCGTACGCGCCAACGCAGTTCCCGACCCCCTGTAACCGGAAGCACCTCAACGGCGTCATTGGCTCACCAAGCCATGGCACGCTCACACCGCATCGACTCTCCGGGACAGTGGCACCACGTCATGAATCGCGGCATCGCGCGGCGCGTCGTCTTCGACGATCAACGCGCCCTGCGGCAGTTCCTCGCGAGCGTCGCACGCTCCGTGCACCGCGGTGAACTCGAACTGATCGCGTACGCGATCCTGCCGACGCACTACCACCTCCTCGTCCGCAGCCCGAAGGGCGACCTTTCGGTCGCCATGCGCCGCATCCAGAACGAATACGTGCGCTGGTACAACCGCGATCAGCGCCGCGATGGCCCGCTGTTCCGAGGTCGATTCAACTCGAAGCTCGTCTTCTCCGACCGCTACCGCTTCAACCTCGTTCGGTACATCGATCGCAACGCGACGGAAGCACGCATCGTTGGCGAACTGTCGCGTTACCCCTTCGCCAGCGCGCGAGACTACATGCGACGAGTGGGTCCGCGGTGGCTCTCGCGCGGATGGGTCGAGTCGTTCGTGTGTGAGAGGTCCGGAGGAAGGACCTTTCGTCCCAGCGACTACGAGCGAGTGTTTCACGCCATGGACGACGTGCAGGCGCGGGACTTCGAGTTGCGCGCGAGCGCCCAGGAAGACGCCGAACAGGAACTCGAGAACCTGGTCGAACTCGCGCCGGATCAGGTGCGTGTCTGGATGCAACGCAAGGCCCGAATGGCGGACGGTACGAGAGCCGATCGTGCACCGGCGCTCGAACCCAGGCTCGTCGCCGAGGCCGTGCGCGCGACGGCGCGCGACCAGAACTTCGACGATCTCCTCTCGATCGGAGATTCAGCGAGGGAACTCAGTGCGCTGTTGACCGCTGGGTTGGTCCGAGCTCTGTGCCGTTGTCGTTGGAGCGACATTGCGCGGCTGTCGAACACGAGCGCAACTTCCACGCGTCGACTCGCAGCACGCCACGTGGAGCTCGTCGACTCGCACGAGCCCTATGCACGATGGGCGTGCGAGGCAGCTCGGGTCGCTGTGATCCGTACGGTGCCTGGCACCCTGTCGCCAGATCCGGCACTTCACACCCGGCGCGGCGGTTGACCC
>JBIKNC010000209.1:0-7802 GCA_044358925.1 Planctomycetota bacterium | reverse complement strand
CTTCGCGCGCCGCGGCTCACGGGGTGTGCAACTTTCGGTGCGGCACCGTACGTGTTCATGACGGATCCGGTGTCTGACACCGTACGCGTCACGCGAGCGTCAGTGGTGGTGGCCGCCGGGGCCGTGCACGTGGCCGTGCTCGCGCTCCTCGTCGGAGGCCTCGCGGATGCCGAACACGTAGACCTCGAACTCGAGCGTCTTGCCGGCCAGCGGGTGGTTCTTGTCGACGCGCACCTTGTCGTCCACGACGTCGTGCACGAGCACCTGCACGGTCATCCCGTCCGGCGTGCGGCCGTGGAAGACCGAGCCCTTCTCGACCGGTGCATCGGGCGGGAAGACCTTGCGCGGAATCTCCTCGAGGAGCTTCTCGTCCCACTCCCCGTAGCCGTCGGCAGGCGGCACGGAGACCTTGCGCGTCTCGCCGCGCGCGGCGCCGATCAGGGCCTGGTCGAGGCCCTTCACGATGTTCCCGGCGCCGGCCAGGTAGGAGAGCGGCTTGCCGCCCTTCTTGTTCGTGTCGAGCACCTTCCCGCTCGCGTCGGTGAGGGTGTAGTAGATCGCGACGACGCTACCGGCTTCGACGTGCGTCTTCGTCTTCGGGGTCTGAGACATGGTGGCTGTGGCCCCGTCCGTTCGGGGGCCGAGGATCCTATGCGCCTCCCGGCGACCCTCGGAGTGGAATTCCTCATGGGCCGGGACTCGACCGGCTCGCGCCGTGCCGCTACCTTCTTCGGCCCGACGGATCCGGCGACGCCCCTCGCGTCCGCCCTCCTCTTCGTCGGTGAACCGTCCGCAGAACCCACACGAGTAGAGCCCGTGGCCAAGAAGAGTCAACTCGCCAAGAACGCCTGGCGCATCGAACGCAGCAAAGCCTGCGCTGAACGTCGTGCCGTGCTCGTCAAGATCATCAAGGATCCGAACGTGGACGGAGCGGCCAAGGAAGCCGCCTACCGGAAGATCGAGAAGATGGGTCCGGACAGCTCGCGCGTGCGCATCCGCAACCGCTGCGAGATCACGGGTCGTTCGCGCGGCAACTACCGCCGCTTCGGACTCTGCCGCAACAAGTTCCGCGAACTCGCGCTGCTCGGTCAGATTCCGGGCGTGCGCAAAGCTTCGTGGTGAGAGCGTTCGTTCGGCGCGTCCGTGCATGAGCACGGCGCCGACGTCTGCTTCCGCGACCACACAACCGCACACACTTCGGAGGACAACGACCCTCCACGCGCCATGAAGAAGGACATCCACCCGAACTACCGCATCGTCGTGTTCAAGGACGTTTCGTCGAACACGTCGTACATCACGCGTTCCTGCGTGCGCACGAACGACACCATCAAGTGGGAGGACGGGAACGAGTACCCGCTCTACAAGATCAACGTGTCGTCGTCGTCGCACCCGTTCTACACGGGTCAGAAGGTGCTCGTCGACACGGCCGGCCGCGTCGAGAAGTTCCGCAACCGCTACAACCGCGGCGTCGCGAAGCCTTGAGCCTCTAGAAGCCGTGACGTGTGCGCTCACGCGCAACACACGTCGCCAACGAGCCGCGGCCGTCACCCGAGTGGTCCTCGAGTGACGGCCGCGGCTCGTTCGTACAGGTGTCGCCTGCGTTGGCGCTCAGGCCGCGGCGACGAGATCGAGCTCCGCTTCGAGCCACTCGACGAACGTCGAGTGCAGCGGCGCGAGGTCGGCGAGGTTGTCGCGCGGGTCGAGCAGCGGATCCCACAGCACGACGGGCGGCTCCCCCACCGGATCGCGCATGTCGAAGCAGAACAGGTTGCCCGAGCCGTCCGGTGCGAAGGCGATCAGCGCTGCGGGCAGGCCGATGCCGTGGCGCGGTGAACGCCACGCGAGGTTTTTCTCGACCAGGGACGTGTCGTCGTCCGCGCTCGCCGCCAAGCGCAGCACGTCGAGGCCGACGACGGTGCGACCGCCCAAGAGGCGTTGGAATTCGACGAAGGTCGCGGGCAACGTGCAGCCGAGCGCCAGGCTCGCGCGTTCGACGTCGTGGTCGGTCGGCGGAGCGAGGCGCGGGGCGGACACGCTCACGCGCACGGAACGAGCGAGAACCTGGCGCGGGGAGTACATGCCTTGGTTCTCGGCCGTTCCCGCGCGGGCGTTGAGGGGCCTCGTGGCGGCGCTCCCTCGCGCGGGAGGGCCGTAGACTCCGCCCGGATGGAGCCTGCGCACGGTCTTGGCGAGCATGCGCTGCGCGGCTTCGATCGGCGGACGAAGCTCGTCGTGGGAGCTCTCGTGTGGGCGCTGCTGTTCGCCTTCGCGACGCCGGGGAGTGACGCGCAGTTGCTCGGCAACGACGCGCTGCACTACGCACACTCCGTCGCGAGCGGCGCTGCGAGCGGGATCCTGCTCGCGAACCACCTGCTGCCGCACGTCGCGGCCTGGTGTGTGTACACGCTGGCGGAGAGCGTCGGCCTCGTGGCCCACGGACTCGAAGGTGCGCTCGCCGTGCAGCAAGCACTGTCGGCGCTCGGTGCGGCGTTCGCGACGGTGCTCGTGCTGTGCGTCGCAGAACGAGTGGCGGCGACGCGCGCACTCGCTCTGTGCGCGGCGGCACTCTTCGCGAGCGCGGCCACCACGCTGCTGTACGGCGCGGTCGGTGAGACGTATCTGCCCGCAGCCGCGGCCGAGCTGTGGGTCGTCGCGGCCGGCCTCACCTTCGCGCGCACCGGTCGCGGTCGCACCGCACTCGCCGCTGCGTTCGCACTTGCACTGCTCGTGCGCGCGGACGCGCTGCTCGTGGCGACGGTGCCGCTCGTGCTGCTGGGTGTGCGCGCGCTGCGCCCGCTCGTCTTCGGCGGCCTGGTCGCGTTCGTGTGTTTCGCCGTGGCGTACACCGCAGTACCCGAAGGCGCGAGCTTCATGCAGTGGTTCGGCGGCATCGCGACGAGCAGTGCGTTCGGTGTCGAAGCCGCGCGTGTGTCGTTCACGAGCGGGCTCGGCTGGCACGCGTTGATGCTGCTCGACGCGTTCGCGTTCGGCGCACACGCAGCGATGCACACGTTCACCGACGTGTGGCCAGCGCTCGCGGCACTCGCCCTGCTGCTCGCGACGTTCGTGTTTCGCGGCGGGGCCGCGCCGCGCAGCGGCGCGCCGCGTTTCGTGCCGGCCTTGCTCGTCTTCGTGGCACTGCGCTTCGCCTTCTTCGCCTGGTGGCAACCCACGAACATCGAGTACGCGGCGAGCCACGTCGCGCCGCTCGTGCTCGTGGCCGCCGCGACGTGGCGCGCGAGCGCGCTCGTCCCCACCGCGCTCGCGGCGCTCGCCTTGTTCGGTGCGAACGTGCGTGCGCTCGTCGTGCCGTTCGCGAACGACGGCGCCGCGCGCGACGCCGCGCGTGCCGTCGACACGGCGGGCGCGCAGGGCGCCGTCGTCGCCCTCGACCTGTGGGGACTGCTCGCCCTCGACCGCGAACTCGCGCGGCGCTCGACAGCCGCGCACGCCGCGAGCGTCCCGACGCGCGTCGATGCCGTCGCTGCATCGTCGCCCACGGCCGCAGCGGCGGTGGCCGACGTCGTGCGCGCGCACCTCGCCGCTGGAGCAGTCGTCGTGGCGGTTCGAGACGGGTCGTTCCAGTCGCGCCTCGCTCTACCCGTCTCCGGCGTGCACGCGGAACTCGGCGCGCGCCTCGGTGCTCTCGCTCCGTTCGAACGCGCGCCGTCGAGCGGCGCCCTGACACTCTTCGTGCTCGAGGCCGTGCGATGAATTCGCGCCCCTTCATGCGCTCGATCGCACGGACACTCGTGGCGCTGATCGCTCTGCTCGGTCTGCTGTGGCACGTCGCGACGGCGCGCGGCGAGTTCGGGCGCGGCTTCGACGGCTTCCAAGGCGCGTTCTTCGCGTCGGCGGCGACGAACTACGAGCGCATGGGTCTCGCGCCGTCGTTCGGCTTCCCGGTCGTGCACGTCGATCCGGGCGACGATCGCTTGCAGTGGAACGTGTACACGAACCACCCGCGCCTCGTGCCGCAGCTCGCGTGGTGGTCGCTCGCGAACTTCGCGCCGACGGGCTGGGACCAGCGCCCCGGCCCAGTGCCGCTCGGCACCGAAGCGGCGTTGCGTGCACCGTTCCTGCTGGCGCAGTTCCTCGGCTGGGCGCTCTTCGCGTGTGCGGTGTGGATCGTCGCGGGCCGACGCGCGGCGCTCGCGACGTTCGTGTTGCTCGTGTTCGTGCCGCTCGCGCTCCCCTACGCCGGGCTCGTCAACTACGAACACCCGTCGCTCGTCTTCGTCGCGGCCGCGAGCGTCGCACTCGCGATCGCATGGCGGCGGCCCGAGCGCGCGCGCATGGCCTGCGCCGTCGCCGGCGCGCTGTGCGGAGCGGGCGCGCTCGTCACGTACACACCGATCCTGTTCCTGCCGGCGCTGCTGGTCGCGGCGCCGCGCGGGCGCTGGTGGGTGCTCGTCGCCGGCGTTCCGAGTGCCGCGCTCGCTCTGGTTCCGCACGTGCTCGCGACGGCGCGCTGGAACGAAGCGAGCGGCGCAGCGACGCCGAGTCTGGTCGCACGCGCCGTGGAACTCTGGCAGCCGCTCTTCGACGGCACGTTGCCGCCGACGCGTTGGCTCGCCGTGCAGTGGAGTTCGAGTGTGTCCGCCTTCGGAGGCGCGCTGCTGTTCGTGAGCGCACTGGGCGCGGCGCTGGCGCTCGCGAATCTGCTCACACGCCGCCGCATCTCGCGAGACACGACGATCGACGGCGACGGCGCACTGCAGCGCCTCGCGCTCGGCCTCGCGCTGGGCGCGCTCGCCGTTCAAGTCCTCTACTGGCGTCACACCGGCGACCCGCAGGAGAACTTCCTACTCAACGCCGCGCCGGCCGTCGTGTTCCTGGCCGTCGTCACGGTGCGTGCATGCGAGCGACGCCTCGCACAGCGCGCGCCGTTCGCGGGGACGCTGATCGTCGTCGTGCTCGCGGCGAGCGGTGCTCACGCCGGCCGACAGTTGCTCGCGAGCGATCGCGCTCCCGGTCCGCTGGATCTCGCCGGCGCGCGCGGGCCTTCCGCGCCGCTGCCGCGCACGGCCGGTGAAGAAGTCGCCGCCCTGCTGCCGCCCGACGCCGTCGGTTGGTATCCGCACTCGTTCGGCTGGACTCCTGCGGTCGCGTACCACGCGTGGCGTCCGCTGCTGCCGATCGCGGCGGGCCGCTACGGTGACACGACGGCTGCGGCTCGCGCACTGGGACTGGGCGAGCGCACCGTCTGGCTCGTCCTGCCGCTCGTTCCGGCCGACGAAGCGCAGCGCGCCGAGGTCGAGCGACTCGTGGCCGATCTCACCGCGCGGCTCGGTCGCGAGCCCACGTGGTCCAGCGGCACGTTCTTGCGCGCGGCGTCGACGCTGCCGTGAACGGGCGCGGCGAGTGCCGCGCTCAGCTCGCTCGCGGCGACTGCGCCTCGAACACCAGCCGACGACGCGCGCGCCAGGCCTGTACGACGCACACGAGTGCCACCAGGACCACGGGTCCGAGTCCGCGCAGCGGCGGAGCGTCGGGGCCGCGCACGTCGACGAGCCCCATGCAGCCGCCGCTCTTCGAACTCGAGCGGTAGGTGAACGCAGCGGGCAGTGCCGCCGCCTGACCGGTCTCGACGTCGCGCACGACGACTCCGACGACGCCCGAGCCGGGCGGAACGAGCGCAGCCATGGAAGTCGCGCTCGAGACCATCACCAGTTCGGCGAGTGTGCCGCCCTGCCCGGTCGCGGCGTCGGCGCCGAAGCGCACTTCGAGATCGGCACGCAGGCCTTCGCCTTCGATCGTGACCCACTCGCCGCCGGCGGCCGCACCTTCGGGCGGCGTGACCGCAGCGATCGACGGATCGGGGCGCGGTGCGTACTCGAACACGGTGGCGGACGTCGTGCCGATCGGATTGGTGGCGACGAGGTCGAGCGGCGCTCCGGCCAGGCCGCCGCTCGTCGTGAACTCGACGTGGTCGGGAGCGACGACGTCGAGCGTCTGCACGACACCGCCGATCGTCACACTGAGACCCGGATCGAAGCCGCTGCCGCACATGACGACGCGTGTGCCGCCGCTCGACGCACCGGCCGGCGGGAAGACACTGGTGACGTTCGGTGCGTTGCCGGTCGTCAGCGCAGCCGTGGCGCGACCTTCGACACCGCTCGCGTCGATGACGACGACGTCGTGGACGCCGGGTGCGAATGCCGGCAGTTCGAGAGCGATGCGCGTCGGGTCGAGCACGGTGCAGCCGCCGACCGCGCCGTCGACGAAGATCCGACCGCCGATGACGACGGCGACTCCGGCGCGGAAGCCCGTGCCGTGCACGACGAGCGCGTCACCGCCGCTCGCGGACGCGAGCGCCGGGGCGACGAAGTTCACCGTCGGTGACGGCGGCACGATCTCGAGCGCACCGGGCAACACGGCTCGATCGCCGAACGCGTTGGTGACGGAGAGGTCGACGAGTCCGGGTGCTTCGTTCGACGGAACGCTGACCGAGAAGCTCACCGACGAGTTGAACCAGCCGTGGACCGTGATCGACAGGTCGGGGTCGCTCGCGACGAGCAACGATCCGGGCGACAGCGACGAACCGCGCAGCACGTGCGTGCGTGTTGCGCCCGCCACGGCTTCGAGCGGCAACGGATCGAAGGGGCGCCCCAGCGCGATCAGCGCGTCCTCGTCGACGACGAGCGCACCGATGTTCTGATCGACACCCGCGACGACTTCGAGCGTGCCCGCGACGGTGGCCTGGAAGTCGACGTCCACCGTCGGGCCGCCGGTCAGGTTCGCCGACGTGACGGGGCCGTCGAGCGGAACGACGACGACCGTGTGCTCGCCGGCGAGCACCGACTCGAATTGGAACGTGCCGTTCGAGTCCGTCAGCACGGCTCCGGCGCTGCGCCCCGCGTCGTCGCGCAGGATCACGTGGGCGAACGCGACCGGCGTCTCGTCGACGCGCTCGACGCGACCGCTGACACGCGCCTCGTCGAACGACGGATAGCGCGAACGCGCGGCCATCCAGTCGTCGGTCGAGAGACTGCGGTGCAGCACGAGGCCGGCGGTGACGTACGGAAAGAGGCTCGATCCCGCCACGGGCGAGTGGTCGAAGCCGAGCAGGTGGCCGAACTCGTGCACGGCCACGTCCTGCACGTCGAAACGACCCGACGTGTCGTCGGTCGTGAAGCGGAAGTCCGCGCCGTTGAAGAGCACGTCCGCGTCGGTGATCACACCGCTCGCGTAGAACCACACCGGCGTGATCGCGACCGTCGAACTGCCGGGCGGAAAGAAGCTCGACGAGTTGTTCTCGTCGAACAGCACGAGATGGCGCGCGGACGAACTCCAGTCGGTCGAGGCCTGTTGCACCGGCGACGTGTTCTCGACCAGTCGTGCGAACGAACCCGGCGCGGCGTTCCAGGCGGCAGCGGCGAGACGCACAGCGCTCTCGTGATCGCCGGGCGCGAGGTCGTCCGAACCCGTCGAGCCGATCACGAACGAGACGTTCGAGCCGTTGGTCCAACGCAACGGTTGCTTCGACGACGGATGGCGCAACGGCACGTGCGCGAGCGCGGCGCCGATCGCGAACGCGGCGACGACGGCGCCGCTGAGCACGAACGTCCGGGTGGGTGCGGCCATCAGCGCGACTCCTTCGGCGCACTCTGCAGCGCAGCTTCGATGCGCGCGCGCAAGCTCTGGTAGCTCTGCGAGACGGCGGCATCGTGCGGCGCGCCGCTGACGTCGAGTGCGTACGAGGGACCGGCTCCGATCGCACGCCGCACACCGTCGGTACCGAGCACGAGTCGATAGCGGCCCTGCTCGAGACCGACCGGCATGTGCCGACCGCTCCGCGC
>JBIKNC010000208.1:0-7852 GCA_044358925.1 Planctomycetota bacterium | reverse complement strand
CAGCAGGCGGTGTGCGGCCCACGGCGTCACGACGAACGCGACGGCCATGCTCACCAGCATCGCAGCACCCGCGCCGATCGGGATCGGTCGCATGTACGGGCCCATGAGGCCGCTCACGAACGCCATCGGCAACACGGCGCACACGACCGTGAGCGTCGCGAGGATGAGCGGGCTGCGCACCTCGTTGACCGCTTCGACCGTCACGTCGACGAGGTTGCGTCCGCGGTTCCGCGCCATGCGGAAGTGGCGCACGATGTTCTCGACGTCGACGATCGGATCGTCGACGAGGATGCCGATCGAGAAGATCAGCGCGAACAGTGTGATGCGGTTGAGCGTGTAGCCGAGCAGGTGGAACACGGCCAGCGTCAGCGCGAGCGTGACCGGGATCGCGATCGCGACGATGCCCGCTTCGCGCCAGCCGAGCGCGAACGCGATCAGCAGCGCGACCGACACGATCGCGATGCCCATGTGCAACAGGAGTTCGTTCGACTTCTCCGCCGCGGTCGCGCCGTAGTCGCGCAGCACCTGCACTTCGACGTCGGCGGGCAGGAGGCGCGCGCGCGCCGACTCGACCAGCGCGAGCACGGCGCGCGAGACCGTCACGGCGTTCGCGCCGGGCCGCTTCGCGACGGCGATGGTGACCGCGCTGCCGGCGCCGGACTGCGACGGGTGTTCGAGCAGCGGCCCGGGCACGACGAACACGTGCGCGTCCGCTTCGGCGGCGCCGTCGCGCACGGTCGCGACGTCGGCGACAGTGACGTTGCGTGCGCCGTCCGCGCGAACGACGAGTGCGGCGACGTCGGCGGCGGTCGCGAGGCGGCGGCCGCTCTCGACGCGCGCCTCACGCTCGGCGGCGACGAGCGAGCCGCTCGTACGCACCGCGCCTGCGGCCTCGATGGTTGCGAGAAGTTCACTCGCGGTGACGTCGTGCGCCGCGAGGCGCGCCGGGTCGAGTTCGACGGCCACTTCGCGTCGCGCGCCGCCGACGACCGACGTGCGCGCCACGTCGGGCACGGCGCGGAACGTGTCTTCGAGTTCGAGCGCGAGCTCGCGCAGCTCGAGCGGATCGCGTTCGCGGCTCCACAGCGCGAGTGCGAGGATCGGCACGTCGTCGATCGAACGCGCGACCACACGCGGCGCGGACGCGTCGCTCGGCAGGGCGCCCGCGTGGAGCGCGAGCGCGCGTTCGACGAGCACGAACGCAGCCGGCTCGTCGTGGCCGACGACGAAGCGCGCGGACACGAGCGCACGGCCGGCGTCCGCGAAGGCGTAGACGTACTCGACGCCGGGCAGCTCCGAGAGCGACCGTTCGAGCGGCTCGACGACGCGTTGTTCGATCTCGAGCGGCGTGGCGCCCGCGAGTTCGACGAACACGTCGACGACCGGCACTTGGATCTGCGGCTCTTCTTCGCGCGGCAGTTGAAGAACCGCGAGGCTGCCGACGAGCAGCGCGAACACCAGCATCAGCGGCGTGACGCGCGAGTCGACGAAGAGCCGAACGATGCGCGCGGCGAGGCCGTGTTCCTTGCCCGAGTTCATCGCTGCGACGACTCCAACCGTTCGGCGACGGTCGCGCGGGCGCCGTCGAACAACGGTCGCTGTGAACGGACGACGACCCACGCGGCATCGCTCGCGCCTACGACCAGTTCCACGTGATCGTCGACGCGCGCGCCGCTGCGCACGAGGACCAGCCGCACGCGCTCCTGCGCCGCGTCGAGCACGTGGACGTGTTCGAGTGCGCCGTGAACACGGAGTGCGGCGAGCGGCGCGAGTGCGGCGCGGCGCGAACCGATCGCGACCGGCACACGCACGAACAGGCCGGGTAGCAGCGCGGCATCGGCGTCGAGAGTGAGTTCGATGCGGCGCGTGCGCGTCGTCGGATCGAGCTCTGCCGCCAGTTCGACGACCGTGCCCATGACTTCCCTCGCGAGTGCGTCGACGTGCACACGCTGCTCGCCGCCGAGCGTGAAGTGTTCGATCAACGCCTCCGGCACCTCGACGACGACACGCACGCCGTCCGTCGCGGCCAGCTCGAGCAACGCCGCGCCCGGGCGCGCGAGATCGCCCGGTTCGACGTGGCGCGCGACGACGACCGCGTCGAATGGCGCCACGAGGCGAGTGTCGGCGAGCGCGGTGCGCGCCGCAGCGACCGCTTGTTGCGCGGCGTCGCGGCGTGCGACGGACGTGTCGTGTTCGGTCGTCGCGCGATCGAGTTCCTGGCTCGTGCGCGCGCCGCGTTCGAACAGTTCGCGCGTGCGCTCCAGTTCGCGCTGTGCGTCGGCAGCGACGCGTTCGAGCGCGACGAATTCCGCGTCGGCGCGCGCGACGTTCGCCGCGACGTCGGCGTCGTCGAGTTCGACGAGGAGCGCGCCCGCCGCGACGCGTTCGCCGACGTCGGCCGCGACCGACTCGACGCGCGCGAGTAGACGCGCCGCGAGTTCGACTTCGGCGCGCGCGACGAGCGTGCCGAACAGCTCGCGCTCGATCGGAACGTCGCGCATCACGAGCGGCGCGACCGTCACGGCGATCGCCTCACCTTCGCCCGCGAGCGCGGCCGGCGCCGGGTGCGGCGCGACGCTGCGCACGAAGCCGTACACGAGTGCGACGCCGAGCGCGAGCGCCACCGACTTGCCGAGGAAGCGACTCATGTTCAGCGTTGGGGTTCGAGCGGCGCCGCGAAGCGACCGAGGGCGTGTTCGAGTGCCAGGTGCGCGGCCGCGAGTCCGAGGCGCGCGACTTCCAGGTCCGTGCGCGCTGCGAGTTCGAGGACACGCGAGCGTTCGTGGTCGAGTTCGCGTGCGGCGCCCGCTGCGAACTCGGCGCGCACGCGGATGTACTCGTCGCTCGCACGCTCGAAGGCGCGCTCGGCGACGGAGACGATGCGCTGCGCGCGCACGAGGTCGAGGCGCGCCGCGTGTACTTCGGCTTCGACGTCGAGCAACACCCGCCGCGCCTCCGCGTGTGCGACGGCGAGGTCGGCGACGGCGGCGCGGACGCGCTGCGGCGTGCGCAACATCGCGGTCACGTTCGCGACGAGGTCGGCTCCGAACATCCAGTTCGAACGCTCGAGGTCCGAGTCCGCACCGTCGAAGCCGAACGCGGCGTCGATCGACAGGTTCGGCGCGTAGCCGGCTTCCGCCTCGCGCACGTGCGCCAGCGCCGCTTCGATGCGCGCCTGAGCGGCGACGAGTTCGGGGCGAGCGAATCGCGCTTCGTCGAGCAGCGCGCGGAGTTCGAGCGCGTGTGCGTCGGCGAGCGGCGCCGAACCCGCGTCGTGCGGACTCAACTCGAGTTCCTGTTCGACACCCAGCCCGAGCAGCACGGCGAGCGCCGCACGCGCGCGGCTCACGTGGTCGTGCGCCGCGGCGAGGAGTTCGTGTTCGCGCTCGACCGCGACTTCGAGTTCGTCGACGTCGCGTGCGAGCCGCGCCCCGAGTTCCGCCTCGTCGCGCGCGACGGCCAACGTGCGGTCGGCGAGGCGCGCGCGTTCGCTCGCGAGTTCGGCGAGGCGCTCACTCGCGTGAACGTCGAACCACGCTCGTGTCGCCGCCAGCGCCAGCACGCTCGCGACCGCGTGCGCGTCCGCGACCGACGCGGCGCCTTCCGCTCGAGCCGCGTCGATGCGCGCGCGCCGACGCCCGCCGTCGTACAGGACCAGACCGCCGGCGATCGACGGCCGCAGGTTCGATCGCACCCCCGGATCGTCGAAGTCGAGCCCCGCATCGAAGTCGCCGCGATCGAGGATCGTCCCGAAGGCCTGCGACGGTCGATCCGTGCGCGAGTACTCGGCGCCGACCGCGACGTCGGGCCACAGCGCCGCGCGCGCGTCCGCCGTCAGCGCGTCCGCACGCGTCAGGTTCTCGCGTGCGATGCGGGCGTCGGGATGGTTGGCGACCGCGAGCCGAGCGGCGTCGTGCACGTCGATCGGGCCGGCCGGCAGGCTGAGCGGCTCCGGCTCGAACGACACACTGGTGCAGGCCGCGGCGATGAGGGCGAACGCGATCGCCGTCCACCTCGGAACGCGGCGCGCAACTACCTGTGGAAGGTGGCATTCCATCGACGACGCGGGCTCTTCGTGAGCACCCGACCGTTCCATGGAGCATGACCGCGCACTGTGGTTCCAAGGATCCCGATCCGCGACTTCCTCGCATCCGTCGGCGACTCCGGTGCCGCACGGCGCTCGAAACCATGGGAACCTGCAAGGGATCCAGGGCCTTCGAGGGAACCGAGCGGCCGCTCGGTTCGCCCATCCTCGTCGTGCGCCGGCCTCCACTCGGAGTCCCCGGAGCCCGAACCGCGCCTGGTCCCGATTTCTCTCCAGAACCGCCGATGCACCGTTTCACCGCCGCCCGCGCCGGAGCGCCCCTCGCGCTCCTGTCGCTCGCCCTCGCGTTCGCTCCCGTCGCGAGCGCCCAGGTCCGCACCCCGGGGACCCCGGCCGCCCTGCGCGAGCCGCTTCCGCCGGTCATGGCTCGTTACACCCTGCCCCCGGTCGACGTCGCGGCCTACCTGGCCGAGGACGAACTGCGCGGGCACCGACCGCTGCGCTACGGCGCGATGGTCCCCGCCGGCCAAGACATCAACCGCGACGGTCAATGGGAGGTGCTGACGGACGGCACGCTCGTCGGCCGCCTCACCCTGCTGGCGCCGGGCGCGTTCTCGATCGGACTCGAGTTCGTGGCCTTCGATCTGCCCGAAGGCGCGCAGATGTACCTGTACGACGACACGAAGACGAACGTCTTCGGCGCCTACACGAGTGAGAACGAGCGCCCCGACCGCGGCTTCGTCACGGAGCCGTTCCCGGGCGACCACGTGATCCTCGAGGTCGTGCTCCCGCCCGACGTGACGGAGCGCCCCGACGTCGTCCTCGGCGACGCGATCCACGACTACCGCGACGTCGCGAAGATCGACATCAGCACGCCGGTCGGCGGCGGTGGCGGCGGCAGCGGCTGCCTGATCGACGTCAACTGCCCCGAAGGCGCCCCGTGGGGCCTGCAGAAGCGCGCCACCGTGCGCACGTTCTCGGGCGGCGGGTTGTGCTCGGCGGCTCTGATCAACAACACGAACAACAACGGCACGCGTTACATCCTGACCGCCGATCACTGCGGTCAGAGCAACAACACCGTCTTCACCTTCAACTACCAGGTGTCGACGTGCGGCACCGGTAGCGGTTCGCAGAGCCAGACGGTGTCGGGTGCGACGCTGCTCGCGACCAGCGGCACGTACGACTGCCGCCTGATGCAGATCACGGGCAACATCCCCGTGGGCTACGCGCCGTACTACGCGGGCTGGTCGCGCTCGACCACCAACGCCACGTCGGCGTTCGCGATGGGTCACCCGAGCGGCGGTCCGAAGAAGATCTCCATCGACGCGAACGGCACCTTCCGCGAGACCACCCTGTGGCGCGTGACCTGGTCGGCCGGCACGCTCGAAGGCGGTAGCTCGGGCGGTCCGTTGTTCGACCAGAACGGTCGTATCCGCGGACCGGCGTGCTGCGTCGACAACTTCGACTGCTCCCAGACGGCGTGGTTCGGGCGCTTCGACAAATTCTGGACGTCCGACAACATCGGCCAGTGGCTCGATCCGCTCGGCACGAACCCGACGACGCTCAACGGCTTCGACCCGAGCGCCCCGCCGCCGGGCAGCCCGCCGACGCTCACGCAGATCGTGCCCAACCTGTTGAACGCGATGTACGTGGACAACTGGCCGGTGCTCACGCTCAACGGCAACAACCTGTCGGGCGTCACCGGTGTCAAGGTCAACGACGTTCCGCTCTCGAACTTCGTCTATCCGAAGTACACGAAGATCAGCAACACGCAAATCACGATCGACTGGTTCCCGCAGCTCGAACTCGGCCCGCAAGAAGTCGAGGTCGCGAACGCGAACGGAACGGCGACGCTGTTCACACTCGTCTTCCCGAACACCGGGTCGGTTCTCGACCTCGCACCGTCGGATCCGGGTGTCTACGTCCAGTCGTTCGGCATGGACCTCTACATGGCCGGTCCGACCACGAACCTTCTGTACCTGCTCGCGTCGACGTCCGACATCCCGTCGGTGCTTCCGGGCATCGTGTCGTTCGACCTCGGCAACAACTTCACGAACTACGTCGACTTCAGTTGGCGTTCGATCGACCCGGTCGCAGGTTGGACGAAGATGCGCTTCCAGAACACCACGCTGGCGCCGGGAACGCGCGTGCACTTCCAGGCCTTCATCTTCCCGACGGCCGCTCCGGCGTTCCCGTTCGCAGTGACGAACCGCCAGTCGACCACGGTCTTCCTGTGATCCGACGGCGCGTCGAGCGCACCTGAAGAGAAGAGCGGGGCGGCCGAAGGGTCGCCCCGCTCGCATTCTCGGAGGGACCGTCGCGCTCAGCCGCCCTTCTCGACCAGCTCCTTCAACGACGCGAGGCCTTCTCGAAGTCCTTGCCGACCATCGATTCGATGTCGAACAGCAAGTCGAAGGCCTTCGCGACGAAGTTGTTCGATCCGGACATGACCCAGGTCACGGTCGTGGCGTCGCCGCTCGGCACGAACGTGAACACGACTTGGTTCGAAGCCGCCATCGGCTCCATGAACTCGAGCTGCATGGCGATGCGCTCGTCGGCGCTGCTCTCGACGATCGTCATCGCGCCCTTGCCGACGTCGGAGTTGCCTTCCCACGTGTACGTCGCACCGACGCCGCGCGTCGTCTCGGAGTACGTGCGCTGCATCGCCGGGTCGAGCTTCTCCCACGGCGACCAGGCCTGCCAGCGTTCGAGATCGTCGACGTGTTCGAAGATCGCGGCGGGCGGCGCGGCGATCGAGATCGAACGCTCGTAGCGGAAGTCGGGCGCGCGCGTGGCGACGACGACGAGGAACGCGACGAGCAGAGCGGCGAGAACGGCGAAGATCTTCTTGAACATGGTGGGAGGGGCGCGCGTCGTGCGCGGGCCGCGGAGCCTATCCTCCGCACATGAGCTGGCGCCGGTGGTTCAAGGGTCGCGGTGACGGAGCGGCGTCCGGCGATGAAGGCGCGTCCTCTGCGCCTTCCAAGGACGTCGCGGCGAGCGACGGCGAACGCGAACTCGCGGTCGCGTTCGGCTACCACGAGCGCACGAAGCACCATCCGATGCGTTTCGCGAACGCGCCGGGCTACATGGACTGGGACACGCAACCCGATCCGTTCCGGAGCTGGACGGGCGCGCCGCGTTTGCCGCTCGCGCACGTCGCCCTGTCGCAGGAGCCGCGCTACGAGGAGGTGTTCGTCGCCGGGCGCATCGCGCCGCAGCCGTTGACGCGTCGTTCGCTGTCGCAGCTCTTCTTCGACAGCCTCGCGCTGTCGGCGTGGAAGCGCGCCGGCGACGCGCACTGGTCGCTGCGCGTGAATCCGTCGAGCGGCAATCTGCATCCGACGGAGGGCTACGTGATCGCGCCGCCGATCGCGGGACTCGAGGGCGCGCCGTTCGTCGCGCACTACGCGCCGAAGGAGCACGAACTGGAGCTGCGCGCGCGGCTCGATCCGGCGGCGTACGCGGAGTTCGCGCTTGGGTTCGTCGCGGACGGTCGCGAGCCGCTCTTCTTCGTCGCGCTGACGTCGATCCACTGGCGCGAGGCGTGGAAGTACGGCGAGCGCGCGTACCGCTACTGCCAGCACGACGTGGGTCACGCGATCGCGTGTGTGCGCTTGGCGGCGGCCGCGCTGGGTTGGCGCGCCGAGGTCGTCGACGGGTTCGGTTCCGACGAGTTGGGAGAGTTGTTGCACCTGTCCGACACGCGCCATCCGGAGGCGGAGGAGCCCGATGGCCTGCTCGTCGTGGCGCGTACGGTGCCAGGCACCTTGTCGCCAGATTCCGCACTCGGCGGCGTGCGCGACG
>JBIKNC010000207.1:0-7857 GCA_044358925.1 Planctomycetota bacterium | reverse complement strand
CGTGCGCATCGCCGGCTGGCGCGGCGACTTCGCCATGCGCGGAATCGAGTTCGTCTACCCGTCGCGGCCCGACGTGCCGGTGCTCACCGGCCTCGACCTCACACTCGAGCCGGGCCGTGTGCTCGCGCTCGTCGGTCCGTCGGGAGGCGGCAAGAGCACGGTCGTGTCGCTGCTCGCGCGCTTGCGCGAACCGTCGAGCGGCGTGCTCACGTTCGGCGGCGTCGACGCGAACGAAGTCGACGTCGCGTGGCTGCGCGAGCGCATCGCCGTCGTGCCGCAGGAGCCCGTGCTCTTCGCGGGCACGCTGCGCGAGAACCTGGCCGTCGCACGCGAGGACGCGAGTGAGGCGCAACTCGCCGTCGCACTCGAGCAGGCGCACGCGACCGAGTTCGTCGCCACGTGGCCCGACGGTCTCGACACGAAGGTGGGGGAAGGCGGGCGTCAGCTCTCCGGCGGCCAGCGTCAGCGCATCGCACTCGCGCGCGCACTCTTGCGCGACCCGGTGCTCCTGATCCTCGACGAGGCCACGAGCCACCTCGACGCGGCGAGCGAGCGGCACGTCACCGCGGCGCTCGACGAGGCCGCGCGCGGGCGCAGCGTCGTCGTCGTCGCGCACCGTTTGGCGACGGTCCTGCGCGCGGACGAAGTGGCCGTGATCGAAGGCGGGCGGGTGGTCGAACGCGGCGCACCCGCGGAGTTGCGCGAGCAGGGCGGGCTGTTCGCGCGCTGGCTCGGCTGGCAGTCGACGACGTCGTTGCCGCCTGCGAATCAGCGGAACGACTGAAGATCGGCCGCACGCGGGAGCCGATGACCGCGAGGTGAATCGTCCCGCTCCCCGCGGCGGCTGGGTTTGGCGCCTGCCGTTCATGTTGTCCGTCGCACTCGCGACCGCGCTCTCGCTGTCGGCGATCGAGCGGCCCGCGTCGCAGGCTCTGTCGGGGCCGGTCGCGACGCGTGTGAGCGGCGTCGACAGCGCGTGTGCGCGCAGCGTCAGCGCGGGGCTGGTGGACCTGCGGCGGCGCATCGTGCGCCTCGAGCGCGCACTCGAACGCGGCGATCACGCGGGTCTGCAGGCCGAGCTGCGCGCCTTCGACCAACCGCTCGAAGGCTGGCACGAGTGGCCGATGCTGCGCGTCGGCGGACGGATCGTGCTGGCGGACGGCGCCGAGTTCTACGAGTGGCCGGACACGAGTGCGGTGGGGCTGGGACTCGCGGGGCTCGCTGTGGAACGCGACGGGGCACGTATCGCGGATGCGCTCACGCGCGCGTCGACGACGGCGTTCGATCTGTCGCGTGTCGTCGCGCGGCTGTGTGAAGAGTGAGCAGCGCGTGAGCGCCGCGCGTCAGCGCAGCAGCGGGCTCAGGAAGCGCGAGTACGGCAGCGCGTCGACCTTCTCGAACGCGAGCAGCGTCACCTCGACCGTGCGGTCACCGATTTCACGGTGGCGGGTCGGAAGCAGCACGCCGGCGAACTCCTCCCAGCGCTCGAATTCGAGGCGACGACCACCCGCGCTTTCGCCGTCGACGAGTGCACGCACGCGGTCGTCCGCGTCGAGTTCGAGTCGGCAGAACGGGCCGCCGTCGTCGAACAACTCGAGAGCGCCGTCGGCGCCGTTCTTCACGCCGAGTGTCGAGCGTGTTGCGAGGAGATGCAGCACGCGCGGCAGCGCACGGCGTTCGCTTTGCACGGTGCGCTCGACGCTCGCGCGCGGCAACTCGAGCAACGTGCCGTCGCGCTCGAGCCACAGTTCGTTGCCGACGAAGCCGGTGCGGATCTTCATCGCGACCACACCGGCCTTCACGTCCTGATCGATGAGCGTCAGCGGCCGGCCGAGTCGGCGCAGCGTCGTCGAGCGCGCCGTGTGCGTGTCGAGCTGCGTGCGAGTCGACGTCTCGACCTCGAGGCGCACGGAGTCGAGGGCGCTCCACGCTTCCGCGCCGCCGACCGCCGCGAGCAGTTTCTCAGCGCGCAGGGCGGCGGCGGGTTCGGAGCGCTCCCAGGCCGACGTGCTGACGTCGATCGCGCCCTCGGGGACCTCGGGACCGAACGTGCAGAAGCGTGTGCGGGCGACGTCGAAGTGCTCGGCGCGCCGCTCGATGAACGTCTCGTAGTCGAGCGTCGCAATACGTGCCCCAATTGCATCCGGAGTCCAGGCGAACGTCTCGAGCGCGTACGCCAACTCGGAACGCGAGAGTCCCGTCGCTCCCAAGGACGTCCCGTTCCACACACGTTCGCGTGCGGATTCGAATGCCTGACGCTCGACCGACGCGGCCCGCGCTGTGTTCATCCGCTGAACGAGCTCTTCGACGGAGTTGCCGGCGATGATGCCCGGATTCCACGGGAAGTACCGATCGCCAGCCGACACGTTCTTCGGGTGCAGCTCGGCTTCGACGAAGAAGACTGCGGCATCGACCAAGTCCTGTGAGTACGAGGGCGTCACCGCCCATACTTTCGCCGCGGGCTCTCGCACACGAGTGCTGTGCATCGGAGCGCTGAAGTCCGCGCGAGACCAGAGCACCAGCGGGTCGATCGGCCTTGCGTCCCGTGCGTCACTGTCGGCAATGAGCAGACCTGCCAGACGACCGCGAGCGATGGCGGCATCGCGCTCGACGCCCGTCAAGCTGGCGATTTCGATCGTCGAGTAGCGCGCGGAGAACATGCTCCCGTCCACGCCCGCCGTTCCGACGACGGATTCACCCGAGACGAGCGCCGTGCCGTCCTTCTGCGTCGTCGCCCGCGCAACCTCCCGTGACGGCTCCTGCTGGGCGAACGGAGCGAAGAGAACGAACGCGGCGGCGAGGATCGGCAGCATGGTGCCGATCCTAGCCGCCTGCCCGGCTCACAGTTGCATGTCGAGCTGCGCGGCGTTCGTGACGCCGCTGATCGCACCGCCCAGCGGTTCCAGCGCCACCGCCGCGTACGCGAACGGCAGGCCCGCGAAGATGCGGTCCTCGCCGCCCGGGATGAACAAGCGCATCCGCGTGTCCCCGAGCAAGTCGAGCAGCCCGAGCGAGTTCACGTAGTTGTGCGAGTTGACGTTCGTCTGCGTGAACAGTGTGTAGCCGTCGTAGTTGAGCGGCAGCACCCAACCGCCCGGGAGAGGCAAGCCCGGCGCGATGCCCGAGACGCTGCCGACGACGATGTACACGTGGCCCGCGAGGCTCGCGTCGAAGTCGATGTGGTACTCGTTGTGCCCGCCGAGCGAGAGCGAGTGGAAGTCCGGCCCTTGGGTCAACGTGCGCGGGTCGAGGCGCCGGATCAGTGCGTCCGTGTCACCGGTCGCCACGGTCTGCGCGCCGACGAGCACCGCCGTGCGATCGACCGCGAAGGCCGCGTCGCACAGGTCGCCGCGCTCGGGATCCGCGAAGGTGTGCCGCGCCAACTCGACCCCGTTCTCGGCGTCGAACGTGGCGAGGAAACCACCGGTCGCCGCCGCCGCGTCGGTGTCGGCGTTGCCGAGCACCGCCACGCGCCAGCCGTTGCCGAGGCTTGCGACGCGCCGCGCACGACCTTCCGGCGCATCGATCCATGTCTTCCACAGGAACGAACCGTCGGCCTGCGAGAAGGTCGACAGCAGGAGTTGCGACGGATTCGCTGCGCTCGCACCGCGCCCTTCCGACAGTACGTGGACGAAGCGCCCATCGAGTGAAGCGGCGAAGTCGAGCGCACGACCGCCGAAGCCGACGGGCTCGTCCGGGCTCTTCACCCACAGCAGTCCGCCCGTGGTCGCGTCGAGGGCCGCGAAGCGCGAGGCCGTCGAAGCGCCGGTCGAATGTGTGTCGATCGCGAGGACGTTCGTGCCGTCGGGCGAGAACTGCAGCGCGGTCAGTTCTTCCCCGAGCATCGCAGGAACCGCGAGGTTCGACCAGTCGCGGTGGTCGCGGTGGTAGCGCGCCGTGATGGTGTTGGGCGAGACGAACGACCAATCGGCCGCACCCGTCGCGCCGTCGCGCCGCGTGATGACGTTCGAGTTGCCCGGGGTCGGAAAGCCCGGGAGACTGTCGTAGGACACCACTTGATCGCCGCTCGAAGGATCGACGGCGAGTCCGTGCGGAACGTGGTGGCCGTTGAAGAACACGCCACCGGATATCTGAGTCTCCCAAACACTCAGCCCCGAGACGGCGTCCGCGACACCGAAGTAGATGGTCGACGTGCCGCGCGTCGTGTAGTGCACCCGCGCCGTGTTCGGATCCCACGTCGAGAAGACCTCGATGGCCAGTGCCCCGAAGTCGCGCTCCCACACGAGAGCACCGCTCTGGATGTCGAAGACCGACAGCAAGCGCCCCGTGATCGACGTGCGCTCCACGGCGACGTAGCGGCGGTCGTGCGACAGGGACGGTTTGAACGCGGGTCCGTTGCCGACGAACAGGTTCTGCGTCCGGAACGTGGAGAGCAGGTTGCCCGTCGCGACGTCGCGGCGTTCGAGAACGAAGGTCTCGAGGCCGCCGACGTTGGGCGACTTCACCCAGACGACGGCGACGTCGTCGCCGGGTTCGAGCCAGACGCGCAAGGCGGCGTCCGACGTCGAACCGACATCCGCCGTCGTGCTCCATGCGACGTCGGGCAGGTCGTTCTGGGGTGCGGCGACAGCGAGAACAGAAACGAGCGAGAGTCCGAGTGCGATCGACATGGCAGGTTCCCTGGAGGGCGCCGACGGGCACACACTCCAAGAGCAGGCTAGCGCGGATCCGTGGGAACGGCCGACGCCCCGCCCCGCTGCAGCCCATGGAACGGCACGGGCGCCGCCCCGTGGAACGAGGCGACGCCCGTGGAGGAGCTGATGGCTCCCTCGGCTCTCAGGGCAGCATCGTCAGGAACACGGGATTCGAGGTCGCGCTCACACCGGTCGCCGGATCGATGGCCAGGGCCGCGTAGGAGAACGGCAGCCCTGCGAAGCCGCCGAACGAGCCCGGCGGCACGAACACGCGCGTCTTGCCGTCGCCGGCCGCGTCGAGCACACCGATCGAGTTCACGAACAGCGGCGAGTTCGCGTACGCCAGCGAGATGTCCGTGTACGCGTCGTAGTTGAGCGGCAGGACGAAGCCGTTCGCCAAGGACAGGCCCGGGCTCGTGCCCGAGAGCGTGCCGACGAGCACGTGGATGTCACCGGCGAGCGCCGCAGCGAAGTCGAGGTGCATCTCGACGTGCCCGCCGCCGGACAGCGAGATGGCGTCGGGACCCTGCTCGAGCACGGCGCGATCGATGCGCCGCACGAGGGCGTCGACGTCGAGTGCACCGACCGACTTCGAACCCACGAGCACCAGTGCGTCGTCGGACGCGATCGTGAAGTCACAGAGGTCGGCGCGCACGTCGACCAGCGTGTGGCGCCACAACTCGGCACCGCTCTCCGCGTCGAAGACCACGACGAAGCCGCCGGTCGCCGGGGCCGCGTCCGTGTCGTAGGTGCCGAGCACCGCCACACGTGCGCCGCGGCCCAGGCTGAGCACGCGTCGAGCGCGCGCACCGACGCCATCGACGTTCGTCGACCACAGGAACGAACCGGTCACGGCGTCGACGGTCGCGAGTTGGAGTCGGAACGGATCGGTGTGCACGCTGCCGCGTCCTTCAGCGAGCACGTGCACGAAGCGACCGTCGGTGGAAACGGTGCGATCGAGCGTGCGCCCGTTGTGTCCGGGACCGTCCGGCGCGCCGGAGATCCACTGGAACGCCCCCGTGGTCGCATCGAACGACGACACGCGCGAGAGCGTCGACGCGCCCGTGAGGAACGTGTCGGTCGCGAACACGCGCGTGCCGTCGTGTGAGTACACGAGCGACGTCAATTCGTCCTGGGGCACCACGTTCACGAGACTCGACAAGTCGCGATGGTCTCGGCGGTGCCGCGTGATGTTCGGGTTGGTGACCTGGAAGCTCCACGACGTGGCGCCGGTGTCGCCGTCGCGCGCCACGATGAAGATCGTCCCGGTCGACTGCAGGTACGGGATGTTGTCGTAGGAGACGACTTGGTCACCGTTCGTCGGGTGGACGGCGAGCCCGCTCGGAACGATGGCGCCGCCGAGCACACCGCCGGTGGCGGGGACGACGACCTCCCACAACAGTTGAGGCGCGGCGACGTCGATCACGCCGATGCGCGTCGAGGTGCCGCGCGTCGTGTAGTGCACACGCAGCGCACTCGGATCCCACGCGGTCATGATCTCGGACGCGTTGAAGCCGAAGTCGCGTTCGAACACGAGCGCTCCTGTCGCGATCTCATACACAGAGAGCCGTCGTCCGAGGCTGTTGCCCGTGCGTTCGATCGCGACGTGGGTGCCGTCGGCCGAGACGTTGGGTTTGAAGGCGGAGCCGGAACTCGGTCCGAGGTCTTGGACCTGCATGGACGAGACGAGTGCTCCGGTCGCGGCCGCTCGCCGCTCCAGCGTGAACGTGTTCACGCCACCGACGGGCGACGACTTGCTCCACACGAGCACGTGCTGCTCGTTCGGCTCGAGCCACACGCGCAGCGCCGCATCGGAGTGCGCCTCGAGCGTGTCGAAGACCGTTTCGTTCCACAGCAGCGTTCCAGCGCTCGCGTCGTAGGCTCGGCGCTGGTCGTTGCCGAGGCCCGACTCGTCGAAGAGGCGCGTCACAGTCTGACCCATGGAGACGAGTGACGTCGTCGGCGACGTCGCGGCGGCGTCGAGCCAGTGGTGGTCGACGAGCTCACTCGTGTTGACCTGGAAGGTCGTCTGCCACGTGAGCGACCCGTTGTTCGCGGCCACGTTGACGAGACCCACGAAACTGCCCCACGGCGCGTTCATCTGAGTGCGCACGAGACTGGCATGCACCATGCTGCCGTCCGGCGAGTAACGCACGTCCACCACGTCCTCGGTCAGGTCGACGGTCGGATAGCTCTGCGACCACGTCGAACTGCCCGTCGCGGCGTCGAAGCAGTGCAGCGCCGCGTCGGTTCCGTTCGGGAACGTCCCGTTGCCTTCGAAGCCGCCCACGACGACGCGCGTGCCGTTCGGGTCCAAGGCGATCGCCATGGAGAGGTTGTCGACGGGAGCGCTCCAAACCGTGCTGCCGTCCGCGGCGTCGAGGCGCAGCAGCGGTCCGAAGACCGTCGGACCCGCAGGGAACGTCTCGGTGACGACGAGCACGCCCGTCGAATCCGGTGTCACGACCGGGCGCGAGACTTGGTCGTCGACATTCGGCGAACCGAGTGAACGCTCCCAGTTCTGTGAGCCGTCCGTTGCGTCGAGCGACAGGACGTGGCTGTTCCGGTAGCCGAAGCCCGTCGGGTCGTTGGTCACGAACGAGACGTAGACCGTCGCTCCGTCGGGGCTGATGGCGAGCGACGCGCTCTGCGTCGAGTTGCGGCGTTCGAGCGGATCGATGCCGGTGCGTTCGTCGCGCCACAGCTCGACTCCCGTGGTCGCGTCGTAGGCGACTGCGCGCACGTTGCGCGTGAAGCCGAACGTGTCGAAGTCGAGGCGCACGAGGAAGTCGCCGGCGGGCGACACGGCCAGAGCGTCGACGTCCGACGTGGCGGAGACTTGGCCCTGGACGAGCGGGGTGGCGATGTCGAGCAGCAGGTTGCCGTTGCTCGCGTCGAACACGAGCAGGTGGTCGGCACCGGGAGTCAGCCCATCGACTTGCTTGCGCGTGATCGCGTACACGCGCTGCGCCGTCGCGTCGACGGCGACAGCCACCGTCATCTCCGAAGGGTCGTGGACGGCGCGCCAGCGCTCGACGCCGGTCGTGCGATCGATCGCACGCACGAACGCGACGTGGATGGTGGAGGTGGCGGTGTAACCGTCGCGCAGCTCACCGCCGATGACGGTCAGGTCACCGTTCGACGCCGCGCACAGGCCGTGGTCGACGGCGGCGGCTTGGGTTCCGAAGACTTCGTCGTAGGC
>JBIKNC010000206.1:0-7914 GCA_044358925.1 Planctomycetota bacterium | reverse complement strand
CGACACCGGACCTCACGGTCCTGCTCGGCAACGGCGACGGTTCGTTCGCTTCAACGACTCTCGTCGCCCCGTTCGCGACGTGGGGCCTGCACGTCGCCGACTTGGATGGCGACGGAACGTCAGACCTCGTCGCTTCCGACCCGGTGCAGGACAGCGTGTACGTCTTCGCTGGGCTTGGCGGCGGGACGTTCGCTCCGTCGCGGCGGTTCGCCGCGCCGCCGGGATCGCGCTGGTCGGCGATCGCGGACGTCGACGGCGACGGACTGCTCGACTACGTCGCGCTGAGCGACGCCCTTCCCGAGCTCGTCGTGCTGCTCAATCGAACGGCGCGCTGACCTGCGTGGTGCGCCGAGCCGCCGAGAGCACCTGACGTGCGACGAGTGCTGGCGGCACGCCATACTGCTCTCCATGCTGAACAACTCCGCGCCCACACGTCGCTCGGTCCTCCACGGTGCCCTCCTCGCCGGTGCGAGCCTTCCGGCGCTCGCCGCCGCGAACCCAACCGCGACCTCGACGCTGGCGCAGCTCGGCGAAGCCGTCCACCGCCGCCGCATCCCGCGCACGGGCGAGCTCGTGCCGTGCATCGGCCTCGGCACCTCGCGCACGCTCGACGTCGATCCCAATGGCGACCTCGGCGAGCTCGTCGACGTGATGCGCACCTTCCTCGCCGCGGGAGGTTCAGTGATCGACAGCTCGCCGATGTACGGCCGGGCCGAAGCCGTGATCGGGAAGTTGGTCGAGCGCCTGCGCCGCGACGACCTCTTCTTCGCGACCAAGGTCTGGACCGACAAGGGCAAGGACGCCGGCATCGCGCAGATGGAGACGTCCGCGCGGCTCATGGGCGCGCAGCGCATCGACCTGATGCAGATCCACAACCTCGTCGACTACGCGACGCACCTCGAGACGCTGCGTGCGTGGCGCGCCGAGGGCCGCGTGCGCTACATCGGCGCGACCGAGATGAAGAACTGGACCGAGGTCGAGCGCCTCATCGTCGAAGACGGCGTCGACTTCGTGCAGATCCCCTACTCGATGATCGAGCGCGAAGTCGAAGCGCGCATCCTGCCCGCCGCGAAGGACCACGGCGTCGCGGTGCTCGTCATGCGCCCGTTCCAGGTCGCGGGCCTGTTCGACAAGGTCGAAGGCAAACCGCTGCCCGACTGGGCCGCCGAGTTCGACTGCACGAGCTGGGCGCAGTTCTTCCTGAAGTGGGTGCTCGCGCATCCCGCCGTGACCTGCCCGATCCCCGCGACGTCGAAGGTGAGCCACCTCGTCGACAACATGCGCGCCGGCACCGGTCGCCTGCCCGACGAGGACATGCGCAAGCGCATGCTGGCGCACCTCGAACTCTGAAGCGGCGCGTCGTGCGCGCGCGTCGCTCACACGACGAGGGCGAGCGCGCCGGTCACGAGCCGTATGGACTGCACGACATCCGTGCAGCTGGCAAAGCCATACCCGAGCACCACGTGCACGAACACGAGCAGCGCAGCGAAGACGCAGTGGGCGACGACGAGCTTCATCCGATTGCGAGAGTGCTCGTCGTTTCGAGAACGCTCGGACGCCCATGTGCGACGGCGCATCCGCTGTCGACTTCCCGCTCGGGTGGCAAGAAGGCTGCTTCGGCTCGTCCTCGCGACTCGCAAGCCGCCGGTTGCGGTGAAGCGAAGCTCGGCTGCGGCGAGGTCGTGTCGCTGTCCTGAAGTTGGACGGCGCGCCTCCAACGGCGCGCGGAAGTCATCGGAGAATGCGCGGCGAACTCCGCTGCGACGCGCTCACGCGCGCACGAGGTCGACGACGAGCGGCAGCGTCGCGAGGGCGATCAACAGCTCGGCGGTGAGAGCGTGCTCGCGGCCCCGAAGCTCGCGGGCGACGACGAACACGCCGCGCAGTGCACTCGCGCCGACGAGGACGGCGACGAACGCACTCGTGCGACGAAGGGCGTCGTTGTCGGAAGCGACGAGGCTACTCGCGACGAGCACGGCCGTGCACAGAAGCACGACGACGCGACGTCCGATCGCACGCGACTCGTCGGAGTGCCCCGCGGCGCGTTCGCCGCGTGCGTCGAGCCCGCGCGCCGCTGCGAGCGCGAGCAACGCGAGAACCGCTCCCACGACGCGGCCGCCATGCAGGAACGCTTCGCCCGACGCATTCAACTTCTCGTTGGGCAACGCGCTCAGGAGCGCCACGGAAGCGCCGCCCAGAGCCGGCACGAGCAACAGACTCGCCACGAGCCCGCCTGGCGCGGACTCCACGAGAGCGACGAGGACCCGGTGCGTGCGCGAACGCTTCCATTCGCGCACGAAGTCGCTCGGGACCTCGATCGTTCGCTTCGTGCGCCGCTCAGCCACGCGCCGCCACCCCGCGCTTGTCGAGTTCGAGTTGCAGCGCCAGATAGGTCTGGTCGTTGATCGCGCCGCGGTCGCGCAGCGCGAGCAGCTCGTGCGACTGCGCGACGAGCACGGCTCTGTGCACGTCGTCCGAGACTGCGAGCCGCGTGCGCGCCTCGGCCTGCTGCTCGGCGTCGAGCGCGCGCAAGGAGGCGAGCTCGTCGGACATGTGCTCGCGGTAGTGGTGCACGGCGAGCGGGCAACTGTGCTCGGAGCAGAACGCATCGAGGCGCGCGATGCCGGCCGCGAGCAGGGCTTCGCGCGCGGCGCGGCGCTCGGCGGCCGTGTCCTCGTCCTCGCGCATGCCGAACAGGCGCACGAGCGGCGAGAGCGTCAGGCCCTGCGCGAGGAGCGTGACGAAGATCACGATCAACGTGCACGCGACGACGTCGTCGCGGCCGTCGAACGGCACGCCGTCGATCGTCGCGGGCACGGTGAGTGCCGCGGCGAGCGACACGGCGCCGCGCACGCCGCACCACGAGGCGATCGTGACGCCGCGCACGCTCGGATAGCCGCCCTCGCGCGCGCGCAGCCGCGGCGAGAGGAAGAGCGGCACGTACGCACTCGGGAACGTCCACACGATGCGCGACAGCACGACGACGGCGCTCACGGCGAGGCCCGTGACGAGCAGGTGGCGCGTCTCGTGCATGCGCATCTCGAACAGGAGACGCGGCGTCTCCAGGCCGACGTACAGGAAACACAGCCCGTTCAGCACGAACACGAGCATGTCCCAGGTCGTGTAGAGCTCGACGCGCGCGTCCGGCGGCACCGTGTGCACGCGCCACGCGACGACGAAGCCGGCGACGACGACGGCCAGCACACCCGAGAGGCCGAGCGCACTCGCGACGTGCATCGCGAGGTACGGCGCGAGGAGCGAGAGCACGAGCAGGACGGTGCGCTCCTTCACGACGCGGTTCGCCGCCGCGAAGACGACGCCGATCGCGAGCCCGATCGCCGCGCCGCCGCCCGCGACCTTCGCGAAGTCGAGCGCGACCTCGCCGGCGTCGAACGCACCGTGCAGCAGCACCGCGAGGCAGATCTGCACGCCGACCAGACCCGTCGCGTCGTTGACGAGGCTCTCGCCGCCGAGGATGGCCGTCAATCGGCGCGGCACACGCAGCCTCTCGAGCACCGCCTGCACCGCGACCGTGTCCGTCGGCGAGACGATCGCACCGAGCAGGAAACACGCCGCCCACGGCAGCTCCGGCAGGAACCACTTCGCGGTCAGGCCGACCGTCAGCATCGTGAACGCCACGAGGCCGGTCGCGAGCATCAAGATGGGCCGCAGCCAGCGCCGGAAGTCCGCCCACGACGTGTGGAACGCGTCGGCGTACAGCAGCGGCGGCAGGAAGTACGCGAGGATCAGCGCCGGATCGAGCGGCGTGCGCGGCACGCCCGGCACGAACGCGAGCGCGCCGCCGACCAGTGCGAGCAGCACGGGCTGCGGCACGCGGATCCTGGGCGCGAGGAGACTCGCGAGTGCGAGCGCCGACAGAAGAGCGATCAGGAGCGGGAGCTGTGCCATCGCGAGCTGCCGAACGAGCGGCGGCGCGACACGGTAGCGACGTTCGGTCCGATCGGCGCGCTCGCCTCGACCGTGCAGCGCGACCGCTCGCGAGTGTGCTTCGCTGCAGTGAATCTCACCTCGCGACTTCGTTCACGGCGCGTCGGGCAGCGCGTAGCCGTTCGCCTCGAGCACGGCGCGCGCGTCGGTGCTGGCGAGGAAGTCGAGGAAGTCGCGCGCGGCGGCCGACTCGGTGAGCAGGGCCGCGTCTTGCGCGACCGGCGCGTGCCACGCTGCCGGCACGGCGACGTGCGGCAGCGACGGTTCGGCCAGGGCTTGCGAGAGCGCCACGAACGCGAACTCGGCGGCGCCCGACACGGCGAACTGGTGCGCCTGGCCGACGTCGAGGCCGCGCGCGAGGCGCGGTTCGAGTTCGACGCGCAGGCCGAGTGTGTCGAGCACTTCGAGGGCGGCCACGCCGTACGGCGCGGTGTCCGGGTTCGCGAGCGCGACGTTCCGCACGTGCGGTGCGCGAAGGAGCGCGGCGAACTCTTCGCGTGTGCTGGCTTGCACACCCGCGAGCTCCGCTCCGACGAGCGCGAGTCGCCCGACGGCGTACGGTTGCGCGAGCGACGCGCGGCCCTCCTCCACCAGCTTCGCGGGCCGCTCGCGATCCGCGGCGAGCAGCAGGTCGAACGGCGCGCCGTTGACGATCTGCGCGTACAGAGCGCCGGTGGACCCGACGCTCAGCTCGACGTCGACGTGCGGCTCTGCGAGTTCGAAGCGCTGTTCGAGTTCACTCGCGGTGCGCGCGAAGTTCGCCGCGACGGCGACGCGCACGACGGAGCGTGCGTCGTGTTCGCTCGCGGGTGAACAGCTCGCGAAGAGCAGGGCGGCCAGTGCGAGAGCGACCCGCGCACGGAGTGCGGCGGACGAACGTGCGAACGCTGTCGACATGCCGCGGTTGTACGCCGACGCGCGTCGCGTCGCCACGAGCACGCCCCGACGGATTCCGAGGTCAGATGCCGCGCAGGAGGAACGGCGCGCTCGCGGTCGCCAGGCCAGTCACCACCAAGAGGAGCGTGTCGGCCACGAAGAACGGCAGCACGGACAGGACGATGCCTGCGACGAACGGAACGACGCGGCGTTGTTTCTTGCCGTACACGAAGAAGCCGAGGCCGAACGCTCCGAACAGCATGCCCCACACGAGGGCGGCCGAGTCGGTGGCGGCGGGAGCGAAGAGGAGCGGCGTCACACCGCGATCATCGATCGTTCGTGCGCGGATTCCGCTCACCGAATCGGACTTCGCCGCAGCGGCGCCGTCGAGCGGCCTTCGAGCCGCCGTCACGGGGCCGTGCGCTCGCGGGCGAGCGACCCGAGCCGCCCGGCGACCCACAGGATCAACGCACAACCGATCGGGAACACGAACTCGTTGAGCGCGCGCGCGAGGAGTGCCGGCGCCGCCGGCGCGGGGTCGTTCGCGGTGACGAGGCGGTAGTGGATCCACGCGGCGCCGAGCGCGCCGACGAGGAGGCCGACGGCGGCGTGGCTCTTCCAGCCGCGTTTGCTCGCGACGAACGCGATCAACACGCCGAACACGAGGTACTGCGCTCCTCGGACGACCGCGGTCTCGAGTGCCGCCGGGATGGCCGGACCAGCGGCGGACGCACCGGCGGAGAGCGCCTTCTGCGTCGCCTTCGCTGCGTAGAACGCGGTCGGTGCGGAGACGAGTCCGAGGAGACCGACGACGCCCGGCAACGCGCGCCGCAGCGACGTGGCGATCGTGAGCGCGCTGCACACGATCGTCGACCAGGTGATCTTCTGCGCGGTCTCCGCGAGCACGTTCGCCGGCCACTTCAGCAGTGCCAGCATGACGACGACCTGCACGAGGACGCCGAGCACGACCGACAGAACCGCAGCGACGAGCAGTTTGCGGATCCACAGACTTCCGTCGTCGACGGGTGCTGCGTGGGGCACGGTCATGGGCGAGCGGACGCGCGAGCGACGGATGCGTGTCGCACACGCACGAGCTCGAGGCTGCTCGGCGCACCGCGACAACGGCCCGGAAATGAAGGCGACCCCGGTCCTTGCCCACCGGGGTCGCACAGGGTGGGGCTTGCGCCCCAGCTCCGCATCGAGGCTCGCATCTCGGGTGCGGAGCGGCACTCTTGTAACAGGCGCCGCGCTCGTTTCGAAGGGGTCAGTTGCAACATCTTTGCAACCGTGGCGCGCGCCTCGCGCTTCCACATCTCGTGAGCTTGTCCAAGATTACGAATCGTTCACGGCAAAGGGCCGAGGGGGTTCGATCGCACACGCCGCGCGTGGCACACGGGCGCTGCGCGAGCGCCGGTTCCGCCGACAGGTTCCTCTAGCCTCCCCCCGCGAAGTGAACGAGTTCACCACCAGCGCCGTCCTCCTCGTCGTGTGCGGACTGCTGCTGGTCACGAGCGTCGTCTCGACCCGCGGCGCACTGCGCACCGGCGTGCCCGTCGCCCTGCTCTTCCTCGGGCTCGGGATGTTGGCCGGCGAGGACGGCGTGCTCGGCATCGAGTTCGCCGACTACGGACTGGCCTTCAAGGTCGGCACGCTCGCACTCGTCCTGATCCTGCTCGACGGCGGACTCAACACGAGTTTCGCGTCGGTCCGCGCGAGCCTCGCCCCGAGCATCGCGCTCGCGACCGTCGGCGTCGTCGCGACGGCGGCCGTCGTCGCGTTGGGCGGTGTGGCGCTCGGTCTGCCGCTCGTGCAGGCCGTGCTGCTCGGTGCGATCGTCTCGTCGACGGACGCTGCGACGGTCTTCGCCGTCCTGCGCGGCAGCCGCGTGCAACTCGAGAAGCGCGTCGCGCGCACGCTGGAGCTCGAGTCGGGCCTCAACGACCCGATGGCCGTGATCCTCGTGGTCGCGGCGTCGGAGTGGGCGCTCGGCGGCGCCGCGGATCCTTGGGCTCTGGCCTGGCAGGTGCCCGCCCAACTCGTGCTCGGCGCCGCGTTCGGCGTCGCCTTCGGGCTCGGCGGTCGCTGGCTGCTGCAGCGGTTGCGCGCTTCGGCGGGCGGTCTGTACGTCGTCGCGACGATGGGCATCGCGCTGCTCGCGTTCGGCGTCGCGACGCTCGCGGGAGGGTCCGGCTTCCTCGCGGTGTACGTCGCGGCGATGTTCATCGGCAACGGTCGCATCCCCTACCGCGCGAGCCTGCTGCGCATCCACGACGCACTCGCGTGGCTGAGCCAGGTGACGATGTTCCTGGTCCTCGGACTGCTCGCGACGCCGCACCGCATCCTCGACTCGCTCGGAACGAGCGTCGCGATCGCGCTCGGGCTGGCGATCGTCGCGCGCCCGCTCGCGGTCGCACTGTGCCTCGTGCCGTTCCGCTATCCGTGGCGCGAGACGGTCTACATCTCGTGGGTCGGCTTGCGCGGCGCGGTGCCGATCGTGCTCGCGACGTTCCCCGTGCTCGCGGGCGTTCCGGACGCCGAACAGGTCTTCGACATCGTGATGGTCGTCGTCGCGGTCAACGCGTTGATTCCGGGCGCGACGATCAAACGGGTCACGCGCCTGCTCGGACAGCAGAGCGACGCGCGGCCGCCGCCGGCCGCGGTGCTCGAGATCGCGTCGACGCGCATGCTCGACGGCGAGATCGTCTCGTACCGCATCGACTCGAACGTGATCGTGTGCGACTCGCCCGTGTCGCAGATCCCGTTCCCCGACGGCGCGTCGATCCTGTTGATCGTGCGCGGCGAGAAACTCCACGCGGCGCGCGGCGGCACCGTGCTGCAGGACGGCGACCACGTGTACGTGTTCGCGCGCGACCGCGACCTCGCGGCGCTGTCACTGCTGTTCGGGCAACCGGAGACCGGCGCGTGAGAGCGCCCCGGCGTCGATGGGAGCGGCGCAGTCGATCACGGTCGCGACATGAACGGTGCGACGAGGAGTGACGCGTTCGGTGCCAGGCACCCTGTCACCAGCTCCGGCACTTCGATCGCGACGGCAGAAACGCGTGAGGGCTTCGTGCGCGCGGAGCGTGCTAG
>JBIKNC010000205.1:0-7963 GCA_044358925.1 Planctomycetota bacterium | reverse complement strand
CTAGTTAGTGCTAGCGCATACGAGCCAGACGGATTCGTATTCGGGCAGACCGACATTAACGGAGAGTTGATCTTCGGCATCAGCGATACTGAGCGAGTTGTCGCCGTCACGCACCCCCGATATCTGCCGAGCGGAGGCTATCCGACACGATCCCCCTTTGTGGACGACCAGGGCCTGCTGACAATTATCATGGAGTCTGGACAAGTTACCAGCTTTGAGTGCACAGTTGTCGACGAGCGCACGCGGCAACCAGTTGTCGGTGCGCGGATAGCGTTGCTTGCAGAGGCTCGTACTAGGACGACCAGCCTTGGCAACCGAGGCATGGCGATTCTGCCCCCCGCGCCGTTCATTGGCCTATTGACTGACCAAAGGGGTGTTGCTCGATTCAGTCCGGTCTCACTTGGGCTCGTACGCGCCCGCGCGGTTGCGGATGGGTTTGCGATGCAGGAGCGCATCCTCGGACCCGAGGAACTCGCGCACCCAGGATTCGTTTGGGCGTTGACTGCTGACGTGCCGATCTGCGGAACAGTAACTGACGGCGCTGGCAATGCGGTGGCGGGAGCGCTCGTTGAGACGCAAACACCAGACGGTGTGCGCCTCTACGAATTGACCAGTGCTTCTGGTAGGTTCACTCTGCGAGGACTGGCGCCCGGACCCGTGTCGCTGCTCGCAAGCAAGGGACCGCTGCTTAGTGGGACACTAGCAATTGCCGCGGACGAGCGGCTCGCGGAGAAGAGCGTCGTATTGGAGTTGAGAGCGGCAGCATCGGCCGTCGCGCGCCTCGTTTCTGAGTCGGGTAGCGCGCAGGTCGGATGGCGAGTGGAGCTTTGCTCCGCCAGCGTCATGCCGTCAGGTGGAATTCCGCGATCGAGCATCAGCACTGCGAGCGATTCGGACGGACGTGTCTTTCTTGCGCCGCATGAAGATCAAGTGGGCGACCTCGTCGTGTGGCGGGATGTTGCGACCGACCTGTTCCCGCTGTTGGTCCATGAAAATGTCGTTGGAGAAGAGGATGTAATTGTGGCCTGCGACGGAGACTTCGGGACTCTGGAGATTGTTCTTACGGCGGACATCATCGACGATGGGTATGGGCTCTTGCAGATACACAACGTCGCGCGAGGATGGTCGACCATTCGCGCTGTCGTTGACGGTCGTTGCCTGTTGAAGGGCGTACCGAGCGGGTGGTATGCGTTGACTTGTTTGCGGAGTCGACCATTTGCCGCCCGGGAATGGGCTAGGGTATTCGTCGACGGGGGGGCAACCTCGCACCTCGAGTGTGATGCGAAGGCTATGAGTACGGCGACTGCTGTTGAACCCGCATCAGCGGCGAAGTAGCTTCGAGGTCCTTGGCGTGCGGTCCAAATACTCCGCCGCGCCCGAGCCCCGGTCCGCCGCGAGTATTTTGGCTACCGCAATGTTCGGGCGATGCTTGCCGCTCGCCTCGCACGACAGCTTCTCAATCGGCGGCGTGTTGGACTGTCGATTGAGACCGTAGTCGTTTGAAGGCGAGCAAGGGGGCGCTTTGAAGCGGCGCGCTTGAAACGGGACGGACTACAAAGCGCCTCACCACTCAAAGGCTGCATTGTAGACGTGGCGCTTTCAAAACGAAGCGTCGCATTCCGGCACCTATGACGCCCTGGTGAGGCCTGACGGGACCCCGCCAGTTCCCCGTTGGTGCCCCGATTCCGGGCTTTTCGCGCGCGCGCGGCCAGCCTGAGCTGAAAAACGCCACTCTTGGGGCCAAGAAGGCCGATTCGGGCCGCCGACCTGGGGTCCCACCGGAGAACGGAACAGCGCTTTTCGGTTCCCCTCACGCGCCCGGAAGGGCCCCAGAACGCGCCGAATCGGCTCGAAACGGTTCCCCGCGGGGCTGGTTTGCAGGCGCACAGGCGCGACCTGTGGGCTCGATCTGGCGCGGTTCCCCGCGAGTTCCCCGCTGGTCGCGCGCTCCGTCCCCGTCTCGCATCCGCCGCCGCGACCACCAGCTACTAAACAGCTACAGTGGAGTGCCAGCCTCGGCGCTCTACCTGAATATGCCGCCATGCGCCGCCCAAATGGCCGCCATGTGCCGCGCATATTGGAGCGGGCGACGGGATTCGAACCCGCGACATACAGCTTGGGAAGCTGTCTCTCTACCAGCTGAGATACGCCCGCCTGCGCGCGGAACGCGCGAGCGGCGACTGTAGAGCGGGAGGCCGACGAGGGGAAGTGTGCGGCTCGGGGGATGTGGACGCAGCGCGCGTTCAGCCGCAGCGGCGGGTTCGTTCAGTGGGCGTATGTGGGCGCGCATCCGGGCTGGCGGCGCCGATCGGGATGCGCCACGGCGAAGGAGGATGTGGACGAGTGCCCGTCTTGGAGGCTTTGCAGAGTCGCTGAAGGCCGGGACCACCACTCGATGGGGCCAGTGCTCGCCGATGGCTGGAAGTGAGCCCGGAACGGAACCGCCCCGCGACCTCGACGAGCGAGGGCGCGGGGCGGTGGATGGCGCTCGTCGGTGCGGACCGGCGCGCGCCGACGGGCCGTCGGGTCGCGGCTCAGTCGACCGAGTTGATCGCGGTCAGCGTGGCGCTGTCGTGGCTCGCGAGCCAGGCCGTCGCGCGCTGGTTGGCGAGGGCGACCTGCTCCATGTTGAGTTCGCGCACGAGGCGGTCGCGCTTCTCGGCGGCGAGCGTGTTGCCGAGGGTCGCGGAGATGTGGAACCAGGAGAGCGCGAGCGTCGGGTTGCGTTCGACGCCGGTGCCGCTCGTCAGCATCTGCGCGTACTTCTCCTGCGAGGCGGCGTGGCCGCGCATGGCGGAGGTCTCGAACAACTCGGCGGCCTTCGCGGCGTCGACCGAGGTGCCCGTGCCGCGCAGGTGGAAGAGCGCGAGGTCGTGCTGTGCGAGGAAGGAGCCCTGCTCCGCGGCCGACGACATGAACTCGAACGCGCGCGCGGGGTCGGCGGTGACGCCGCGGCCTTCGGCGAGGCAGCGCGCGAAGGCGAGTTGCGCGGGCACGCTGCCCTGCTCGGCGGCGAGGCCGAAGAACTCGGCGGATCGGGTGTCGTTCTGCTCGACGCCCGTGCCCGATTCGTAGGCGCGTGCGATGGCGAGTTGCGCGCGCAGGTGGCCTTGCTGGGCGGCGCGCTCGAACCACACGGCGGCTTCGCCGTGGTCCTGTTCGACGCCTTGGCCGCGCGAGTGCATGAGGCCGAGCAGATACTGCGAGCTGACGTCGCCCTGCTCGGCGGCGCGGCGGCACCAACTGGCGGCCGACTCGAGGTCTTGCGTGACGCCGCGGCCGCCCGTGTGGAGCACTGCGACGAGGTGCTGCGCGCGCGGATCACCTTGTGTGGCGGCGGAGGTGAGCAGGCTCTGGCCGCGCGTGACGTCGCGCTCGATGCCGGTGCCCGTCACGAGCAGGAAGCCGAGGTTCGTCGAGGCCTTGTCGAAGTCCTGGGCGACGGCCTTCTCGAACCACGACGCGGCTTCGGTCGCGCTTTGATCGACGCCGCGGCCCGCGAGCAGCAGGAGGCCGAGGTTGTTCTGCGCGGGCGCGTAGCCCTGGTCGGCCGAGAGGCGGTACCAGCGCGCGGCTTCGGCGTGGTCGACCGCGACGCCCTGGCCTTCTTCGTGCATGACGCCCAGCAGGAACTGCGCGTCGGCGTCGCCTTCTTCGGCGATCGGCGTCCAGTGCGAGAGCGCGGTGGTGTAGTCGCCGCCCGCATAGGCGTTCCAGCCGACGCGCGACGGGCTGGAGCAGGCGGCGGACAGGGCGAGGACGGAGAGAGCGACGATGCGATGGAGGGAGCGGTGGAGGACCATTCCCGCGCTATCGGATTCGTGAAGAGGCTGGGTTGAGGGGAGCTTGACTCGAGGGCTGGTGATCGTTGGGCGACCGGAGCCGGTCGCGGGCCGGACGTGCTCCCGTTCGATGTCGCCGCTGCTCGCCGACCGCCCGGCGGGGCCGCCGCGGCCATCACCAACGGACGAGGCCAGTACCCGAGCCAAGACCCGCCGCGCCTAGGATGCGCGCCGCGTGAAGCTCGACCCCCTGGCCCAACTGTCCGACCGCGCGGCGGCGGAGCGCGTCCGCATCAACATGTCGTGGCTGCTCGAGCTGCGGCGCGCCGCGGTGCTCGGGCAGATGGTCACGATCGTGCTCGCGCAGGTCTGGCTGGGCGTCGACCTCGAACTGTTGCCGCTGCTCGCGATCGTGTCGCTCGGCTTGGCCGCGAATCTGGGCTTGCAGATCTGGTTCCACCTCGCGCGCCGGCACGAGGGCGACGGGCTGTGGCTGCGCAAAGGGCGCACGTTGCTGGGGTCGGTGCTGCTCTTGGACCTGGTGCTCTTGACGGGCTTGTTGCACCTGACCGGCGGCGCGACCAACCCGTTCACCGTCTTCTACGTCGTCAACTTGGTGCTGGCCACGGTCATCCTGTCGGGCCCGTGGCTCCGCATCGTGTTCGCGGCGGCGATCGGCGGCTTCACGCTGCTGGTTTTCAGCCACGAGCCGCTCCTCGTCGAGGGCGTGCCGGTCTTCGCCGCGAGCCCCGAAGGCGCGCACTTCGCAGGACTGTCGCTGTACGGCCACGGCGCGATCGTCGCGTTCGTGGCCGTCGCGTCGATCACCGCGTACTTCGTGCGCCGCCTCAACGGCGAACTCGCGCTGCGCGACGGCGAACTCGCACTCGAGCGCCAGCGGCGCGCCGACTCACAACGACTCGAAGCGCTCGCCACACTCGCCGCGGGTGCGGCGCACGAGCTGGCCTCGCCGCTCTCCACCATCGCCGTCATCGCGCGCGAACTCGAGCGCGAAGTCCTCGGTTCGTCGCCCGAGGCGCTGGCCGACACGCGCCTCATCCGCGACGAGGTCGGCCGCTGTCGGCGCATCCTCGACCAGATGTCGCTCGACGCGGGCGCCGAGGTGGGCGAGGAGATCGTCGCGAGCACGCCGCGCGAACTGCTCGCCGAAGCGATCGCGAAGATCAGCGGCGCGGAGCGCGTCGACATCGCGAACGATCCCGCACTCGATCGCGCCCTGCGCGTGCCGCGCACCGCGCTGCGCCGTTCGTTGCGCGCGCTCGTCAAGAACGCCGTCGAAGCCTCGCCGCCGAACGGCCGCGTCGACGTGCGCGTGAGCGCGAGCGGCACCGGCGTCCTCTTCGAAGTCAAGGACCGCGGCACCGGCATGGACGCCGCGACGCTGCGCCGCGCCGGCGATCCGTTCTTCACGACGAAGGACCCCGGCCGCGGCATGGGCCTCGGCCTGTTCCTCGTGCGCACGCTCGCGGAACGCCTGGGCGGCAGCTTCGTGCTCGACTCCGCCCCCGACACCGGCACGCTCGCGCGCCTCGATCTGCCGCAGAGCGGTGTGGATGCCGCAAAGCCTGTGAACACGTCGGCGGGAACGTAGTGGTCTCACAACCCGAGAGCCGCATCGTCCAGCAAGGTCCCTCGATCACGAGCGCCATCGGCAGGGCCGGAGTGACGCTCACACTTCTCAAATGAAGCCGGTAGAACTCGTCGCGCGCATTCGGACGGAGATCGTCGACGCCAACTTGCATGAGTACCGCGAGCTCTTCGCGACACAGCCGCCGGCGGCCGCATCGGATTCAGAATTCAAGCGCGCCTTGGCCCTTCACGCGTCGCTGAGCACCGAGCAGCGCGACGCGCTCTTTCGCCTCATGCGTCGCGTCATGGTGGACACCGTTTCCAGCATGCTCGGTGTCCTCGATGGTGGCGCGTGGTTCGGAGGACCTTACGAGGGCTTCAAGCTCACCACGGTGAGTGGATCGGAGAAGCTCAACGAAGGTCTGCAGGACCTGTTCCTCGGGATGGAGGAGAGCGATCCGCGATAACACAAAGCCGCGACGCCAAAGTGGCGGAGGCCTGCCGGCGGCGTGAGCATCGGCGCCAAGGCCTACCCGCAGGCGCGGGTGAAGACCCACACGCTGTTTGTCGCGGACTGGGATCGCTGAAGCGCGCGCGGTTCGGCCGCAGCGCGCGCCGCGTCGTAGCAAGGCGACGGCGTGCGCCCCGAACGCTGCTCAGAGAGCGAGCAGAAATGCTCGCGAACGGGCTCCAACCGCGCCAGCGGTTGGGCCATAGGCATCTGAGAGAGTGGTGTCCGGCGCGAAGCGTCGATTTCACCTCACTCTCTCAGAGAGCGAGCAGAAGTGCTCGCGAACGGGCTCCAACCGCGCCAGCGGTTGGGCCATAGGCATCTGAGAGAGTGGTGTCCGGCGCGAAGCGTCGATTCTTTCTCACTCTCTCAGCGCGCGCGCACTTCGAGCTCGACCACCGTCTGACGGCGCAGCGGATCTTCCAGCGTCTGCTGCGGAACCTGCGCGAAGTCGATCTTGGCGAGGTCGAGCTTGCGCACTTGACGGTTGTGCATCGTGTGGAAGTACAACGCGCGGTTGGTGAGGTCGGATACGACCGTGATCTGCGTGGCCGACAGGATGTCGGCCGCGAGCTGCGCCGGCGCGGCCGTGGCCCCGACTGGGATGTTGAAGCTGTCCAGCAGGCGGAACGCTTCGAAAACTGCGTCCTCTCCGTCGGCGAGGGGCCGCACGCACGAGCTGAGCACGCTGGCGCGCACGAAGCGCGAGGGCGGAGTGAAGTCGCCGGGCAGGCCGCGCAGGCCCGAGCCGCCGCCGAGCGGAGCGAACTCGCGTCCGTCGATCGTGATCGGCGTCGCGGCGCCCGGCGCTACACCGAGGTAGTTGCGCAGGTTCGTCAGATGCCAGTCGTAGCCGGGCGAGTTCGTGATCACGCCGCGGAAGGCATCGAACACCTCGACCCGACCGCCGTCGACGATCTCGATCACCACGCAGGCGCCGGTCGGGTCGGCGATCTTCCAGTGGAACGGCAGCTGCGCGCCGCCGAAGCGCGCGTCCTCGACGTACACGACGCGCACGTCGTTCAGGTGCTCGCGCACTTCTGCGACGCTCGCGAAGCTCGAGAGCAGCCACTGCTGGAAGTCGCCGACGCTGCAGCTGCGCGTGGCCTGCGCCGCATCCCACGGCGCGTAGTCGGCGAAGCCGGGGAAGTAGTACATGCCGACGTACAGGCCGCGCTCGTTCAGCGCGTCAGGGCCGTAGTCGGTGCCGTAGCCGGTGATCGTCACGAAGCCGTGCTGGCCCGTCCAAGCGAAGCCGGTTGGGCCTTCGGGCGTCAGTGCTTGGAAGCGCTTGCCGCGCGGCACGATCGACAAGCGGTCGTGCCGCGCGTCGCTGAGTGCCCATTCGACCGTTCGCGCCACGATCTGCGAACCGTCCGCAGCCGTGAGCGAGAGGCCGGTGCAGGGCCGTACAGGGGCGAGCGCGGCGGAGCGCGGCGCACTTGACAGAAGCAGCGGGAGGAGCAGGGGGAGGAGCATCCGCATGCAGCCAAGTGTAGCGTCGTCGCTGTTCCGACAGGTCGGTTCGTGAACTGCTTGCTGACGGCGTACGCGCCGAGGTCAAGCCCGGGGAGGGGTGGGCGTGTGCGAACGGCTACGGTCTGGTGGCACGACCCGAAGAGTGGGAGAACGTGGACTTGGGAGCGCTACTTGGAAGCGACGTCGGCATGGATCGCCGACATGTCGGGCCACGTCCGAAACGTCGGTGATCCGTACGGCATGTCTCCCGCAGCGCTCGTTCAGGGCTCTGGGACGACCGAGACCACAGAGCTGTGCTCCGTACGCACGGGCGCGGCTCGTCAGCGCAACAGCGAACCGAAGTGGATCGCGATGTCGCCGTCGAACGCCGTGGCGAGGTCGGGCAGACCGTCGCCGTCGAAGTCGGCGATCGCGGCGGCGCGCCACGTGTCGATGCCCGTGAAGAAGAGCGGAGCGAGGAAGGTCCCGTCGCCGACGCCGCGGTGGAGTGCGAGGCGCGTGCCGATGGGGCCCGGCAGGGCAACGTCGAGCACGCGGTCGCCGTCGAAGTCGGCCACGGCGAACTCGAAGACCGTGGTCCCAAGCGCTGTCGTCGTGGGAC
>JBIKNC010000031.1:0-27146 GCA_044358925.1 Planctomycetota bacterium | reverse complement strand
GTTGCCGACAGCGCTGCGATTCCGCACTTCGCCACCACCGTGACGGATCCGGTGTCTGACACCGTACGCGTCAACGGCCGGTGATCTCGATGTTCGTCCACCGGTTCCTCACGGCGGCGAGCCCCGCCTCCGTCACGTCCGCGTCGCGCAGATGCAGCGTGGCGAGCCCGCGCAGACCCGTGTCCGCGCGCGCCAACTCGATCAAACCCGCGTCCGTCACGCGCGTACTACCGAGGTCCAGCGTCTCCAGCGCACCGAGCCCGCCGTCCGCCCGCGCCAGGTCCTTCACGCCCGCATCCGTCACTTCGGTGTCGAACAGGCTCAGCGACGTCAGCGCAACAAGACCTGTGGCTGGATCCGACAGCCACGCGACGCCCGCGTCCGTGATGGGGCGGTACATGAGGTTGAGCTCGGTGACGCGAGCGAACTCGGCCCGTCCGAGCGCCGCGTCCGCCGGCAGCTCGAGGTGCGCGCGCACCTGGTGCTCGATGAGCGTGCGTTCCTCCGCCGCGACCGCGCGCTGCTGCGGCGTGGCTGCGAGCGGTGCGGCTGCTACCGGTGCGCCGGGCGCGAGCGCGGACGATCGGCCGCATCCCTGACCGATCACACCGAGGGCCAGCAGGGCGACGAGTGCTCGCATGCCCGGATCGTACGGCGCGCGCACGCCGCTCTCGCGACCGCCGCCCTCCGTCTCAACGGAACGGCGGAATGCGCTTCAACTCACCCGGCCGGATCCCGCCGAGGTGCTTCACCATCGACTTGTAGTCGGCATCCGAGGGGCGGCAGACCTTGAGCGCCTCGCCCAACTCGCCACGCGGACCGCGCGCGCGCAGCATCAGGTGGAGCGTGCCGTCCGGCAGACACGTCGCCGTGCCGACGGCGTCGTCCTCCTCTTCATCCTCGTCTTCGTCCTCGAGGTCGTCGTCCAGCTCGTCGTCGTCGTTGGTGTCGTTCATGGTTCGGGTCGGGCGGCGTTGTGGACCGGTTCGCGGCGGATCACCGTCGAGGCGCGAGCGCGCTCAGTAAGGATTCGAGTTCCAGAACGCGTGGAGGTTCTTCCACTCGGCCGCGAGCGTGGCGTCGCCGCCGAAGAAGCGCGCGCAGCTCTCGGCGAAGGTCTCTTCCGGGCCCGCCGCGCCGGCCTGCATGAAGTAGGCACCGAGGTCCGTCTTCTTCTTCGCGAGCGCTCGGATGTCCTTCTTGCGCGCGCTCCGGAACTTCGCGCCGCGGCTCTTGTGCGGACTGCCGCCACTGAAGTCGAAGCCGTGACCGGCTTCGTGACCGGCTTCGTGACCGGCGAGGTCGAACGCGCCGTGTTGGATCGGGCCCTCGCCCGGCCCGGGCACTTTGCGGTCCTTGCCGTCCGTGCCCGTCGCCATCGTGCCGAGCACGATCGTCTTGTCGGACGGCGAGTAGAGGCCGGGCACGTTGTCCCACGTCATGCCGTCGGGCCAGCCGCGCGGCTGCACGCCCTTGAGATCGGGGATCGCGTCGGTGACCGGTCCGCGACACGAGACGACCGTCGCGCCGTTCTTGCGCATCGTCTCGAGCATCGACTTCGGGAAGATCGCCATCGCTTTGGCGCTCGCGACGGCGTCGGCGACCGTCGACGTGCCCTTGGGATCCGACATGCGCGCGATCTCCACCGCGCGGTCCGCCGGCACGCCCTGGTCCTTCAGCACGACCGACACTTCCGCGCACATCGCGGCGCGTTTGGGCTCGTAGCCCGCGTCCTCGAGTTCGACCGAGAACTTCGCCATCTCGGCCGCCTTGGCTTTGTCGATGCCGCGCTTCTCGAACGACGCGCGCGACTTGATCTCCTTGACGATGCGCGTGAGCAGCGCCTTCAGCGCGACGATCGACTTCCCGGCCGCGACGATCTCGCCGTTCTTGACCTGCTGCTGGAGCGTCGTCAGCGCAGCGGCGATCTCGGAGCGATCGGCGGCCGACAGACTCTCACCGAGTTTGGTGACGGTGTCCGTGACCAGCTTCTTCGCCGCCTCGAACGCGTCGGAGATCGCGCCGCCGGGCGCCGCCCCAGGCGCCGCCGCTGCCTCGGTCGCTCCGACTCCCGGCGCCTCGCCATCCGGCACTTCGCCCTCGTTCGACGTCGTGACGCCGAGCGCCAGCTTCTTCACCGTGAACTCGACCTGCTTGGCGACCGTCGCCTGCAGTCCGATCGTGACGAGCTCCTTCGCCGTCTTGCGGCAGGTGTACGAGCGGAAGACCAGGCCCTCCTTCTTCAGCGCCTGAGCGACCGCCGCCGCCTTGTCCCCGACCAGGAAGGCGCGCCCTTGGATTTCCTTGCCGTCGTTCTCGAAGACGAACTTCTCCTTCGACACGAGGAAGGCGTGTTCGCCGTCTTCGAGCGCTTTGATGCGCTCCTTCAGGTACGAGCGGTAGTTGTTCCAGTCGCGGACGTCGGCGACGCTTCGGATGTTCGACATGCGATCGAAGTCGGCGGAAAGTCGGTCAGCCGTACGCGATGGTAGCCGCAGCGGCGCTCGGCGCAGTCCGTGAGGCACGCGCAGCTGCGGGGAAGTCGTCGCTGTTCGGCACACGCTTCGGGCGGCGCGCGAGGAGGAGCGCGAGGAGGAGTGCGAGCGGCTGCATGCCGCGAGAGTGTCGGCTGGACGGTCCGCGCGCGCGAGGTCACCATGCGGACTTGGCACGGAAGAGCACGAACGGGCAGCGCGGGACGGCGCGTGGAGCGCAGCGTTTGCTCGCGACGCTCTTGTCCCAGTTCCCACCCGCCGAGCGCGCGCGCGGGCGCGAGTACTTCAACGACGAACTCGTCGATCTCGACGACGTGGTCGATGGCGAGGCGCGCGGGCTCGTCTACGGAACGGAGCCGTACGTCGTCGAGTTCGACCTCGATGCAGCGCGGCACGGGGAGGTGTCGTTCGAGTGTTCGTGCCCGGCCTTCGCTCGCGTAGGAAGTTGCAAACACGGCTGTGCGTTCCTGCTCTACGTGTTCGCGGACGGAATGCTCGAAGAGGGAGCGACGAGAGTGGCGAGAGCGCCGAGTGCGGCGCACCACGAGCGCGTGCCGCGCGAGAGCGACTTCGGAGAAGTCGTCTCGGACACGCTCGGCGAGTCGCGCGGCGTCGGTCGCCCCGTGCCGCTGTTCGACGTGCGCGGCGAAGTGCAGCCCGCGCCGCCGGCGCCGCTCGTGCAGCGGCTCGCGCGTCTGCGCGGAGCGATCGACTACTCGCGCAGCGTGCGCCGCGATCCGCGCGCAGCGGCTCACGGTTTGCGGCTGCTCGTCGACGACGTCAGTACGCGGCGGCGCGGCATGCTCGCGGTCCTTCCGCTCGTGGCGCCGCACGGAGCGAAGGACGAACCGTCGGTTTGGGGGGCATTGCACCCCGACGACGTCGATGCGCTCGAACCGCTCGCGCGTGTGTCGATGGCCATCGCGGACCATGATCGACACTGGCGTGCGGCGCACGTGCATGCTCGGCCGAAGCAGCCGGCGGCGCTCGTGGTCGACAGTCGAGTGCTGGATCAGTTGGCCGGAGCGTTCGGCGTCGACTCGCCGCTGCGACGTCGCAACGAGCACGGTTGGACCCCGATCACCGTCTCGCGCGAGTCGGGCCGCATCGTGCTCGCGGTCGCGCGCGAGGGAGCGAGCGTCGTGCACTTCGCGGTCCAGTTCCCGACGCGCCGCCTCGCGCTGTGGAACCAGGGCGACGACGCGGCTCTGCCGGTCGGCGGCGGTTGGTTGCTCGCGGGCGACGAACTCGTGCGTGTCGCGGACGACAGCGGGTACGAACTCCTGTGCGACGCGCACCGCCACGGGCCGGTCGTGTTGCCGGCCGAAGGTGACGAGCGGCTCGTCTTCGCCACGCTGTTCGCCGATCGGCTGGAGGAGCCGCTCGCGCCCGAACGCGAGCCGCTCGAACCGCGTCCGCACGTGCGTTTCGAGGCCGAGGACGACGCGCACTGGATGTTCGTCGTCGAGCTCCTGTTCGACTACGACAGCGCGACGATCGCGCACGACGCTCCCGAGGTCGCCGTCGCCATCGACGGGCAACTCGCGCGGCGCGACAGCGAGCGCGAGAACGCGGCGCGCGCACTCCTCGCGTCCCTCGGCGTCACGGCGCCCATCGACGTCTTCCCACGCGACGGCAGCGTCGGCCACCTGTCCCGACACCTCGCGCCGGGTGTCGCGGAGAAGCTCGTGCGCGCCGGTTGGCGCGTCGAAGTGGAGGGGCGGCGGCACGTCTCGTTGCAGGAGGCGCGCACCAGCGTCACCACCGGCATCGACTGGTTCGGCGTGCGCGGCGTGGCCGTGTTCGACGGCGAGGAGGTGCCGCTGCCCGAGCTGCTCGAAGCCGCGCGCCAGAAGCGCCGCTGGATCGAATTGAAGAGCGGCGCGCGCGGCCATTTCGCTGACGACGACCTCGCGGCGTGGCGCTGGCTCGAACTCGGCGAACGCGGCGAGGAAGGCGAGGTGCGCTTCCAGAGCCAACAGGGCTGGCTGCTCGACGCGCTGCTCGCCCAGCACGAAGGCGTCGACGTCGACGCCGGTTTCCGCCGCATGCGCACGAACCTCGCGCGCCTCGGCGAACCCGCGCCGCTCGATCCGCCCAAGTCCTTCGTCGGCGAGCTGCGCCCCTACCAACGCGAAGGCCTCGGCTGGCTCACGCGCCTCGGCGAGGTCGGCCTCGGCGGTTGCCTCGCCGACGACATGGGCCTCGGCAAGACGGTGCAAGTCCTCGCCATGCTCGAAGCGCGCCGCGCGCGTCGCAAGAAGCCCGGCGAGGAGCGCCGCCCGACGCTGCTCGTCGTGCCGCGCACGTTGATCTTCAACTGGCTCGACGAGGCGCGCCGCTTCACGCCCAAACTCACCGTCGCGACGCACCACGGCCCGCAACGTTGGTCGCAATGGGACGCGACGTCCGCGGCGCACCTCGTCCTCACCACCTACGGCACGCTGCGCCTCGACAGCGCGCGCCTCCACGACCTCGACGATTTCGAGTTCGACCTCGTCGTCCTCGACGAAGCGCAGCAGATCAAGAACGGCGCGAGCCAAGTCGCCAAAGCCGCGCGCCTCGTGCGCGCCAAACAGCGCCTCGCGCTGACCGGCACGCCGATCGAGAACCGCCTCGAAGAGCTGTGGTCGCTGCTCGAGTTCCTGAACCCCGGCATGGTCGGCTCGGCGCCCGCCTTCAAACGCCTCCTCGATGCCCGCACGACGAAGCGTGCGGGCGAGGCGGACGGCGCCGAGCGCGCAGACAGCTCCGACACCGAACGCCGCCACGTCGCCGACATCGCGCGCGCCGTGCAGCCGTTCTTCCTGCGCCGCACCAAACAACAGGTCCTGCCCGACCTGCCGCCCAAGACGGAGCAGATCCTGCACGTCGAACTCGAAGGCGACCAGCGCACGCGCTACGACGAGGTCGCGCGCCACTACCGCTCCATCCTGCTCGCGAACCGCTCCGAGACGTTCTCCGGCAAGGAGCAGTTCGAAGTCCTCACCGCCCTCCTCCGACTGCGCCAACTCGCCTGCCACCCCGGCCTCGTCGACCCCAAGAAGCGCAGCGCCTCTTCCGCCAAACTCGACGTCCTCCTGCCGCGCCTCGAGGAACTCGCGCGCGAAGGCCACAAAGCCGTCGTCTTCTCGCAGTTCACCACCTTCCTCGACCTCGTCGCCGAGCGCCTCGACGCGCTCTCCCTCCCGCACGTGCGCCTCGACGGCTCGACCACCGATCGCAAAACGCCCGTCGCCCGTTTCCAAACCGACCCCGCCGTCCCCATCTTCCTCGCGAGCCTCAAAGCCGGCGGCACCGGCCTCAACCTCACCGCCGCCGACTTCGTGTTCCTGCTGGATCCCTGGTGGAACCCAGCCGCCGAGGCGCAAGCCGTCGACCGCGCGCACCGTCTCGGCCGCACGCGCCCCGTGCACGCCTACCGCCTCGTCGCCAAGGACACGATCGAGGAGCGCGTCCTCGACCTCCAAGCCACCAAACGCGAACTCGCCGCTGCGCTCTTCGACGAGAACTCCGCGTCGATCGCGAACCTGTCGCGGGCGGAGTTGGAGCGGCTCCTCGCGTGAGCGCGCTCAGCCCGCGATCCGCACGCGCGCCGACGCGAGCGCGGCGCGCGTGACTTCGAGCAGGCGCGCGCGGTCGATCGGTTTGGTGGCGTAGGCGTCGCAACCGACGGCGAGGCAGCGCTCCATGTCACCGGACATCGCGTTGGCGGTCAGGGCGACGATCGGGAGGTGGCAGCCTCTTTCGCGCAGGAGTTGGGTGGCGGTGTAGCCGTCCATCTCCGGCATCAGCATGTCCGTGAGGACGAGGTCGAAGGGCGCCGGGTAGCGCAGCGGGCCGAACTCGGAGCCGTCGGTGGTGAGGGCGGCGATGGCTTGGCGGCCGTTCTCGACGACGGTGACGGTGGCGCCGCACTTCTTGAGGTGCAGTGCGATGAGGCGCTGGTTGTCGGGGCCGTCCTCGGCGAGGAGGACGCGCAGGCCGTCGAGGGCGCGTTCGTCGCCGCCGTTGGCGCGCGAAGGCAAGGCAGCGCGGGGAGCTGGGGACTGGGGGGCGAGGGGTTCGACGGTCGGCTCGACGAAGGTGACGGCGGCGAGAGGGCCGGCGGCGATGGTGGCGGAGAACGTGGAGCCGCGGCCGGGGGCGCTCGCGATGGCGATGTCGCCGCCGAGCATCTGCGCGAGGCGCTTGGAGATGCGCAGGCCGAGGCCGGTGCCGCCGAACTTGCGGGTCGTGCTCGAGTCCGCTTGGACGAAGGCGCCGAAGAGTTTCCTCTGCTGCGCGGCGGTGAGGCCGATGCCGGTGTCGATGACATCGAAGCGCAGGCGCTCGCGCGCGGCGTCGCAGGCGACGACGAGAGTCACGCCGCCGACCTCGGTGAACTTCACGGCGTTGCCGACGAGGTTCACGAGGATCTGGCGCAGGCGGACGGGGTCGGTCGCGATCGTGTCGGGCACACGTGTCGCGAAGCGCGCTTCGAGGGCCAGACCTTTCGCGCGCGCCTTCACGTCCATGAGCGCGAGCACGTCGTGGACGAGTGCGACCAGCGGCGTCGCGACTCGCTCGATGTTCATCTTGCCCGCCTCGATCTTCGAGATGTCGAGGATGTCGTTGACGATCGCCATCAGGTGCTCGCCGTTGCGCTGGATCGTCTCGACGTACTCGAGGCGCTGCTCGCGGCCGCACTCGTGTTCGCTGGCGATGAGCTCCGTGTAGCCGAGGATGGCGGTCATCGGCGTCCGGATCTCGTGGCTCATGTTGGCGAGGAACTCCGACTTCGAGGCGCTGGCCGCCTGCGCTTCGGCGCGCGCGCTGACGAGCTGTGCCTCGGCCGCCTTCTTCGCCGTGACGTCGAAACGCAGCGCCACGAAGCGATCGACCTGGCCGTTGACGTCGAGCGACGGGACGATCGTCGTGTCGACCCAGTAGAGCGAGCCGTTCTTGTGGCGATTGCAGACCTCCCCGCGCCACGGCGTGCCGGTCGCGATCACTCGCCAGACCTCGGCCCAGAACTCACGACCGTGGGAAGGCGTGGCCATCAGGCGGTGGTCCTTGCCGATCAACTCCTCGCGGCTGTAGCCGCTGATCTGGCAGAAGCCTGTGTTGACGTCGACGATCCGGCCGCGTGCGTCGGTGATCGAGAGCAGCGCGTGTTCGTCGAGGGCGGTGCGCAACGCCGCCACTTCCTGCACGGCGGCTTCGGCGCGCTCGCGAGCGCTGCGCGACTTGCGTTCAGCCTCGATGCGCTTGGTCACGTCGCGCAGAGAGCCCGCGAGGCGCTCGACCGCTCCACTCGCGCCGCGCTCGGCCCGTGCGATGGCTCGGAACCAGCGGAACTCGCCGCTTTCGGTGCGCAGGCGATGCGTGAGGTCGAACGACGCGTTGCTTTCGAATGTCGCAGCGAGTGCCCGATCGAAGCGCTGGCGGTCGTCGTCGTGCAGCCGCACGACGAAACTCGTGAACGCTCCCGGCGGTGTCGGCGCATCCGGCGCGAGACCCAGCAGGCTCCAGAACGACGCCGAGAACCAGGTTTCGTTCGTGCGCACGTTCCAGTCCCACAGACCGTCGCCACTGCCGAGAAGCGCGGCTTCGAGATGGTCGAGCCGACGCAACAGGCAGGCAGAGTCGGGTCCATTGGACCCGTTGCGGGAATCGGAATCGGCGGCGGTCATCGCGGGGCATAGCGGGCCGGGCGCCCGCAGCGACTCCTGCCCATCGACGAGCCACGAGTGGCCGCTTGAGGAGGGACTTGGCTCTCCCAGAGCGGCGTGCGGGCCGCCCCGCGCCGCCGAGCACGTCAGGCGGAACAGGACCCAGGGCCGCGCGGATCGCCGCAGGTTCCGCACGAACCCGGCGGGGGGAGGTTCGCGCTCGGTTTGGCGCGGCCGTGGACGGCGAACGTGGAGAACTGCTTCTCCGCACGCTGGCTCGCGCACTTCGGACAGGAGGGGAGCTGCGCACCGAACACGAGGTCGGTGTAGTTCTCGCCGCAATCGCGGCACACGAAGGCGTGGATCGGCATGGCGGCGTCGCTTGGCAACCGCGAGCCTATCCGATGGCGACCACGCGCGGCCGTGGCGCCGTTCGGCTCGCCTGCGACTGACCACCGGCACGGACGGTGAACGGCCAAGTTGCAATCGGCGTCGAGAATGCACCGACCGTGGCGCCCGCCTCCATCGGTTGGGGTCTGCGGCCGGCGCACGCTACATCCGTGGGCGTCGTGCTGTTCGAACCGCCTGTGGCCGTCGGGGCGTCCACGACCGAGTTCGAAGGAGAGCTGGGGCGGCCGGTGCTGATGCCGGACGGGGCGGCGCCCATAGGGTTGTCCGCCTCCCCTCTGCAGCCAGCCGCGATCGCTGGCTCGAACATCGTCCTGTCAATCGGACACGAGTTCGTCTTCTGCCCCCGACCGAGCGCCCATCGGACCTGGCTCTCGGACGCGGTCACTCCCGATCCGTCTCGTGCGGCGACCTTCGACGTCCGCTCGCGCCCACCAGACAGCGTCCTGCTGCGAGGACGAGGGCCTCCGCGTGGGATCCGAGGGCGCTCGAAGGCGAACGAAACACAGCGGAACGACTCGAGGCTGGCACCGGCACGAGAGCGGCGGCGGGCGCCGATGGCGACAAGTGGATCGTATATGGTGCCTAAATGGTCTCCGAGTGACGCTGCGGCGTGTTGGCAACTGACCGACTCAGGCCGCATCCTCACCGTCGATGACCCGCTGCAGCCGCCGCAGAACTTCGCGTTCGATCTGCCGCACGCGTTCACGCGTGAGTCCGACGATCTTGCCGATCTCTTTGAGGGTCTTCGGTTCGCTCCCACCGTCGAGGCCGTAGCGCAGGCGCAGAATCGTGGCCTCGCGTTCGTCGATCAGATCCATGAGGTCGCCAATCTTCGAGAGCAGGTCGGTGTGCGCGATCGTCTCGTCGGGACTTTCGGCCTTGGGGTCTTCGACGACGTCCTGGTTCGCGGAGAGGGCGTCGAGGGAGACTTGGGGCCCCATGGAGGACGTCTCGATCGTCTGTCGCAGAACGGCCCAGGTCTCCTCGGGAATGCCAAGTTCGTGCGCGACTTCGGCGACGTTCGGCGTGCGTCCGAGTCGGTAGGTCAGCTCGTTCGAGACCGAACGCCAACGCGAGACCATCTCGCTCATGTAGCCAGGGACCCGCACCGAAGGCACCGTGTTCGTGAGGGCGCGGCGGATCGACTGCTTGATCCACCACGATCCGTACGTCGAGAACCGACATCCGGCGTCCGGGTCGAACTTCTCGGCGGCCTTGAGTAGGCCGATGTTCCCCTCGGCGATCAGGTCCTGGAGGGACAGACCGCGCTCGGAGTACATCTTGGCGATCGAGACGACGAGTCGCAGGTTGGCGCGGATCATCCGCTCCCGCGCCTCGAGATCTCCACTCTGGATCCGGCGCCCGAGTTCCTTCTCCTGGTCGGCCGTGAGAAGGGGAACTTCGTTGATCTCCTGGAGATAGGTCTCCAGACAGCGTTCGCTCGAAATGACGGCCTCCGGGGCGCTGGGCGCTGGGGTGCGCAGTGATCGGCGGTCGTCGGACACCGACGACCCAAGGCGGAGTTCGGAACGCCGAGGTTGCGCTCTTGAGGGCGTTCGCGCATTCGGAGGCTGGACGTGGGTGGACGCCAGTGGCTCCACTTCGAACGCCGCGGCGGATTGCCCACGTGGTTGCTTGCCACACACGGGCGGTGTTCCACGTGGAACATCGCCACATACCAGGCCGCAGCAGCGGGCGAGCACAAGGAGCAGGGCCGCGATCATGCCTCGTGCACGGATCACACGCGCGATCGAGAGAGCTCGCGCGTGGTGGCTGTCATCGTGCGTTCAACTGACCCCGCGCATGACGTGCGAGGGGGACGCTGGCGATCCACAGTCCAGCGACGACCATCCAGGAGCCGAGCAGCGGCGTACCCGCCGGTGCACCCAGGCCGCCGATGTGACCCAAGCCGATCGACGGGACGAGAAGCGCGACCAGCAGGAGAGCGAGCACGACCCATGCGGGTCCTTGGCGTACGACCGGAAGCGCCCGGGCGAACATGGCGAGTCCGGCCACCTGAAGGACGGTGGCCATATGTGGTCCAAGGGTGGAAGGCTCGAGTGATCTCCAGCCGAGGACCTTCCACATGTGCACCAGGACCGCGCCCAAGGCACAAGCGCTCACATGGAGGTGTGCTGCTTCGAGCCAGCTTCGTCCACGTCCCCGCGCCTCCGTCAGTCCCGAGGCGCGTGGGGTCCACCAAAGAGATGCGAGAATGGCTGCAACCGATCCCAGCCAAGTGAGGTCTCTATTGGCCTGGTCCGCAGAGGCGTCACCCAGCACGAGTGACCCATAGGTGGAGAGGATCGTGGTGGCGGGGTCGACGGAAGCCAGGCCGACCGCGGACAGCCACGCTGCCGGAGAAACAGCCATCGACTGCAGCCAAGCCAGGGTCAGAGACCCAGTTGGTAGGAGTTGGCGGAGCTTCTGCCGACCTGACTCCTCTGCTTGCCGTGCCTGTTGCCCTCCCATTGGGGGACCAGCCTCGCTCTCCCACGCCTCGCCGTCAACGCCGTGCCGTACCCTACTGTTCCACGTGGAACACCCACCCCACAGGAGCCTCCCATGGAACGTCGACTCGGTCGTGGTCTTGGATCTCTGCTTGGTAGCCGCCCGTCGGCAGCAACGGCGAGCGATGCCCCGGTGGTACTGCCGACGCCGTCGGCGGGATCGCGCGAGGACATCCCCCTCGACCGCATCCGCCCCAATCCCTTCCAGCCGCGGCAGGTCTTCGACGCCGCCGGCCTGCAGGAGTTGAAGGCGAGCATCACCAACCACGGCATCCTCCAGCCTGTGGTGGTTCGTGCCATCGACGACGGCTTCGAGTTGGTTTCCGGAGAACGCCGGTGGCGAGCTGCGCGCCTGGCCGGATTGACGGCCATACCCGCGGTCATCCGCCCGGGTGTTTCCGACGACGACATGCTCGAGCTCGCACTCGTCGAGAACGTGCAGCGTCGGGACCTCGACCCCATCGAGCGGGCCATTGGCTACCGATCGATGGTCGATCGGCTTGGGCTGACGCAGGAGGAGGTCGCTCAACGCGTAGGGCTCCAGCGCGCAACGGTCGCCAACCACCTCCGCCTCCTCGACCTCCCCGAGTCCATCCGGCAGGCGCTTTCGGGCGGGCGCATTTCGATGGGACACGCACGCGCACTGCTGGCCATGGAGCCTGGGGCCGAACAGGCCGCCCTGGCCCAGACCATCGAGCGCGAGGGACTTTCGGTGCGTGAGGTTGAGCGGCGCGTACGCGAGTGGTTGGCTCCACGCGAGGGACCGGCGGATACCGCAAAGCTGGTGGAGACGACGGCCAGCGCATCCAGTGGAGCGGCGCCGGGGCCGGCGGGCGCGGATCTACCCCGCTCAGGTCAGCCGTGGGCCCGTGCACTGGAAGAGCGCCTGAAGCATGCTCTCGGGACCAAGGTTGAGATCAGGGTAGACCCTTCATCTGAGAGCGGAATGGAGGGCCAGGTCCTGCTCCACTTCTACGACCGTCGGCAGCTCGAAGTGGTCGTGGATCGCCTGGCGCCTCCCCAGCGCCTGTGATTTGAGCTTCCGCGGATGTTGGGTTAGGAGGGCGCCCCCCAATCATCCCTGACAATCAAGGAGGGCTCTGTGATCACTGCACGCTTGGCGGCCGCCCGAGGGCGGACCGCAACCGACTGGCTCGATGGTCGCCACACCTTCTCGTTCGGCGGGTACTACGACCCGGCCCACATGGGCTTCGGAGCCCTGCGGGTCGTCAACCACGACGTGATCGCCCCAGGCGCCGGCTTCCCGACGCACGGGCACCGCGACATGGAGATCGTGACGTACATCCTCCGCGGAGCGGTCGCCCACCGCGACAGCATGGGGAACGGGTCGACGATTCGACCCGGTGACGTGCAGTTGATGTCGGCCGGAACCGGGGTCATGCACAGCGAGTTCAACGCGCACGACGACGCGGAAACCGAACTCCTTCAAATGTGGGTCGCGCCCGCCAAAGCCGGCGGCAAACCGCGCTACGAGGAATCGTCATTCTCGACGGACGGCGCGCATTGGCGTCTGCTCGCGTCGCCGAACGGAACCGATGGTTCGTTGACCATCGGTCAAAACGCCCATTTGCACGCATTCCGCGGACAGGCAGGCGATCGCGCCCGGCTGTCTTTGGACCAACGTGGATCTTGGCTGCACGTCGGCGCCGGCGAGATCTCCATCAAAGGGTCCAGTGGAACGACCCTTCAATTGAAAGCTGGAGACGGCGCGGCGATTCGGCGCGAGTCGTGGATCGATGTCGAAGTTCCGAACGGCGCGAGCGCCGACGTCGTTCTCTGGCAGGTGCCGGATTGAACGGTCAGCGGTCGATTTCGATCGACGGCCGCCAGTTCGACTGAAGGCACCATCGCCCACGCATGAACCGTGGGCGACGGTCGCCGCGGAGCATTCTCCTCCGCGCGCTCAGAGCTTGGTCGCCTTCGTCAGCACCACCGCTTCGAGCGGTCGATCCGAATTCGGTTCGTTGGGCGCCGAAGCGATCGCCTGGACCACGTCCATGCCCTCGACGACTTTGCCGAAGACCGTGTGCACGCCGTCCAAGTGGTGGGGCGCTCCGAGGGTGATGTAGAACTGGTGCCCGCCGCTCTCGACTTCGTCGCCCTTCTTGGCCGCGGCCACGTAGCCCGGGAAGTGCACCAAATCGCTGAACTCCTGCGGAATCGTGTAGCCGGCGTCCCCGGTGCCCCAGGCTTCCTTGGGACCGTCGATCGACGTTCGATCGCCGCCCTGCACCATGAAGCCGTCGATCACGCGGTGGAACTTGGTGCCGTCGTACTGGCCGCGTTCGGCCAAACCGAGGAAGTTCTCCGAGTGCTTGGGAGCGAGGTTGGGATACAGCGCGATGACGATGTCGCCCTTCGACGTCGTGAGGCGCACGCGCGGCGCGTCGGCCGGCGGTTCCGGGTTGTTGAAGAGGCTCGGCAGGTCCTTCGCGAGTGTCGCCAGTTCGGCGAGCCGCTCCTTCATCACGGCCACGTGGGTGGTTTCGCGCCCGGCGAGTTCCACTTTGTCCACGACCAGCGGGTGATTCGGGTGTTCGCGTTCGAGCCGCCCCGCCGCCTCGAGCGCGCCGGCAAAGTCGCTCTGCGATTCGAGCTTCGACACCAAAGCAAGGAGCGCCCACGGTGCCGACGCTTTCTTCGGGTCCGCGGCCAGTGCGCGCAGTTCCTCCGGCGTGCCCTCGATCGCCGCAGAACCGGTCGCACTGCGAACGGCCGTGTTGAACGTCGACCATTCGCGTGCCGTTGCTGCACGCGCGTTCTCGTCCATCATCTGCTTCGCAACCGCGCCGACGGCGAGCAGTGCGAAGAGGACGACTCCGAGCTTCCAGTAGGACTGGACGAACTTCTCGAAGCCGGTCGCCTCCGCCAAGGGGGCAACGGTGACTTCGGTGGCGGCGGCGTGTCGTTTGTTCGCCATGGTCGGCGGAGCGTTCGCGAGGAGACGTCGGATGGTCCGGGATCGGCCGATCCGCCCACGATTGGACGCACCGCCGAAACACACGGCGGCCGTGGCACGTTGCCGACGGCCGCCCGAGCCCGACCAGTATCCACACGCGCCGATCGGCTTCAAGGCCGCACGGGCCCGACTCGCGTACCGAAGCACCGAACCGACCATCCGCAACGCCCGACCTCCGTACCATGATCGACCCGCCCGACCAGCCGACCGGCGGCGCTGCCGAGCTCCCACGCTCACGCACCGACGCCGAACGACGGCCCGCGCATCGAGCCATGAACCAGCACCAGAGCGACCGCGCCCGACCCCGTTCGACTTGGACCTCCTTCGCCGTCGGCGGCGCCGCTCTGGCTGCGCTCGCGTGGACGCACGGGCTCGCTGCCGCCGCGCCGGCGCCGGCCTCGTTCGCTCAAGAGAACGAAAAGGACCTCAAAGCGGAGTTCGACAAGCGCTTCGAAGCCGCCAAGTCCGACGTCGCAAAACTCTGGGAGCTGTACGACTGGTGCGAAGCCTTCGGCTTGCAGAAGTACCACAAGCGCGTGGTCAACGCCGTTCTCAAGCTCGACGAGAACGACCGCCGCGCCCACGAGACGCTGGGCCACGAGGAGTACGACGGCAAGTGGTGGGACGATCCGAAGAAGCTCGAGAAGCACCGCCTCGAGAAGGAGAAGGTCGAAGCCGAGGCCAAGGGCTGGGTCATCTACAAGGGCCGCTACGTCGATCCGAAGGACATCCCGTTCATCGAGCGCGGCCTCGTGAAGGACGAGAGCGGCAAGTGGATCGACAAGGAGGTGCAGGAGAAGCTCGCAGCGGGCTTCGTGCGCCAGGACCTCGAGTGGATCGCGCCCGATCAGAAGGAGAACATCGACAAGGGCCTGTGGAAGTGCGGTGAGCAGTGGCTCGAACTCGACGCCGCGAACACGTACCACGCACTGGCCGGCCGCGAATGGCGCATCCCGTACGGCGACGATCTCGTGATCCGCACGACGCTGCCGCGCGCAACCGCCGATGAGATCGCCAAGGACCTTCAGCGCGCCGCACGCGACACCGAGCGCTTCTTCGGACGCCCGGCGTACAACGTGCACGTCTTCCTGCTGCGCTCCCTCGACCAATTCAATGAGTTCTCGGGCGGCGGCGTCACCGGAGCTCCGGGCGCCGACCTGCTCGGCTGGTCCGCCGTGCGCGGCGCCTTCCTGGCCGACGGCAACTACGACGTGCGCACGCGCAAGCTCGATGCCATCGGCGTCGGTCTGTGGGACCTCGACGATGCGAACGGTCCGCGCTTCGGGCGCCACTTCTCACGCTTCGCGTACGGCATCGCCGCGGTCGAGGCGATCGACAACAGTCCCGACGCTCGCAAGAAGATGGAGACGGCGGGCATGACCGACGCCACGGTCAACGCGTTCTACGGCGAGAAGTTCCTCCCGCCGCTGCTGCGGTTCGGCTTCGCTTCCTACTGCGATCGCTACTTCCTCGACCATCAGGCGGGCTCCGGCGGCGACACGCAGTGGGCGCGCAAGTGGTCGGTGCAGAACATCACGTCGCTGGGCGGACTCGATCCGATCGCGCGGCTGATCCCGTTCCAGTTCGACAACTCGACCGAGCAGGGCGCCGGCGAAACCACGAAGCTCCTCAACCAAGCCGGTCTCGTCGTCTCGTTCATCCTCGACGGCAAGTGCGAGCCCGTCGTCACCGCGCACACCGCGTTCAAGGCGGCTGTCGTCAGCGGCGACACGAAGGCGATCAAGTCCGCCGCCGACGAACTGCTCGACGCCGTGCGCAAGAACGAACCGGCCTACCGCCGCTGGGCGGAGTCCTGATGGAATCGCGCGCGCCGCGGCACGGCTGCTGCGGCGCACGCGCCGCAGCGTGAGCGCCGCAGCGCGCGCAGCCGATCCCACCGCGGTCGCCACGAGCGCCGCCCCAGACACACGAGGCCCCGCGCGACACGCGTCGCGCGGGGCCTCGTGGTCTCGGGGTCCGCATTCACGCCGCGCATCGCGCGCGGCCGCGAAGATCAACGATCGTCGTCGTCGTTGAAGTCCTCGTCTTCTTCCTCTTCTTCTTCTTCTTCATCCTCGTCTTCGTCCTCGTCTTCCTCTTCTTCCTCGTCGTCCTTGCCGGTGTGCTCGTCGAAGAAGCGGTCGATACCGCTCTCGCCTTCGACTTCACCGTCGCTGACGAAGACCTGGACTTCGACGCGGCCGTTGGTGAGGAACTCGAACTGCCAGTGTTCTTCGTCGACCGTCACGCCCACGGTCGCGACGCCCTCGCGCGAACTCGTGATCGTGTACTGGATGTCCTCCTCGTCGAGGCGGTCGATGAAGGCGATGAACGACTTGAGCGTGGCCATGGCGTGACGGATGCGCAGCGCGATGCAGGGGGAGCGCGGCGCCCCCCTGGCGCCGTGCGGCCCGACAAGGTAGCAGGTCGGGTGGCGCCGTTCTCGTTCGATGCGCGACTCCCTCACCGTCGATCCGCGGGCGCCGCTTTCAGTTCTCGAGCAGTCCCGCGAGCGCACACACCGTCCGCCAGTTGCGCTGCGTCGCCGTCGTCGCGAGCGCGCGGTCGAACCACGCGACCGACAGGCGCGTGCGTGCGACGCCGCCGACGAGTCGCAGGTGGACTTCGCGGCCTGCGACGAGGAATCGATCCGGCGTGCCGCGCTCTGCATCGAGCGCGTGCACGCGCTCGGCCGTGGGCGTGTCCGCGAGGAACGCGATGTGCAGCTCGTCCTCGCTCGCGCCGTCCGCGAGCAGGTGCGTGTGCGTGGCCGCGAGGTACTCGGCGGCGCTGCGAACGACCACGGGCGCCTCGCAGCCCTGCTGCTCGCGAATCGCCGCCTCGACCGCGCGCGCGATGGACGCCGCGCGCGCCTCCGGTGCGCTGAACACGACGTTGCCGCTCTGCAGCAGCGTCGCGACCTCGCGCGCGCCGGACGCTTCGAAGTGTGCGACGAGGTCGGCCATCCGCAACCGATTCCGTCCGCCGACGTTGACGCCGCGCAGCAGTGCCACGTGTCGACCTCGTGCACCCGCTCCTGCGCGCGCCTTCGCCATCGCGGCACAGCATGCCGCGAGCGGAGCCGTGCGCGACAGCGCGCCCATCCGCCGCGTTCCAGCCACCACAGCTTGTCAGCGACGCACCGTCGGCTCGCTCCCGTCTGCTACGTTCCCCGCCCCGCGTTCGCCGCGGACCCGCCGTGCCGCCTCGACGCTCCCTTGGACAGCGCGTGTGGAGCCGCATCCGCCGCCGTGTGCGCTGGGTCGCGAAACACACGATCACCGGCATCGGACCGCCGCTGCTCGGGTTGCTCGCGCGCACCTGGCGCATCGAACAGCGCGGCGAAGCGCACCTCGCCCTTGGCGGCGACGAGAGCGGGGTCCTGCTCGCCTTCTGGCACGGCCGGATGGCGATCGGGATGATTCCCTACCGCAACTGCGGTTATTCGGTCCTCGTCTCGCACAGCAAAGACGGCGAAGTCGCGCACCGGCTGTTGCGTCGCCTCGGCTTCGGCACGATCCGCGGCTCGAGCAGTCGCGGTGCACCGCGTGCGCTGCGCGAAATGCTGCGCGACCTGCGCGAGGGGCGGCGCGTCGTCCTCACGCCCGACGGTCCGCGTGGTCCGCGCCACCGTATGAACGACGGTGTCGCATGGATGGCGCGAGCGACGGGTTTCGCCGTCGTGCCGATCGGCATGGGAGCGAATCGCGCCTGGGTCCTCGGGAGCTGGGATGCGTTCATGATCCCGAAGCCGTTCGCGCGCGTGGTGATGGTCTACGGCGAACCGCAGTACATGCACCGCAGCGCCGACGAGGCCGAGCAGCGCGCCTTCGGCGAGCGCCTGCGCGAACGCATGATCGCGCTCGAGTCGGGCGCCGACGCGGTCGCGCGCAACGAACGCACGCTCGACGACGTGGCGCGCCTCTGACCGAGGTCGGCGGGCACGCGCCGGCGCGGTTCAGTCGCCGCTGCCTCCGCCGCCGTCACCTCCACTGTCGCCGCCGCCACCGTCGCTCCAGCCACCGTCCGAACCGGAGTGCGCGTCCCGCGTGTCACTCGCACCGAAGAGCGGGACGCCGTGCACGAAATCGCCGCCCGACCCGCCATCGGCTTGCGAGCGCCGCGAGGAGCGCCGTGGGCGTTTGCGCGTCCGCGCGAGCGCCCCGATTCCGACGACGATGGCGACGACCATGGCGACCACGAGGAGCGTCTGCATGCGGTTCTCTCTTGCGTGCGCTCCGGTGTTCCATGCTGCCGCCACCGGACGAAAGCGTCCTCGTTCATGCTACGAGCGCACTTCGATCCGCCGAACGGCTCGCGGCGCGCGCGCCGATCGCAGCGACGCTCGACGACCCGCGCGTCACCCCACATCCGCTCCACCCATGTTCGTCGCCCCGCTCTGGTTCGCCTGTGTCGCACTCCAAGATCCCAGCGGCGCCCCCGAGCCGCTCGTGTGGACCGCGCCCGGGCTCGCTGGCGCCGGCTCGTCGCCGATCGGCAACGGGCGCCTCGGCGCGAACGTGTGGGTCGACGCGACGGGCAACGTGCACGTCCTGCTCGCGCGCGGCGACACGTTCAGCGAAGCGTGCCGGCTGCTCAAGGTCGGTGAGGTCGCGCTCGCGTTCGAGCCGCCGCTCGACCTCGCGAACGGCTACCGCGAGACACTCGATCCGGCGAGCGGCGAGTGGCGCCTCGTGTGCGACGGCCTCGAACTCGTGCTCTTGATCGAGAACGAGCGCGACGTGCTGCGCGCGTTCGGCACGCTCGACGAAGAGCGCCGCGTGAGCGTGCGCGACGTTGGTTGGCGACGCGCCGAACGTCGCTTGTCCGGCGGCGAATTGCCCTCGTCGTGGACGATGCGCGACGCGCCCGAGAGCCTCGCCGTCGTCGAATCAGGCGACATCGCACCGCGCCTCGAAGGTGCGATCGGCTGGTACCACCACAACACACACTCGGTCGTGCCGACGACCGTCGCACACCAGGGCCTCGACGCGATCGCACAGGTCGTCGGCGATCCGCTTCTTGCGCGCACGTTCGGTGCCGTGGCCGTCGCGCCCGGTTTCGCGCCGATCGACGAGCGCACGCTGCAATCGACCGACGCGTGCAGGTACTTCGACCTTGCACTCGCCGCGCCCGCGGCGCGACAACCCAACGAGACCGACGACGCCGACACGCGCGCGGCGTTCCCCGCCGCGTGGCTCGCCGACGCGCACGCTCTCGCCGCCGCCACCGCTGACGGGTTCCCGTTCGAAGCGGCGCGCGCGGCGAACCGCGCCAGTTGGAGCGCCTTCTGGTCGCGTTCGTGGATCGTGGTCGACGGCGACGCGCCGCGCCACGACGTGCCCGCGAGCAATCACCCGCTGCGCCTCGGCCGCGACTCCGGCGGCGCGAACGTGTGGAACGGCCGCATCGCGGGCGCGAGCATCGCGGGCCGCGTCGCTTCGGCGCAGCAGATCGCCGAACTCGCTGCAGCGCCTGCTCCCGCCGACGCGGCACCCGCGACGCTCGACCTCCCCGACCTCGCCGTCCCCAACCTCGATGGGGGCTTCACGCTCGCTGCGCACGTGCAACGCGCACCCGGCCAAAGCGACGCGCGCATCTTCGATCGCCTGACCGCCGGCGGCACCGACGGCTTCCTGTTCGACACCCATCCCGGCAGCAGCTTGCGCCTCGTCGTCGGCGCGCGCACGGTGATCGCGCGCGATGCGCTTCCCGACGACGGCGCGCTGCACCACGTCGCGGCGACGTACGACGCGACGAGCGGTCGTGTGTGCCTGTACGTCGACGGCGTGTGCGTCGCGAACGACGGCCCCGAACCCGGCGCCGAGGCGCACTCGCCCGTCACGCGCGGCTACGCCCTGCAGCGCTACGCGACCGCGTGCGCCGGCCGCGGCGCGTTCCCGATCAAGTTCAACGGCTCGATCTTCACCGTGGCGCCTGCCGCCGCCGGTCAACCCGACTACGACGCCGACTGGCGCCGCTGGGGCGACTGCTACTGGTGGCAGAACACGCGCCTGCCGTACCACGCGATGCTCGCGGCCGGCGACTTCGAGTTGATGGAGCCGCTCTTCGACTTCCACGCGGCGATCGCGCCGGTGTGTCGCGCGCGCGCCGAGCTCTACCACGGCGTCTCGGGCCTGTACTTCCCCGAGACGGTCAACATGTTCGGGTGCTACTCGAACGGTGACTACGGCTGGCAGCGCGACGGCCACGCCGCGAACGAAGTCCTGTGCCCGTGGTGGCAGTGGGCCTGGAACCAAGGGCCGGAACTCGTCGCGCTCATGCTCGATCGCAACGACTTCGCGCCGGACCTCGCGTTCGCGCGCGACGCGATCGTGCCGCTCGCACGCGACGTGCTCGCGTACTTCGACACGCGCTTCGAGCGCGACGAGCACGGGCGGCTCGTCATCTCACCGACGCAAGCACTGGAGACGCACTGGCACGGCGTCGTGAACGACCTGCCGTGTGTCGCGGGGCTCGCCGACGTGCTGGAGCGACTCGCGCGCCTGCCCGCAGACGCCGCGACGCCGGCCGATCGCGAGCTGTGGCTGCGTCTCTCGGCGGCGCTGCCCGCGTTGCCCGTGCAGGGCGACGGCGACGACGCGCGCTTCGCACCCGCCGAGGTCTACGACCCGAGCCGCCAGAACGTCGAAACTCCCGAGTTGCACGCGCTCTTCCCGTTCCGCCGCGTCGCGCTCGGCTCGAAGGACCTCGTCCTCGCCGCGCGCGCCTTCGAGCGCCGCCACGACCGTCAGGATCGCGGCTGGACGCAGGACGGCATCTTCGCGGCGCGCCTCGGCCTCGTCGACGAGGCCCGCGCGCAGCTCGCGTCGCGCGCCGCGAACAGCCATCCGGCCTACCGCTTCCCGGCCACGTGGGGCCCCAACTTCGACTGGCTGCCCGACCAGTGCCACGGCGCACAGCTCATGTTGCTCACGCAAGAGATGCTCGTGCAGAGCGTCGGCGACCGCATCCTGCTGTTCCCGGCCTGGCCGCGCGAGTGGGACGTCGACTTCAAGCTGCACGCCGCGCACGGCACCGTCGTGCACGCGCGCCTCGTGGGCGGGGAGATCACGCTCCTCGACGTCGAACCGGCGGAGCGTCGCGCCGACGTCGAGGTGCTGCTGCGCTGAGCGCAACGCTCACGCTCACTTCGCGGTCTTCTTCGCGCTGCGCTTGGCGGTCCTCTTCGCCGCCTTCTTCGCGGCCTTCTTCGCCACCTTCTTCGCCGCCGGTTTCACACTCGGCTTCGCCGCCTTCGCCGCGGCTTTGGCGGCCGCCGGAATTGCAGCTTCGTAGTGCGCGACGAACGTCTTCGCGGTCAGGCGTTTGATGGCGCGACCGAGCACGTCGAGCGGCACGTCGTCGAGCGTCTTCACGCGCACACAGGCTTTGCCCATGTCGAGCTTCTTGCCGCTCGCGCGCCATTCGCGCTGGAACTGCTCGACGGCGTCGTCGTTGCCGTAGATGCAGAACAGGTGCAGGCTGATGCCGCCCTTCATCGAGGCGATCGACGCGAACGGCAGCGGTTGCTTGGGATCGCAGTGGTAGCCCGCCGGATAGCGCGAGTGCGGCAGGTACCACGCGAGCATGCGGTACTGGATGCCTTCCTCGAAGGCCGGGTCGATGTTCGCGTTGACGGTCGTGCGCAACGCTTCGATCGCCGCGCGGCGATCGGCCGGGAGACTCGCGAGGAACTGAGCGACGGTCGCAGGAGTGTTCGACATGCGACAAGCGTAGCACTTGCCCGCGAGCTGTGAATTCGAACGCGTTCGAGCACGAACTCGAGGGCTTCCATCCCACGCGCGACCGCACCGCACTCGAACTCGAACGACACGTCGCGGTCCGCGCGCTGCACGGGCCGCGAACACACCGTCGGGGTTCGTTGCAGCGACGTCGTCCTCGAACGCGCTCGTGGGGCCGCGGCGCTACCGTGTGCCCGTCGGCCCCAGTTTCGCCGGACACGCGCGTCCACACACGGACATCTCCATGTCGATCTTCGCTCTCGCACTGTCTCGCGCCGCTCTCGCCCTGTTCGCCGCTTCGACCCAGGAAGCCGCGCCCCAGGACACAGCGCCCGAGCCGCGCCCCGACGCGCATTTCGAGCTGCTCGACGTCTTCGAACTCGAGTTCGCCGCCGATCCACAGATCGCGCCCGACGGTTCGAGCATCGTGTACGTGCGCAACTTCTTCGACGTGATGACCGACCGTCGGCGCAACAACCTGTGGATGGTCGACGTGCCGAAGGACGGCGCCGAACCGCGCCACCGGCCGCTCACGAGCGGCATCGATCAGAACGGCTCGCCGCGCTGGTCGCCGAGCGGCGACCGCCTCGTCTACCTCTCGACGGCGGAAGGCGCGACGCAGCTCTTCTGCCGCTACAGCGACAGCGGCGAGGTCGCGAGCCTCACGCGCCTGCAGTCGCCGCCCTCGGCCATCGTTTGGTCGCCCGACGGCCGCTGGATCGCGCTCGTGCTCGACGTGCCCGCCGAAGTGAAGAGCCTCGCGACCATGCCGAGCAAGCCCGAAGGTGCGGAGTGGGCCGCTCCGGCGACGGTGATCGAGAGCGTGAACTACCGCTCCGACGGCTCCGGCTACCTCGAAGCCGGCCACGAGCATCTGTTCGTGCTGCCGGCCGACGGCGGCACGCCGCGTCAGCTCACGTTCGGCGACTTCGACGTCTCGGGCGCGCCCAGTTGGTCGGCCGACGGCGCGCGCCTCTACTTCGCGAGCAATCGCACCCCCGAGCCGGAGTACACGCCGCTGGAGAGTGAGGTCCACGAGATCGACCTCGCGACCGGCGAGATCGCCGCGCTCACCGATCGGGTCGGGCCCGACAACTCACCGCTCGTCTCGCCCGACGGCGCGCACCTCGCCTACCTCGGCTTCGACGACATCCACCTCGCGACCCAGACGACGAATCTGTACGTGCGCGACTTCGCGACCGGCGCCGTGCGCACGTTCGCCTTCGATCGCAACGTCGACGCCGCTGTTTGGAGCCCCGCGTCGGACGGCCTCTTCGTCCAGTACGACGACCGCGGCGACACCAAAGTGGGTTGGATCGACCTCGCAGCCGAGGCGGGCGCGGCGCCGCTCGTCGTCGCAGCGGCCGTCGGCGGTGTCTCGATCGACCGGCCGTACGACGGTGGCTCGTTCAGCGTCGCGAACGACGGCACCGTCGCGTTCAACACCACCACGCCGCAGCGTCCCGCCGATGTCGCGTGTGTGCGCCGCGGCGAAGTTGCGCGGCGCCTGACCGACCTGAACGCCGACTTGCTCGACCACAAACGACTCGGCGCGCTCGAAGAGTTCGTCGTGCCGTCGTCGCACGACGGGCTGCCGGTGCACGGCTGGATCGTGCGCCCGCCCGACTTCGATCGGTCGGAGAAGTACCCGCTGATCCTCGAGATCCACGGCGGCCCGTTCGCGAACTACGGCCCGCGTTTCTCGGCGCAGTACCAGCTCTTCGCCGCCGCCGGCTACGTCGTCGTCTACGTCAATCCGCGCGGCAGCACGAGCTACGGCCAAGCCTTTGCGCAGGAGATCCACCACGCCTATCCGAGCCACGACTACGACGACCTCATGACGGCCGTCGACCACGTGATCGGGCTCGGCTCGATCGACACCGAACGCCTGCACGTGACGGGCGGCTCGGGCGGCGGCGTGCTCACCGCGTGGATCGTCGGCACGACGGACCGCTTCGCGTCGGCCGTCGTCAGCAAACCCGTCATCAACTGGTTCAGCCACGCGCTGACCGCCGACAGTTACGTCTACTTCACGAAGTACTGGCAACCCGGCCTGCCGTGGGAGCACGTCGAGCACTACTTCCGCCACTCGCCGATCGCACGCGTCGGCAACGTGAAGACGCCGACCATGCTGCTCACGGGCGAGGAGGACTACCGCACGCCGATGTCGGAATCCGAGCAGTACTACCAGGCGTTGAAACTCATGCACGTGCCGTCGGCGCTCGTGCGCATCCCCGGCGCAGGGCACGGCATCGCGGCGCGGCCGAGCAACCTGATCGCGCAGGTCGTGCACGTCCTCGCGTGGTTCGAGCGGCACGGCGGCCTGCTCGACGAAGCGTCCGCGGGCGGGGAGTGACGGCGCGCGGCGATCGACGAGCACCGAATGCCGCGTCGCTGCGACGGCGGCGGCGTGGTTCGGGGCGCCGTTCAGCGCGGCGCGGCGTTCGTGTGTGACGCGAACGCGACGGCCCAGTCCATGGTCACGCGTGCGTTGATCTCGCTCAGCGGATTGAGCACGACGCGCCCGTTCGACCCGCGGTACTGGAACGCGTCGATGCCGAACGGGCCGGTGTACTTCGCCGCGGCGAGCGCCGCCCCCGCGTGTTCGGCCGCTTCGACGAGGCGCGCGTCGTCGCGCCGTTCGAGCTCGCCGGCGTTCGCGCGGTCGGTGAAGAGCCACGCGCCCTGTTTGGTCGTGCGCTGGAAACACGGCGCCGCGACGCGCACCGAACCGTCGGCGCCCACCAGGCCGCTGACGGTGGCCTCGCGCAACACCGTGACCCACGGCTCGACGACGAGCGGCCCCTTCGCGAGGCTCGCGAGCATCCACGCGCGCGTCGGCTCGTCGGGGGCGCCGCTCGGCACGCGCCGCCGCCCGCGACCGGCCGCGCCGAACGTGCGCCGCACGAGCCAACCGTCGGCGCTCGGCCGCGCGACGATTGCGAGCAACGTCTCGATGTCACAGGCCGCGTCCTTCGCGAACGCGTCGAGCGCGAGCGGCGCGCGCACGTCGCTCGCGAAACCGCGCGCGTTGACCGTGCGCAACACGTCGAGCGGCACACGCCAACCGATGTCGGCGCCCGCGCGTTCGAGCAGCGCGAGCGCGCGCGGCGTCGGGCTCCACGCGCGGCCTTCGAATCCGCGCGCCGCGCCGGCGGGGGTGTGTTCGTCGACGACGAGGTCGCCCGGTTGCACGAGCTGTGCGCCCGCCGGCACACCCGCCGCACGCGGATCGCCGGCGACGAGGCGCCCGCGTTGTTCCGCGACGATCGCGGCGAAGCGCTGCGTCGGCGTGTAGTGCTGCCGCGCCGCGAACTCCTCTTCGGCGTCGAGGTTCAGGACCCACGCGATCGGGCGCGGGCGTGCGAGCCACTCGATCACGGCGTGGGCTCCTCGGCGCCCGTCGACCCCGACGTCTGCGCACGCGGCACCTCGACGCGCGGCACCTCGACACCGGGCGCGTTCGCGAGTCGCGTGAGGAAGTCGTCGTCGAGTCCCGCGCGCCGACGCGCCGCGAGGTTCAGCGGAGTGCCGCGCATCAACGCCGGCGAGATCGGGTGCGGCAGATGCCGCGCCCAAGCGTCGAACGTGAGCGGCGCGCCGGAGAAGTGCTCGAACCACGTCCGACCGAAGGCCACGTGGCCGATCTCGTCGTGTTCGACGCGCTCGAGAATCGCCGCGCCCGCGTCGTCGCCGGCCGCGCGGAAGGCGCGCGCGAACCGCGCGCTGTGTTCGAGGTTGCCGCCTTCGAGGCCGAGGCCGACGAACGCGCAGAACTCGAGCGGCGTCTCGCAGCCGTGCACGCGCTGCCAGAACCAGTCGCGCACGGGTTGATCGCCGATGCGACCGCCCAGCGCCTCGAAGTGCGCGCGGTAGAGCGCGAGGTGTTCGAGTTCTTCGAGCGCGAGCCGCACCAGTCCGCGCTTGAACGCGCGCGGCGTGTCGGGAAAGGCGAGCACGGCCCAGCAGAACAGCTCCGCCGCCTGCAGCTCGTGGTGCGCGAACGTCAGCAGCAGCTTCACGCGCGCCGCGGTGTTCACGAGCGCCTTCGCCGACGGCGCCTTCTCGCCGCGCGCGACGATGCGCCACTCGCTCGGGCGCCCCGGCGCCGCGATCCGCACGCTCGCAGCGCCGTCGTCCCAGTGCTCGTCGAGGTCGCCGCGCGGCGGGGCGGGCGGCGCGAGTTTGTGTGCAGCGTCCGTCGCTTCGACGAACGCGCGGCACCAGGCTTGGACGGTCATGGCGCGCGAGTCGTACCAGAAAGCGGCGGCTTTCGGCGGAGGAGTCGGTAGGGGCGACGGAACCGGTGTGCTGCTTTCTGTTAGGACTCGCGGCCATGAACGCTCCCGACCCCACCCCGATCCTGCAGACCGCGTTCTCGTTCTGGTCGTCGCGCGTCCTGCTCACGGCCGTCGAGTTCGGCCTCTTCACGCGCCTCGGCCAGCGCCGACTGACCGCCGCCGAACTCGGGCGCGAACTCGAACTGCACCCGCGCGGCACGTTCGACTTCTTCGACGCGCTCGTCGCGATGCGTTTCCTCGAGCGCGACGGCAACGGACCGGCGGCGCGCTACCACAACAACCCCAACGGTCTGTTGTTCCTCGACGCCGCGAGCCCGCGCTACGTCGGCGGCGTCCTCACGATGCTGAGCGCGCGCCTGTTCGGGTTCTGGAACGACCTGCCGACCGCGCTGCGCACCGGCGCGCCGCAGAACGAGGTCAAACACGGCCGCAAGGGCATCTTCGAGGAGCTCTACGCCGAACTACCGAAGCTCGAACAGTTCCTGGGCGCGATGACGGGCATCTCGCGCATCAACTTCGAGGTCTTCGCGGAGAAGTTCGACTTCGAGCCGTACACGACGCTGTGCGACGTCGGCGGTGCGACGGGCTTGCTGTCGATCGAAGTGGCGCGCCGCCACCACCACATGATCTGCACGTCGTTCGACCTGCCGCCGGTCGAACCGATCGCGCAGCGCGCCATTGCCGCGGCCGGCCTGTCGAGCCGCGTGCGCACGGCGAAGGGCGACTTCTTCGCGGAGCCGCTGCCCCGCGCCGACGTGATCACGATGGGCATGATCCTGCACGACTGGAACCTGCCCAAGAAGATGCACCTGATCCGCGCGGCGTACGACGCGTTGCCGGTGGGTGGGGCGCTCGTCGCGATCGAGACGCTCATCGACGACGATCGCCGCGAGAACGTCATGGGCCTGCTCATGTCGCTCAACATGCTGATCGAGTTCGGCGACGCCTTCGACTACTCCGCCGCCGACTTCCGCGGCTGGTGCAGCGAGGTCGGTTTCCGCAGCTTCGAGACGATCCACCTGGCTGGTGCGTCGAGCGCTGCGATCGCCT
>JBIKNC010000204.1:0-8118 GCA_044358925.1 Planctomycetota bacterium | reverse complement strand
TCGCTCGGGCCAGCTCGCAGATCGACGAGGTCGTTGCGAGCGCTGCCCGCACCGCGACCGGCATCGAGGAGTCGACGGCGCGCATCGGTGAGACGCTCGACGCCGCGCGCGGCGCGGCCGACGCATTGCGCGAGCAGGTCACCGCGGCGGACCTCGGCGCGACCGCACAAGCGCTGCGCGAAAGTGCCGCGGCCATCGAACTGCTCGCCACCGACGCGGGGCGCGCGAGTGAACAGGCAGGGCCCGCGCTGCGCGAACTCGAACGCACGCTCGTGGCGCTGACGGCGCTCGCCGCACGCCTCGAACGCGACCCCGCGGCCATCCTCTTCGGAACACGACGCGATGAATGACCTTCCGCTGCGCGCGTTCGCCGCGCTCGTCCTCGTGGTGCCGTCGACAGGCTGCTTGTCGACGCCGACGGCGCCGCGTCACGAGTTCGTCGAACCGATCGCGCCACCGCTGAACGCAATGGCGTCGGACAGCGCCCCGCTCGGCGTTCACCTCGTGGGAGTGTCCGCGGCGGAGACGGCGCGCGACGTGTTGTCGTGGCGCGACGGTGACGGGAGCGTTTGGCGCGACGAAGGCACGCGCTTCTCGAGCGCTCCGGCCGACTTCGTGCGCCGTTCGTTCCAGCGCCGACTCGCCGGCGGCAGCGCGTCACGCGCCCGACTCGAAGTCGAGCTGCTCCACTTCGGAGCACGCACGACGGAGAGCGGGACGGCGGCCGAGGTCGTCGTCTTCGCGCTCCTCGAGGACGAGGAAGGCGCGCTGTCTCTCGCTCGCGAGTACCACGAGACCCTCGCCGTCCCGAGCCCGATCGCCCCGGGTCGTGGAAGCGCCGCCATGCTCGCCGTCGCCCTGGGCGCGGCAACGGAGACGATCGTCGAACGCGTTCTCGCTGACGTGGCGCGAGAACTCGCCAACTGAGCTCCGGGTGAACGCAGCCGCACCCGAGCGGCCGTGTCGGCCGCGAACGACGGCGAGCGACCGGCGCAACGCTGCCGCCGCTCCCTTCCGACGTGCAGCGAGACGTGAAGCGGCTCGACGCTCAGCGTGTCGACTTCAGCGCACGGCCCGGGCGATACGCGACTCGACGTCGGCCGGAGAGCCCAGTCCGTCGATGCGGTGCAACGGCACCTTCGAAACCGCGTAGTGGGCGAGGCAGGGCGCGCTCTCGTTGCGGTACGTCGCGATGCGCTTCGTGATCACGAGCGGGTCGGCGTCGTCGGCGCGACCTTGATCCCGTGCACGCTTCGCCAATCGCTCGGCCAGCTCCTTCTCCCCCACTTCGAGCACCACGACACCCGACAGCTTGGCGCCGCGCTTCGCCAGCAACGCGTCCAGGAACTTGGCCTGCTCGACGTTGCGCGGGAAGCCGTCGAGCAACACGCCGTTCAGCGCATCCGCAGCAGCGAGCCGCTCCTCCACCATGCGATTCGTGATCGAGTCAGGCACGAGGGTGCCCGAGTCGAGCAGCGCTTTGACTTCCTTTCCGAGCGGCGTGCCCCCCTTGAGGTGCGCGCGGAACATGTCGCCCGTCGAGACGTGCGGAACGGCGAGCAGCTTCGCGAGTGCCGTGGCCTGCGTCCCTTTGCCCGCACCAGGCGGACCGAAGATCAAGAAGAAGCGAGTCGTCATGGGGTTGCAGGCTGCGGGAACGGAACAGGCCGCACCACCTCGAAAGGTGGCGCGGCCCGCGGAGCGTTGGAGAACGGACGCGCGCGAAGGACGCGCGGGCTCAGAGAGCGAGCAGGATGCTCGCGAACGAGCTCCAACCGCGCCAGCTGTTGGGCCAAAGGCACCCTGAGAGAGCAAGTCCGGCGCGCAGCGTCGATTTCTTCTCAATCTCTCAGAGAGCGAGCAGCATGCTCGCGAACGAGCTCCAACCGCGCCAGCGGTTGGGCCAAAGGCACCCTGAGAGAGCAAGTCCGGCGCGCAGCGTCGATTTCCTCTCACTCTCTCAGAAGGACGATCAGGCAGTCGCAACGACTTCGGCGGCCGGGGTGCGCTCGACGAATTCGATGATCGCGCGCTGACCGTTGTCGCCGAGACGCGGCTTCGCAAGCTTCAGGATGCGGCAGTAGCCGCCCGGTCGATCCTTGAAGCGCGGCCCGAGCACATCGAGGAGCTTCGACGTGGTCTCGTTGCTGCGAAGCTGCGCGAAGATCTGCCGGCGGTGGTGCAGGCTCGGCTCCTTCGAGATCGTGACGAGCTTCTCCACGAACGGCCGAAGGTTCTTGGCCTTCTGCACGGTCGTGATGATCCGTTCGTGTTCGATGAGCGAGTTCGCCATGTTGCGCGTCATGGCGATTCGGTGGCTGGTGGTCCGGCCCAATTTCTTGCCGGCTCGGCGGTGTCGCATGGCTCTGTCGTGGTGGGCGGCGGCTCTCTCGAGCAGCCGTCGGTTCAAGGGGTCAGCGCAGTTCGTTCGAAGGGGAACTCGGGCGTGGACGGATGCGGCGCGGCGCGCCGATCAGTACTCCATGCCGAGGTGCATGCCGAGTTCGGCGAGCTTGTTCTTGATCTCGGTCAGACTCGTCTTGCCGAGGTTCTTGAGCTTGATGATCTCGGCTTCGTCGAGCGCCACGAGCTGACGCAGCGTCGTGATCTCTGCGCCGTCGAGGCAGTTCCGGGCACGGACCGACAACTCGAGATCGGCGATCGGTGTGTCGAGGCGACGGTTCATGTCGTCGCTCTCGCGGTTCTTGTGGTGCAGCGTCGAACCGGACGGGTCGTCCGGAATGCGGCTCTCCGCCAGCTCCGGCTCGAACATCACGAAGGGGTTCAGGTGCTTGCGGTAGATCTTCGCCGCCTCGGTGAGAGCGAGCTCGGGCGAGATCGTCCCGTCGGTCCAGATCTCCATCACCAGGCGGTCGTAGTTCGTGAACTTGCCGACGCGCGTGGCTTCGACGCCGTAACGGACGCGGTGCACGGGCGAGTAGACCGAGTCGACGGCGATCGTGCCGAGCGGCATGGTCGTGTCGCGGTTCTCTTCGGCCGGCACGTAGCCGCGCCCCTTCTTGACCGTCAGCTCGATGTTGAGCTCGCGATCGAGCGTGAGCGTCGCGATGTGCAGGTTCGTGTTGATGACACGGGCATCACCTTCGCACTCGACGTCGGCACCCGTGACCGGGCCCTTGCCGCTCTTGGCGATGCGGCACGTCATCGGACCGTCACCCGGCATGCGGATACGCAGACGCTTCAGGTTCAGGATGATGTCCGTGACGTCCTCGTACACGCCCTCGAGCGAGTCGAACTCGTGCTCGGCGCCCTCGACGAAGACGGACGTGACCGCTGCGCCTTCGATCGAAGAGAGCAGCGCACGACGCAGACCGTTGCCGATCGTGTTGCCGAAACCGCGCTCGAACGGTTCGACGACGAAGCGTCCGTACTGAACGCTCAGCGACTCACGGTCGGGTTGAACCTTGCTCGGCAACTCGAAGTTGCGCCAACGGATTCTCATGGTCGTCTCCCTGGGGTGCCTGCGTGCGACGGCGAGCGCGCGGCGTGGGGTTTCGTGTGCGGGTGTTCGGTGAAACGGAACGCGGCCGGCTGATGGAGCGCGCCGGCTTCGGCGCGCGCGAGGCCGCGTTCACTGCTGCGCAAGGGCGCAACAGAGGGACCACTGCTGCACTGGAGCGCAGCAGCGGCGTCGATCAACGCGAGCAGAGCTCGATGATCATCTGGAGCTGGATCGGGTGCACGAAGTGCTCCCGTCCCGGAAGTCCGGCCACCGTCACGCTCAGGTTGGCGCGATCGACGTTGAGCCAATCGGGCACGTTCTGCGAGCGGTTGAACTCGACCGCCTCCCCGACGACCTTGCGCGACTTCTCGTGGCTGCGCACCGAGACGACGTCACCCGGCCGAAGCTGGTAGGACGCGATGTCGACGCGCTTCTTGTTGACGCAGAAGTGACCGTGCGACACGAGGTGACGCGCGTGGGTACGCGACAAGGCCATCCCCGAGTTGATCACGATCGAGTCGAGGCGACGCTCGAGCAGGCGCACGAGGTTGTCACCCGTGTTGCCCTGCAGACGCTCGGCCTCGTGGAAGTAGTTGCGGAACTGCTTCTCTCCGAGGTTGCCGTACATGCGCTTCAGCTTCTGCTTCTCGCGCAAGCGCAGACCGTAGTCGGTCGCCTTGGTGCGACGCTGGGCGTGCTGGCCGGGCGGGTAGTTGCGCTTGCTGATCGCGCATTTGTCGGAGAAGCAGCGCTGCCCCTTCAAGAAGAGCTGCATGCCTTCGCGGCGGCACAGCTTGCAGACGGGTCCGGAATATCGAGCCATCGGAGTTTCGGTGAACGGCTGGAGGCGTCGGGCTTGGCGGGTCGGTGGCGGCAATTCGTCGGGGTGACGAAGTGCACTCGGGTCGTCGTCGCGACGAGTCCGATCAAACGCGGCGGCGCTTGCGCGCGCGGCAGCCGTTGTGAGGGAGCGGGGTGACGTCCTCGATGGACGAGATCTTGAGGTTGGCGTTGGAGAGTGCACGGATGGCCGACTCGCGGCCCGAGCCGACACCCTTCACGCGCACTTCCACTTCCTTGAGGCCATGGCGCGTCGCCGCGGAGGCGGCGCGGTCGGCAGCACGTTGAGCGGCGTAGGGCGTGCTCTTGCGCGTGCCCTTGAAGCCCGCGGTGCCCGCGGTGCCCCACGAAATCGTGGCGCCGGTCATGTCGGTGATGACGACGTGCGTGTTGTTGAAGGACGCCTTCACGTGCGCGATGCCGCGAACGACGTTCTTCTTGACCTTCTTCTTGGTGGGCGCGGCAGCTGCCGCGCCAGAGGCTTTCTCGGTCTTGGCCATGGCAGGTTCACTTCATCCCCTTGACGGACTTCTTGCCGGCGACGGTCTTCTTCGGACCCTTGCGCGTGCGTGCGTTGGTGCGAGTGCGCTGACCGCGAACGGGCAGACCGCGGCGGTGACGAAGGCCGCGGTAGCAGCCGATGTCACGCAAACGGCCGATCGCAGCGGCGACCTGGCGGCGCAGCTGACCCTCGACCACGAACTCCGTCTGGAGCATCGCAGCGAGTTCGGTGATCTGCTCCTCCGTGAGGTCACGCGCACGCAGGTTCGGATCGAACCCGAGGCGCTTGCACAAGTCGGCTGCCGTGGGGCGGCCGACGCCGTAGAGATAGGTCAGCGAGACCTCCAAACGTTTGTTCGGGGGAATGTCGACGCCGAGTACGCGGGGCATGGTCGTTGGATCGCTTCTTGGGTGCTGCGGCTTGTCTCTCGAAGCGGCGTCGCGCGCGGCGCGGCGCCGTTGGATGTCTTTGGTCGCGCGCGTCAGGTCGCGGCGCGGTTGTCTCTTTTGGGGATCGAGGGGCGAACAGGATGACGTCGGAAGGTCAGCGACGCGAGCCCGGACCCGGATTCGTGCGGTTCGGCGGCGGAGAACCTCCGCCCGGACCAGCCGGACCGCCGGCCGCTCCCCCGCCACTCGAGCCGGACGGACCGTCGGGTCCCCCACCGGGCCCCCGACGCGGCGCCACGGGTCCGCGGCGTCGATCGCCGCGCCACACGATGCGGCCCTTCGTCAGGTCGTAGGGCGACATCTCCACCGTGATGGTGTCGCCCGGCAGGATGCGGATGTAGCGCATCCGCATCTTCCCCGAGACGTGCGCGAGGATCTCGTGCCCGGACTCGAGTTTGGCGCGGAAGCGCGCATTGGGCAGTGACTCGGTCACCACCGCTTCGACTGTGATCGGTTCCTCTTTGGCCATCAGCTGCTCCGTTTGCCCGCCCAGGCGGGTCCGGCGCCGCTCTTCATGAAGCCCTCGTAGTTGCGCATGACGAGCTGGGCGTTCAGCTTGTCGACGAGGTCCATGGCCACACCCACGACGATCAGCACGGACGTGCCGCCGAGGAAGTAGGCGAGATTGCCCTGCAGGCCGGGGACACGCGCGGTGATGAGACCGGGCAGTACGGCCACGAGGGAGAGGAACACGGCGCCGCTCAGCGTCACGCGCTGGAGGACAGCCTTGATGTGCTCGGCGGTCTTCACGCCCGGACGGATGCCCGGCACGAACGCGCCGTGCTCCCGCAGGTTGTTCGCGATGTCGTCCGGCTGGAACATCAGGTTGTTCCAGAAGAAGCAGAAGAAGAACACCATCACCATCGACAGCGACACGTAGATGAAGCCATCCGCGTCGGTGAAGAGGTTTGCGAGGTAGCGCCAGCCGAGTGTGTCGAACAGCACCCCGGGGATCATGAAGAGCGCCGACGCGAAGATGATCGGCATGACGCCGGCCATGTTGATCTTCAGCGGCAGGTTGTGCTTCTGACCACCGTAGACGCGGCGACCGCGGCTGAGGCGCGCGTATTGGATCGGGATCCGGCGCTCGCCCTTCTGGATGAAGACGACGAGCACCACGATGGTCAGCCACAGGGCGACCAGCGTGAGGATCGTGTTGTACGCCTGACTGTCGGATTGAACGACTTGCGCGAGACTGGCCGGCATCGTCGCGATGATGCCCGCCATGATGATGAGCGATGCGCCGTTGCCGATGCCGTACTCGGTGATCAGCTCACCGATCCACATCACGAGGATGGCACCGGCGGTCAAACCGAGAACGACGATCAACGCCAGTCCAAAGGTCGGCGTGCCGCCGCCGGCCACGATGCCCGGCTCGTTGAGGAAGACCTGGAACCACACGAACAGCGCCTGCACGATCGCGATCGGCACGGTCGTCAGTCGCGTCCATTGGTTGATGCGCTTCTGACCGGCAGCACCTTCTTTCTGGATGGCTTCGATGCGCGGCGAGACCTTGCCCAGAATCGAGTAGATGATCGATGCCGAGATGTACGGCATGATGCCCAGGGCGAACAGCACGGTGTTGCCGAGAGCGGCGCCCGAGAAGGCGCTGATCAGTCCGAACGCGGAACCACCGGCGCCCTGAGCGAGCTGCGCCATGTAGTCGGGGTTCGTGCCGGGAAGCGGGATCTGGAAACCGAGCCGGTAACACGCCAGCAGCCCGAGCGTCACCAGGATCTTCTGGCGCGTCTCAGGCGTCTTCAGGAGCTGGACGACCGGGTGGCTCACGCGTGGGCGCTCCCCGCGGCCGAAGCCTCACGTCCCTGTTCGTCGAGCACGATGACCTTGCCGCCCGCCCCTTCGATCTTCTCCACGGCGCTCTTCGTGAACTTCTGAGCGCGGACGGTGAGCTTCTTCGTGAGTTCGCCGTTGCCGAGGATCTTGAAGAGCGGTGCTTCCTTCGACGTCAGGCCCATCTCGAGCACGCTGTCGAGATCGACGGTCGCGCCGCTCGCAAAGCCCTCGAGTGCACTGACGTTGATGATCGTGTAGTCCGTGCGGAAGCGTGCGTTCGTGAAACCGCGCTTCGGCACGCGCCGGTAGATCGGCATCTGGCCGCCCTCGTAGCCGGCGCGTCGACGCGCGCCGGAGCGCTGGCCCCAACCCTTGTGGCCGCGGCCGCAGGTCTTGCCTTTGCCGCTACCGATGCCGCGGCCGACGCGCATGCGCGTCGTGTACTTCGTGCCCTTGAGGGTGACGGTCTTGATGTCCATGGCTCTGTCGCTGTCGTCGCGTGCGGAAGGCGGTTCGGTTGGTCTCGGTGCGGTCGTCGATCGATGGCTGTCGACGGATCAGATCCGCGTCACTTCAGCTCGACGCCGCGCAGGCTGGCGACGTGCGCCGGCGTGCGCAGCTGGCACAGGGCTGTGAACGTGGCCTTGACGAGGTTGATCGGGTTGGTCGTGCCGTAGGCCTTCGTGAGGATGTTGCGCACGCCGGCCATCTCGCACACGGCGCGCACGGCTTGACCGGCGATGAGGCCGGTGCCTTCCGCGGCCGGAATGAGGCGCACGCGCGCACCGCAGAAGTAGCCCTCGACCTCGTGCGGAATCGTTCCACCCTCGGTGACGGGCACGCGGATGAAGTGCTTCCGCGCGTCCTTGTTGCCCTTCTCGATGGCGTTCGGGACCTGGCGTGCTTTGCCGTAGCCCTGACCGACGACACCGGCGCGGTTGCCGGCGACGACGAGCGCAGAGAACGAGAAGCGCCGACCGCCCTTCACGACCGCGGACGAGCGGTTGATCTTGACGGTGAGTTCGGTGACGTTCTCGACTTCTTGGGCCGAGGCGCTGTCGAGGTACGGA
>JBIKNC010000203.1:0-8126 GCA_044358925.1 Planctomycetota bacterium | reverse complement strand
CGTCGTCCTGATCGTCGTCGACACGCTGCGCGCCGACGCACTCGGCTGCTACGGCTACTCGCGACCGACGTCGCCGACCATCGACGCACTCGCGAACGCGGGCACGTTGTTCGAGGACGTGACGAGTGCCGCGAGCTGGACCAAACCATCGACGGCCACGCTGCTCAGCGGCCTGTTCCCGTCGCGCCACGGCGCGTTGCACCACGGCTCCAGCCTGCGCACGCCCGACGGCCTGCCGACGCTGGCCGAGTCGTTCCGCGCGGCCGGATTCGCGACGGCCGGTTTCGTCTCGAACCCGAACGTCAAAGCGATCTTCGACTTCGACCGCGGCTTCGACACGTACTTCGACGCGCCGGTCGAGGACACGGTCTCCGCTGCCGCGCTGCGCGACTCGCACTTCGGGCGCTTGCTCGTCGCGCTCACGCGCCACCAGTTCAACTGGAACTACGAGAACAACGTGTTCAGCATGAACGAACACGTGCTCGCCTTCCTGCGCGCGAACGCGGACGAGGACGTGTTCCTCTACGTCCACTACATCGACCCGCACACGCCCTACTCGCCGCCCGAACGTTGGCGGCGCGAGTTCGAGCAGGACCACCCGGGCTTCCCGATCCACAACGAACGCCGACGGCTCGTCGGTCGCGACCTGTACGACGCGGAGGTGCGCACGACCGACGAGGGGCTCCTGCAGCTCTTCGACGAGATGCGTGCGCTCGGAACGTTCGACGAGACGTTGATCGCGCTCACGTCGGACCACGGCGAGGAGTTCGACGAGAAGGGCCTCTTCGAACACGGCTTCTCGATCTACCAGGCCGAGGTGTTCGTGCCGCTGATCCTGCACGGGCCGGGTGTGGCGGCGCAGCGCGTCGCCGAACCGATCGCGACGGTGCACTTGCCCGCGACGTTGCTCGACCTCGCCGGCGCGCCGCAGGACCTCGTCGGCGACGAGCGCCGCTTCGGCGACGGTCTGTCGGTCGCCGACGTCGTGCGCGGCCGCGACACGACGACGCCGAATCCGGGCTTCGTCGAGAACGAGTTCAACATGTCGCAGCGGCCCGACCCCGACTTCGTCTTGCGCGGTTTGCGCGACGGGCCGCTCAAGCTGATCGTCACGCTCGAGAGCCGCTACCGCCCCGTCGGCAAGTATCCGGGCTTCGAGCTCTACGACCTCGCGAAGGACCCGGGCGAACTCGTGAACCTGTTCGACCTGCCGGAGCAGGCCGAACGCACCGAAGCGCTGCTCGAACGCCTCGACGCACACTGGAAGTTCCTCGAAGCGCGCGGACTGCGCGACGGCGAGGCGTTGGAACTCACCGACGAGATGAAGCGCCAGCTCCAAGCGCTCGGATACCTCGAGGAAGATGGCGACTGAGCGCGACGGGCGCAGCGCGTCCGCCCTGCACGTGCGCAGCGTGAGCGACCGAGCGGCGCTGCTCGCGCTCGCGCCGGACTGGCAGCGGCTCTGTGCCGAGGCGTTCGGGCCGGGTGATCTGTGCAACGGACCGGCGTGGGTGCTCGCACACGCCGAGTGTTTCTCGCGCGACGAAGACTTGTTCGTGCACACACTGCACGACACGAGCGGCGCGCTCGTCGCCGTGCTGCCCTTCAAACGCGAGCGGGCGCGCGGGCGCTTCGCACTGCGGCGCGTGCAGTTCCTCGCCGACGGGAGCTTCGACTCCGACTACAACGACGTGCCGTGTGTGCCGGGCCGCGAACGCGCGGTCGCGGCTGCGCTGATCGACACGTTCACGAGGCTGTCGAAGGCCGACGCGGTGTTGTTGTCGATGGTGCGGCGCGACTCGCGTTTCCTGGCCGCCGTGTGCGCCGAACTCGCCGAGCGCGACCTGCCCGTGCGCAGCAGCGCGGCGAGCGGCGGCGCGTTCGACCTTCGCGGCTCGTTCGAGGAGCACGTCGCGGAACTCGGCTCGCGCATGCGCAGCAAGGTGCGCCAAGCCCTGCGCCGCAGCGAAGCGGCGACGTTCGAGCGCCTCGCCCACGAACACGAACTCGCCGCGTGGCTCGACGCCCTGTTCGACCTGCACGGTCGGCGTTGGCGCGCGGTCGGTCGTGCGGGAAGTTTCGCCGACGAGCGCCGCCGCGCCTTCTACGCGCGCTTCCTGCCGGACGAGTTGCGCGCCGGGCGCCTGGAGTTCGCGCGTCTCGTGCGGGACGGCGCGCCGATCGCACTGCAGCTCGGCGTGCTGCGCGGCACGACCTACCACCAGATCCAGGAGGGCTACGACCCGGCGCTCGAGGACGAGCGCCCGGGCACCCAACTGCGCGCGCGCATGCTGCGCGATCTGTGCGAGCGCGGCGTGCGGCGCTACGACTTCATGGAAGGCTTCTCGCAGCACAAGGCCGACTGGGGTGCGAGTGAGGTCGCGTGTGTGACGCTCTCGTTCGCACTTCCGCGCCCGCGCGCGCGCCTCGTGTTCGCGCTCAAGAACGCGGTCGATCGCTACCGCGAGAGCTCTTCGTAGAGCCGCGAGTACGAACGCGCTTCGCCGCCCAGCTCGCCCAGGAACCACTCGAGGAAACGCTGCGCCTCGTCGAGGAAGCGCCGCCGCTCGAAGGTGTCGCGCACGTACTCGGTGCAGCCGGGCGTGAGCGTCGGCGAGTGGAAGTAGAACGTGAAGACGCGCTGGCCGCGGCGTGCGAGATGGCGCACGAGGCGGATCATGTCGGCCGCGTCGTGGCCCTCGGGTGAGAGGCGCGAGCGCTCCAGCAGCTTGAGCTTGCTGAGCACGCCGCCGACACGCAGCCGATCCATGGCCTGTCCGCGCACGAGTCCGTGCAGGCGCGGACCCACGCTCGCGAAACCGCCCAGGTAGGCGCCGGTCACCGGCACCTCGAGCAGTCCGCCGACGCGATCGACCCAGTACGGCTCGGTCGGGAAACGCGCGAAGTTCGGTCCGCCTTCGGCGCGGTAGTCGAAGGGCGGCGCGACGCTCGCGTCGACGCGGAAGCCGAGTTCGGCGAGGTGGGCGTGGGTGTGCGGAGCGATGCCGTAGCGCCCCGCCTGGTAGACGAGCGGCCGCGTGCCGGTGCCGCTCTCGATCGCGTCGACGAGCGCGGCGAGTTTCGCGCGCTCGAGCTCTGGCGGCAGGTTGCCGGGGAACGACGCGAGCTCGCCGACGACCTCGTCGTGCGGCGGATTCACCCACGGGTGCAAGTGCGCGCCGACTTCACACGTGCCGCGCTCGAGCCACGGGCGGAACGTCGCTCCGCGCTGCTGTGCGACCGGGAAGTCGAGCGCGTAGGTCGGCACGAGGCCGAACGACTCGAACAGCTCCTGCGCGAGGTGCAGGTCGTCGATCGCGCGCGTCGAGACCTCGGAGCGCGAGAACGCGGCCGACCAGTCGAACTCCTCCTCGGTCGCGACGAGCGCGAGCAACACGGGGCGCTCGAAGCGCTCGAGATCGGCCGCGCGTCCGCGGTACTCGAGCGAGCTGCACGCGGTCTGTTCGGGGGGACGTGACAAGGGAGCGCGGGGTACGTCGGAGTCGTCGGCGGTGCCTGCTGGGGTGCTCTCTGCCGGTCGTTCAGAAGATAGCGCGCGGCCCGCACGGATGCGGCGCGCGGATGCTCGTCGGCGCGAGCGACACGAGACGCGCGCCGAACAGCAGTCGGTGGACGATCTCGTCGCCGGGGCAGCGCGCGGTGGCCAACCAGGGGTCGGCGTCGAACTCCTCCGCCTCGTGATCGACGGCGGCGGCCGAGACGCCCGCGAGCCACGCGGCTCCCGCTCCGCCGACGGCATGCGGTGCGAGACCTGCGATCTCCTCCGCGGTCGCGGACCCGCGCTCCCACAGGCTGGCGACGACGTTCACCAAGGCGTCGAGGCGATCCGTCGGCTGCGCGATGTGCAAGCGGCGCGCGGCGAACAGAGCCGCCGCAGGCAGCGCGCGTTCACCCGCGACGAAGAGCGGCTCGCCCTGCCCCGCCAGGCGCTGCACCAGACGCGCACGCAGCTCGCCGTGTTCCGCCAAATGCGTCACGGGCGCGCGGCGCTCAGCGCGCTCGCGCGACGAGCACCCAGTTGGTTCCGCTCGCCGCTTCGCGCACGAGGTGCACCTTCACGTTCACGGGCCGCATGCGGTACGTGAACGTGTAGGGGAACAGGTGGTCGAGGCGCCCTGCGGCGAGACCGCGTTCGAACGTGCCGCGGAACAGTGCGTTGTTCGTGCACGGTGCGACGTCGCGGAAGAAGTTGCGACCCAGGACGATGTCGGGCGCGAGTCCGGTCAGTTGCGACTCGTAGGCGTTGTACGCACACACGACGCCGCTGTCGTCGAGGCGGATGGCCCCGAACGGCAGCGCGTCGAGTTCCGCGGGCGACAGGCCGCCGAGCACGAGGCCCGGCGGCAGGATCGCGAGATCCTCGCGCTGCGCCATGCGCGCCGCGTGCTCGAAGAGCGTGTCGTGGAGCGAGGTCATGGCGCGATTTCCTTGGCGCGGTGTCCGTGCTCAGCCGTTGTGGCACTCGAGTTTCCACTGCGCACCGTTCAAGCGGCCGCTGTACGTGACCTTCGTGCTCGAGAACACGTGGCCGAGTTGTTCGGCCAGCGTGCGCAGGTCCTTCGCGACCGTCGCGGCGTCGCTCGAGCTGCTGCAGTCGTTCGAGACCTCGCTCGCCATGTCGATGGCGCTGTCGATGGCCTTCATCGCGTCGTAGTTCTTGTTGCTCATGGCTGCGGTGGGTTCGGGGCGTTGGGATTGGAGAGTCGTGAGCTTGGCTCGCGCGGCCTCGAAGTCGTCGGCATCGACCGACAACAGAAAGGACTCGCGCTCGGCGATCAGTTCCGCGACGCGGATGCGCAGCGTGTCGACTTCGTCGAGAGGCGCAGCGCTGCGCGCTTCCTGCTCGAGGTCGGCGATACGGGCGCCGAGTTCGTCCACCAGCGCGACGATCTCGTCGGCCTGTGAAGAACCCAGTTCCTCTTCGAGACGCTGCTTCTCCGCGTACAGAACGCAGAGCTGCGCCTCCACACTGCTCATCTCGAGCTCGGATCGATCGCTCATGGGGACGTTGCACGCGGTGGCACGCCGCGCGACATGACGTGTTTCGTGCCGGACGGGGTGCGGCTCTGAAGGGCGACCGTGTGAATCCTCCGCAGGCGGCAGGTGGAAGCGGGGCCGAAGGCTGGTGGAAGGCTTTTCGCTCGCGCCGCCGCCGCGCACTCCGACAACACGCCGTTCCCCCCGCGCGTTCCCCGATGAACACCTTCGCCCTCGCGACCCTGACCCTGTCGACGCTCTGCCTCGGCGGGGCGTTCGCCGCGATCGTCACCGCGCGTCACGTGCGCCTGCGACGCGACGCGGAGGACCGCCGAGCGCTCGGGCACGTCCTCGAAGAGGTCGATCGACGCCTCGCGGCACTCGCCGCGGCCGAGGAGTCGAGTGCGACGGCGCAGATCGTCGGGCGCCTGGTGCGACTCGACGAGCGCGTGGGCCTCCTGGCCGGCGAGGTCGCGGAGAGCGTCGAGCGTGCGGCACGTGCCGAGAGCGCGGCCGCGGCGCCCGTGAGCGCGGCTCCGACCATCGAGGAGTTGCTCGAGGACGCGCCTGCACAGGTCGAGGTCGGCACGCCCGCGGAGCCCCGCCCTCGGAACACGAACCCACGCAACGAAACCCGCGACGACTCGGACGACCCCGAACTGGCGGCGTTGCTCGCGAAGTTCGAGGACGACTCCTTCTCGTTCGCGGACGCGGCGCGCTCGAAGGGCAAAGGCGCGGCGCGACCCAGTGCGGCGGCGGCACCGGTGCGTGTCGCAGCTTCGGAAGAGCACGCTGGAGAAGCCGACAGCGTCGATTCAGCGACGACGTTCGCGCCGGCAGAGGAGCGCGCGTCGCGCGTGGCGGCCGCCGAAGATGAACGTGAGGGCGCCGACGTCTCCGCAAACGAGTCATTCACGCTCGAAGAGCCGCTCGACCTCGCGGAGCAGGTCGAGGCCGGCGACGTCATCGACGAACTCCTCGATCCGGAAGCGTTCGCGGACGACGAACAGAGCGACGACGTGGCCAGCGAGGACGTGATCGCCGAGGAGCTGGCAGTGGACGAGGTCACGGAGGACGTGGTCCACGTGGACGTGGTCGCCGAAGAGCGACCGAGCGCCACGGATGACGAGCTGGCACTCGACGACCTCGTGCTGTTCTTCCACGAGGACGACCAGGGCGAGGTGCTCGAAGCGAGCGCCGACGACGTCGCGCTCTTCGAAGACGTTCCACCGCCCCCCCCTGCCCCGCAGCCATCGACCGCGGTCGTTCACGCCGCTCCAGCAGAGTCCGTCGCCCAAGTCGTGCGCCCCGAGCCGCGCCGGACGACCACGTTCCGAGCCTCCATCGACGAACTGAACTCGCTGACGGAGCGCCTCTCGCGCCCGACGCAGGACCGCAGCGAACGCCTGCGCCTCGTGAACGAACTCAGCGCTGCGCTCGCTCGCTTGCGCCGCTGAACAGACGGACGTGTTGCACACGCGACGAGGCGCGCGCAACACCGGACACGACGGCAGCGGCCGCACCGATCCATGATCGGTGCGGCCGCTCACACAACCACTCGGCGTGGAGCCGAGCCTCAGTCGTTCGCCGTCGGCAGACGTCCTTCCCAGTCCGCGACCTCGAGACCCACGACCGCGAAGGGTGCGAAGGGCGGGAGGTTGGCGAAGTTGTTGAAGGCCGTGTCGTAGTTCCACACGCGGCGCGGCGCCTCGTAGCGGTCGCCGCCGTAGATCCAGTCACCGGCGCACAGATCCGACAACCACGGGCACACCAGCGACCCGGTGATGATGCAGTCCTTGTTGTTCCACTTCTCGTGGAAGCGCGGCAGGTTCTCGAGGCCACCGTTGTAATAGCCCGTCGAGTACACCGAGTTCTGATTCCCGGTGATGATGCCCATGTTGTAGGTCGTCGTCGACGCGACCGGGAGCGTGCCCTTCGTCTTCGTGTTGGTCCACGCGTTCGAGAGCAGGTTCACGCCGTCGGCGATGACCGACGCGCCCTTCTTGGCGACCGTGTTGAAGTCGCCCTTCACGTACATCGCTCCCTGCGAGACCGTGGTGAGAGGTCCGGCGAGTTGGCTGCCGTTCTTCAGCATCACGCCGCCGCACTCGAGACCCGGCGAGGCGTCGAGGTCACCGCAGTACAGGAGCCCGTTCGGCGGGAAGAAGCCCGACGTGTTGAGCAGTGCGACGTCGACGACCGCGATCACCACCTTGTTCGCCGTGCCTTCGGCCTGGCGCGCGTCGTAGATCGAGTCCATCGAGACGGCACCCGTCGCGGCGACCGCCGTCGTGATGTCGTTGCCCGCGACGTCGTAGGCCTTCCACGAGTCGTCGGGCTGCACGAGGATCTTGAGACCTGCGTTCTCGTTGAAGAAGCCCGCGTCGTGAGTGCCCGTACCGGGCGTGGACTTCACGAACGTGTTCGCGGTGTCGTCCCACTCCCAGTCGCCGCCGATGCCGCCGGGCACCTCCTCGTAGGCCTTGATCGACTCGATCTCGGGCGTGATGGCCTCGCCGATGCCGTGTTCACCGGTGAGCACGGTGTAGCCGCCGGTACCCGAGTAGCCCGACGGCGACTTCCAGTTCTCGAGCGCTCCTGCCAGGAAGGGCAGGAAGTCGCCCACGTCGGCGAAGTCGCCGTCGTCGTTCGCGTCGTGCCCTGCGGTGAAGTTGCTGTCGTAGCCCGAGATGTTGTCGATGCCGATGCCTGTGAGGTCGCTCTTCTTGAGCATGTCGACGTACACCGACGGCTCCAGCGAGCTGAACGGGTTGTCGACGTAGCGTCGGACCTTCACGGTGCCGTTCGATGCATTCCAGTTGGTCTTGCGCCCGCGGTAGATGTCGCCGTTCGAACGCAGGTAGTTCGTGTTGAGCGTCAGCGTGCTGCCGTTCGGCGACAGATAGATGTTGGAGTTGCTGTGCACACGGCCCCCGATCGTCATGTTCGGTCCGGGGCTCACTTCCAGGTCACCGGTGTAGAACACGGCGAACTGGAAGACCGGCGTCGCCGCCGCGGCCACGAGCATGCTGCGCACCGACATGGCGTCGCCGACGACCGCTTGCGCGGTGATCTCGAGCGGCAGGTAGTACGTGAGCGTGCCCGTCGCGTCCCAGCTCGGGACGATC
>JBIKNC010000202.1:0-8131 GCA_044358925.1 Planctomycetota bacterium | reverse complement strand
CACCGGACGGCTTGTTCCTGTTCAGCGTGCCGGCGTTCCCGTTCCTGTGGGGCCGGCAGGACGTGCTCAGCCATCACAAGCGCCGCTACAGGAAGTTGCAATTGAAGGAGCGTGTCGAGGCTGCGGGCCTCCGGGTCGAACACCTCACGTACTTCAACACGCTCCTGTTCCCGCCCATCGCGGCCGTGCGCTTCATGATGCGCCCGCTGCTCGCGCGCAGCGTCGCGAAGGGCGGCTCGGATCTGTCGGTGAAGCTGCCGCTCGGGCTCGACGGGCTGCTCTACCACTCGTTCGCGTGTGAGCGCGCTTGGGTCTCGCGCCGCACACTTCCGTTCGGAGTGTCGATGCTCGGTTGGGCGCGCCGCGCCGATCGCAAGCGCGCTGCCCGCGCGGAGGGCGAGTGAAATCGCACCACGCGGCGCTCGCAGCCCTTGCGGCGCTGGCGCCGACGCTCGCCGTGTTCGTCGCGTGTGCGTGTGCCTTCCTCGTGAACGTGCCGGCGCACGAAGGTCCCGACGAACCGGGGCATCACGACTACGCCTTCCAGTACGAGCGCACCGGCGAACGCCCGTGGGTGCCCGGCACGACGGACGGCGTGCGCGCGACGCACTGGCACGAATCGTCGATGGCGCACCACCCGGTGCTGTACTACGCGGTGCTCGCGGGTCTCGGGCGCGTGATGGACGGCGGCCTCGCCGCGCCGACGCCGCAGTTCGAAGAGGGCCGCGCGCCGTATGCGCTGCGGCACGGCCACGACGAGGTGGCGCCGCGCTCGGACGAAGTGCGCGCGTTCTTCGTGCTGCGCGGCTTCTCGGTCGTGTGCGGCGCGCTGTCGCTCGTGCTGCTGTGGGCGACGGTGCGGCGTCTCGCGCCGAACTCAGCGCATGCGGCGACACTCGCGACGGGACTGCTCGCGTGTCTGCCGCAGTGGCAGTACGCACATGCGGTGCTCGACAACGGCGCACTCGGCACGCTGCTGTGTTTCGCCGCGCTGTTCGTGCTGGCGCGTGTGTGGACGTTCGCGGACGAGCGGCGCGCCGTCGCCGTGAGCTGGTTCGACGCACTCGCACTCGGCCTCGCGATCGGCGCGGCACTCGCGACGAAGTTGACGGCGCTGTTCCTGTTCGCGCCGGCCGCTGCGGCCGCAGTGCGCGTCGTGTGGCGCAGTGAACGTCGCGCCGTCGCACTCGTGCGGTGCGGCGCTGCGCTCGCGCTCGCGCTCGCCGCATTGGCTCCGTTCGTGCTCGAGAACGAAGCGCGCTACGGCGAGCCGCTCGCGCGCGGCGTGCACGCCGAGGCGTACGAGGTGAGCTCGATCGCGCACCTCGCGCAGCAGGTCGGCATGGAACTCGGTGAAGCGCGCCGTGTCTACCTCACGCAACTCTTCCCGCAGGAACTCGGCCACAGTCTCGTGGGTGTGTTCGGCTCGAACGCCGTCTCGGTGCCCGATCATTCGCTGTGGGGCTGGGGCGCGGCGGCCCTCCTCGGCGTCGTCGGCCTCGTGCTCGGACGCGGCACGCCGTGGCGCGCGGTCGCACTCGCAGCGCCGGTGCTCGCACTCGGTCTCGCACAAGTCGTCGCGTACAACCTCGACTTCAAACAGGCGCAAGGGCGCTACCTGTTCCCGGCCGTCGGCGCGCTCGCACTCGTCGTCGGCGCCGGACTCGCGGCGCTCGCCGCACGTTCGAAGCGCGGCGCACCGGTGTTCGTGTTCGCGCTGCTCGCGGCCGCGGCCGTCGACGCACTGCACACGGCCTTCGTCGTCGTGCCGCGCGCGTACTCCGCCTCACCTGCGGCCGACCCACTGCTCGCCGCGTTCTGTGGATCGATCGGCGTCGCGCCGCACTCGGCCGACGCGTCGATCGACGTTCACGAACCCGCCGACGGCGCGCGGCTCGTCGACTCGCCGACGTTCGTGTTCGACGTGCCGGCCGAGCGAGTCGTCACGCTGCACCTGTGGCTCGAGCACGGCCCGTTCATGGGCGGCACGTTCGAGACGCTGCGCGCCGACGTGAACTCCGGGCGCTGGAGTCTGCCGCCCGACCTCTGGGCGAGTCTGCCGGTCGGCTCGCGCGTGTTCTGGCAGGTGCGGGTGGTGCCCGACCGCATGCGCGGCGAAGCGGCGCTCGACGTGCCGCGCAGCGCGCCGCGATCGCTCGTTCGCGAGTGACGGGGTGCGCGCGCAGCGGCGCGGATTTTCGCGAGCCCACCCGACACCGCACCAGGGTCGATGCGGTCTGTGTGGACATGCAGGACTCACACTCCCGTTCGACGGTCGCGGCGGCGGCACGTCCATGGCGCCGCGCGATCGGCGCGGCGTTCGCCGTGTTCGGCGCCCTCGTGCTGCTCGGCCCCGGCTGGGTGCCGCCGTTGCACACGCCGGTCACGCTCGACCTGGCGGCGCGCTGGCTCTCGAAGGCGGCCGAACACCCGGCGCGTGTGGCCTTTGCCACGCTGCTGGCGGTCCTCGCGCTGCCGTGCCGTCCCGGCCTGGGCAGCACGAGCGACGGCCCGTTCGATGGGCCCCTCGATGGGCCCGGCGACGGACGAGATCGTGCTTCCGACGGTCCACCCGCCGGTGCTCGCGAACCACCAATCGAGGCCGCGGGGCGGCCCGACTGGACAGCTCGGCTACAATGCGCGTTCGAGGTTCCGGGCACGTCCTGTGCCACCTCGCTCGCGACCGGTTCGACTGCGCCCAAACTCTCCGGGCGCCGACGTTTCGGCCCGCGTCCGCCGGTCGGCTCCCTGGCAAGGTTCCGACGCCATCCACCACGCCGCACGCCTGTCCTCAGGCCGTGTGTGCTTCGAGACCGCGCTCCCGTCCCGACACGGACGGGCGGGCAAGGACTTCCATGATCGCCTCACTCGCCGAGCAGATGGTCCAGGGCCCCCTCGAACACCCGGAGTTCGAAACCGCCCTCCTGGTCGACCCCGTCGCGCCGAACGGTCGGCCGGGGCGCTACGCCACACAAGCTGTCGTCATCACGTCGGTGGCCCGGCGCATCATCGAGCTGTCCAAAGCCGGTGACAAGCTGAAGAGCGTGGTCGTGCAGGGCGCCGACGACGCCGATCCGATGGCGAATCTCGAGTTCCGCGCGATCTCGGAGAACCTGCGCGAGTTGGTCGACAAGTGGTATCCGAAGGCGCAGCTCATCCTGCTGTCGCCGGGTCTCAACCTCGACGACGTCGAGCGCCGCCACTCGATCTCCTGCTACCACCACCCGATCTTCTACTTCGAGGCCGGCACGCAGAAGACGTTCGGTGCGCTGACGGGCCAGGACCCGCAGATCTACAAGTCGGTGGTCGAGAACCTCCAGAAGTTCGACATCGACCGCTGGATCCTGCGCGCGCGCTTCGTGACCGGCGCGGTCGACAACTCGACCGACTCCGAGTTCCGCAACTGGCTCGGCTACGTCGAGAAGTTCGCGCCGGGCCACATCCAGATCACGACGCTGGCGAAGCCGAACGCGGCGAAGAAGCTGAAGCCCGTCGCGAAGGCGCGCATGACCGAGATCGCCGAAAAGACTGCTGCCAAGACCGGCATCGAGGTCGAAATCCTCGAAGTCGCCTGACGAGCACGAGCGCCGGATGAACACCGCCGACCAGCCCACTGAACGCAGCCGTGCGCTGTCGAATCGCTCGACGCGCACGGCACCGTTGTCCGAGACCTTCCATTCGAAGGACGGTTCGGTCCTGATCGAAGTCGCCGAGAGCGCCGGCTACTGCTGGGGCGTCGAACGCGCGATCGACCTGGCCGTCGAAGCGGCCGCGAAGAAGGACCGCCCCGTCGTGACGCACGGCGAGTTGATCCACAACTCGTACACGGTCGGCAAGCTCGAGCGCGAACACGGCATCACCGCCGTCGCGGACCACCACAGCGCGCCTGCGGGCGCTGCTCTCGTCATCCGTGCGCACGGCGTGCCGCCCGCGGTGAAACGCGAAGCGGCCGCGGCCGGCCTCGAGGTGATCGACGGCACGTGTCCGCTCGTCGACATCATCCACCGCAAGGCGGTCCAGCTCGCGAAGGACGGCTACGACGTGTTCATCGTCGGCCAGCCGACGCACCCCGAGATCATCGGCATCATGGCCTCGGTCGCGGAGGTCGGTGGCAACGCGCGTGTGCTCGAGTCGGTCGCCGACGCCGAAGCACTGCCGCCGCTCAAGAAGGCCGGCGTCGTGATCCAGTCGACGCTCATCGCGAAGAAGGCCGGCCAGATCGCCGCCGCGCTCGTTCCGAAGTCGCGCGAAGTGAAGATCGTCAACACGATCTGCCACGTCACGACCGAGCGTCAGGAAGAAGCCGACCACCTCGCCTCCACCGCCGACGTGATCCTCGTGGTCGGTTCGCCGCACTCGTCGAACTCGGTCAAGCTCAAGGAAGTCTGCGGCGCCATGGGCGTGCCGACGCACCAAGTCGAAGGTGTCGACGGCATCGACCTCACGTGGTTCGCGGGCAAGAAACACGTCGGCATCCACGCCGGCGCGTCGACGCCGCGCGAGATCATCCAGGAGATCGTCGCGCACCTGCAGGAGCGCCTCGTCGCCGCGTGACCGCGCGCCGTGATGCGAGCGCCGGCGACGCGAATGCGCGCGGCGAGAGCCCGTCCGCGCGCCGCACGGGACCGGGCGCGGACTCCGCGCCGCTCGCGAGTCACGGCGCCGATGCGTCGCCGCTCGCACTCCACGGAGCCGATGGGTCGCCGCTTGCGCAGCTCCGTGGCGTCGCGAAGCACTACGACGAGGTGAAGGCCCTGGTCGGGCTCGACCTCGACGTGCGGCGCGGTGAGGTGCTCGGCCTGCTCGGCCCGAACGGCGCCGGCAAGACGACGGCCGTGCGCATCCTGTGCGGCCTGCTCGCGCCGACAAGCGGCACGGTCACGATCGACGGCCTCGACGTGCATGCACAGCCGCTCGAAGCGCGCCGTCGCTTCGGGTTCGTGCCGGACGGAGCGCCGCTCTACGCCCAACTCTCGCCGCGCCAGCACCTCGACCTGGTCGGTCGCCTGCACGGCCTCGACGAGCAACTCATCGCCCAGCGCGGCGCCGCCCTCCTCGCCGGCTTCGAACTCGACACCCGCGCGAACGATCCCGTCGGCCAGTTCTCGCGCGGCATGCGCCAGAAGGCCGCGATCGCGTGTGCGCTGCTGCCCGAGCCCAAACTCCTCGTCCTCGACGAGCCACTCTCAGGCCTCGACGCCCCCAGCGCCTCGACCGTCAAAGAACTGCTGCGCGCGTGGGCCGACCGCGGCGGTGCGGTGCTCTACACCTCGCACCTGCTCGACATCGTCGAGCGCGTCGCCGACCGCGTCGCGATCCTGAAGCGCGGCGAACGCATCGCGCTCGGCACACTCGACGAGTTGCGCGCGCGCGCCGGCCACGACGGCACGCTCGAACAACTCTTCACGTCGCTGACGGCCGCCGAGGATCCTGCTGCGCGCGCCGCCAGACTCGTGCGCGACGCGTTCGGCGCGCACTGACGGCGCACGACAACGGCGCCGCCCGGCGCCACTCGGCCGCGACACACTCAGCGAGGTCTTTCAGCGACGCTTGTCGCGCCGCTTCGCTCCCCCGCGCGCGCCGCGCGCATCGTTCGCATTCCCGCGCTGCGTGCGCTTCGCAACAGCTTCGTCGCTGCGGCCGCCGCCGCGTTTCTTGCGGCGGAGCGGCGCGGTTTGTTTCTCGGCGCTCTTCTCGCGCGGCTTCGGAGCGGGCTCGAACAGCACGCGCTCGCGCAAGTCGGCGAGTTTGTCGGGCAATGGCGCCTCCACCCCGACGCGCACTCCGGTGCGCGGGTGCACGAACGACAACTTCCAGGCGTGCAATGCGACACGCGGCGCCTTGTACGGATCGTCGCCGGAGATCGCGTACTTGCGCTCGCCGACCAGCGGCCAGCGCGCGTGGGCGAAGTGCAGGCGGATCTGGTTGTAGCGGCCCGTTTCGAGCTCGATCTCGACCTCGTTCGCGAGCGGCCCGCGCGCGAGGACGCGGTAGCGCGTCAGGCTCGCTTTGCCGGTCGACGAGACGCGCGCGGAACCGCCGCTCTCGGTGATCGGGAAGCGCAGCTCACCCGCGTTCTTGTTCGGACCGCTCAGAGTCAGCGCCCAGTAGATCTTCTGGAGCGCGCGCTCGCGGAAGAGGTCCTGCAGAGCGTCGCGGGTGCGCGCGTCGCGGGCCACGAGCAGCGCTCCGGACACGTCGCGGTCGAGGCGGTGCACGGCGAAGGACGGGCGCTCGAGTTCACCGAGGACGTCGAGCACGGTGCGCCCTTCCGCACCCGGCGTGGGCACGGAGAGGAGCCCCGACGGTTTGTCGACGACGAGCAGGTGTTCGTCCTCGAACAGGATCGGCAGGTGCGGCTTCATCGGTGCGCGCGGATTGTGGCACGCGCCGCCGCGCATTCGGCGCGCGAGCGCGCCGGCCATGCTCGACGGGCATGCTCGACGGGCACGGTCGACGGGCGGCGACGCGCGTGCCGGTCGCGCGTGCCGATCGCTGGTTGGTCGCAGTACGCTCGCGCCATGCGGAACCCGTCCATCGGCGCATTGGTGGTGGCTCTCTTCGGTGTGCTCCACCTCGCGGCGTGTCGCGGCACGCCGAGCGGCGGAGCGAGCGGCGAGCCGAATGCTGCGAACGACGCGAGCCTCGCCCTTGGCACCACGGTGCCCGGCAGCCCGTTCGTGCGGCGCGTCGCGGCGGAGTGGGAGCCGGCCGTCGGTGTGCTCGTGGCGTGGCCGCCCTGCGTGCCGCACGCGCTCGTGGTCGACCTCGCGCGCGACGCGACGCTCCACCTCCTGGTCGCGGACGACGCGGCGATCGCCGATGCGCTGCTGTGGCTCGACCGCTGGCAGGTCGACGTCGAGCGCGTCGAATGGATCGTCGCGGCGCAAGGCGACGACGTGTCTTGGGTGCGCGACTGGGGCCCGCATCCGGTGTTCGGCGAGGACGGGCGCCTCGCGCTCGCGGATCCGCGCTACGAACTCGCGACGCCGATCACGGGCTACGGCTGCGACGAGCCGCTCTCGACGGCGTTCGACGGCAGTTGGGGCGAGTCGTTGCGCGACTACGACGTCACGGCCGACGACGCGGCGCCGGCGCGGATCGCGGCGACGCTCGGGTTCGAACACCTGCCGCTGTCGTACGCACTGACGGGCGGCAACCTCGCGACCGACGGGCACGGCCTGGCGCTCAGCAGTTGCATCCTCGTGAACGAGAACGAGGAGTACGGCTTCGATCGCGCGGCGTTCCTGGCGCTCGCGCGCGGGCAGCTCGGCCTCTCGCGTTACACGATCCTCTCGAACTTCGAAGCGCGCGGCATCCAGCACGTCGACTGCATGGTGAAGCTGCTCGACGAGCGCCGCATGTTCGTCGTGCGTCCGCCCGCGGACCATCCGGCGCACGAGGTGTACGAGCGCATCCTGCGCGAGGAGTTGTCGGCGCTGCGCACGGTCACCGGCGAGCCGTTCGAGATCCTGCGGCTCGACACCGCGCGTTTCAGCGGCGACGAGCTCGCGGCGTACTCGAACGCGTTGATCCTGAACGCGAACGTGTACGTGCCGCTCTTCGGCATCGAACAGGACGAGGTGGCGCTCGCGCAGTGGCGAGCCGCACTGCCCGGCCACACGGTGCGCGGCTACACGTTCGTGCTGGCGGACGAGCCGCATCTCGCGCCGAGCACGTCGATGTACGACTCGATTGGTTGGACGGGCGGCGACGCGCTGCACTGCCGCACGCGCGCGGTGTGGGATCGCGAGATGCTCGCCGTCGACGTCGTCGCGAGCGAAGCGCTGAGCGACGGTCGCGTGCATGTGCGCGCGACGATCGCGGATCACAGCGGCCGCGGTGTGGTGAGCGCCGCGACGAACCTCGTGTTCCGCGCGGCGGGCGCGAGCGAGTGGTCGCGAGTGCCGCTCGTGCGCGCCGCGGACGGCGCGTTCGTCGCGCACGTGCCTGCGGGAGCGACCGCCTACTTCGTCGAGTCCGCGAGTGCGTCGGGCCGAAGTGCGACGAGTCCGCGCAACGCGCCCGCGCAGTACTTCGTGACGCGTACGGTGTCAGACACGGATCCGTCACGGTGAGGTCGAAGTGCGGAATCGAAGCGCGGTGGCGATGAGCGCGCGAAGCGCGCTCA
>JBIKNC010000200.1:0-8167 GCA_044358925.1 Planctomycetota bacterium | reverse complement strand
ACGAACGTGTTGAGCAACGCGCGCCACAACACCTGGTCGTTCGCTGCTTCGCGGAAGTTGTCGAGGCCGACGGGCAGCGGCGCCTCGACCAGGTCGTACTGCGTGAAGCCGTACGTGATCGAGAGCAACACGGGCGCCGCCATGAACAGCGCGAAGCCGATCCACCACGGCAGCGTCCACAGGACGCCGTGCACGAGGCGGCGACGTGTGGAGGCGTTCACACGCGCTCCCCGCGCCGGCGGCGCGCGTCGTCGGCCCGATCCACGAGATCCTGAGCGCGCAACGCGACCGCGCCGAGCTCCGCGCGCACGTCGGCGCCGCTCCAGATGCGATCGAAGGCGGGCACGAGCAGATCCGAGTAGGCCTTCCACGCGCGGTGGCGCGGCAACACACTTGCATTCCGGCTCTGCACGATGCGCGCGTGCACGTCGACGAACGGATTGACGTGATCGGCCGCGAAGTCCGCCGGCACACGCGTGAGCGGCGACGGCTTGCCGTGTTCGAGGCAGAGTTCCGCCTGCACGTCGGGCCGCTGCAGGAAGGCCACGAACTCGAACGATTCCTCCGGATGCGGGCAGCCGCGCGGCACACCGACGACGTCGCATTCGAGCAGTCCGTGCGGCTGCTCTTCGTCGAGCACGTCGTTCGCGACCGGCATCGGCGCGACCGCGTACTCGAGGTTCGGCGCGTAGCGGCGCGCGAAGTTCGCCATCCACGGCCCCTGCACGATGAACGACGTGCGGCCCGACAGGAACGGGTCGGCGGGGGAGAGGTTCGAGCGTTCGAACGACTTCGCGAAGCCGAGCGAGTCCGCCCGCCCGTGGCGCTGCGCCGTCGCCGCGACCCACTCGTAGGCGCGCACGGAGCGCTCGTCCGCACACGTGACGCGGCGCGTGGCCTCGTCGAAGAGCCGGCCGCCCGTCGCGATCGGCCACACGTACGGCCACCAACTCGGCAGCGCCTGCAGGAAGCCGGCGCGTGTGATCGCGCCGCTCTGCGAACGCTCGAGCAGACGTTCACCGGCCGCGTCGAGTTCGCTCAGTGTCCTGGGCAGCCGCGTGGGATCGAGCCCCGCTGCGCGCAGGTGTGCGACGTTCGCGTACAGCGCGAGGCTGTAACACGTGTTCACTCCGACCCACGGCCGCCCGCCGTGGGTGAGCAGCGCCCACACCGCGGGCGGGTAGTCGCTCTCTTCGAGCAACGGCTGACCGCGGAGCGCGTCGTCGAGCGGCAGCAGCGCGCCACTTTCGGCGAAGTACGGCACGTTCCAACTGAACAGCCCCACGACGTCCGGCGGATCGCCGCCGCCGATCGCGACCATGGCCTTCGTGTACGTCTCGGGCACGGGCAGTCGCACGACGAACGAACGCGACTGACTCGCGTTGAAGCGCGCGACGACGCGGTCGAGCGCCTCGCCCTCGGGCCCCGTCCACTTCTCCCAGTAGCGCAAGGGGACGCGCCCCGCCGGCACGCGTTCCTGCCAACGCGCCCGCCGCGGTCCGAATGCGAACACGGCCGCCGCGAGTCCGAGGCCGCCGACCAGCGCGCGGCGCGTGGTCGCAAGACCCCGCGTGCGCGACGCACCCGTCGTCGGGCCTCCGTTCACTCGCCCTCGTCGGCGCGTGCGAGGCGCTCGAGTTCGGCGAAGAAGAGCTGCGCCGCCGGACCGCGATCGTCGATCACTCGGCGTGCGACGTCGAGCAGCGCGCCGTCGCCCGGCAGCCACGTCGCGTGCAGGTTGTTCGCGAGTCCCACGACGAGGCTCTGCCGCGCGCGATCGCGCCGCGCCTCGACGTTCTGCTCGACGAGTGTGTGGGCGAGCAGTTCGAGCATCACCGGTGGCGGCACGTGTGCATCGGCGAAGTGGCGCACGACGAGCTCCATCGTCTCGCGGCGCGGACCGGGTTCGTCGAACTCGCGCAGCAGCCTTCGCGCGGTCGCGATCGCGCGTTCGTGCTCGCCTTGTGCGAGGAACACACGCACGGCCAGCTCGAGGCGCGCCGTGTGGATGCCGACTTCGCCGAAGACGTCGCGCTCTTCGATCGGCGCGAGCATGGCCTCGATGGCCGGGAGGCCGATCGCGTTCGCGACACCCGGGCGCAAGACGAGCCGAGTGGACTGCAGGTCCGTCGCCAACTTGTCCAAGAGCGCGGGGTCGACGAGTTCCATCACCACGCGCGCTTCGTCCTCGCGTCCGAGCAGCAGCAGTTGGATGCACTCGAGTTTGAGCACCGAGAGGATCGGCTGCGGTACGACCTCGCGGTACCTGGCGAACCAGCGCTGCGCCGCTTCGGGCCGCTGCTGCTGCACGTAGATCTCGTGCAGCGCTGCGAGGTAGCGCCGCGCGCGATCGGGCGCGGTCGCGGCGAGTTCGATCGCTTCGGCACCGAGCCGCTCGAGTGCTTCGTCGAAGGGCACGTCGACGACGGCGCCTTCGAGTGTGCGCACCGAGAAGACGATGCGGTGTGCGTTCGGCAACACCGCGGTCGCCACGGGCTCCTCGCGCGACGGCACGAGGGTCCACTGCGTCGCCTGCTTCACGAGCGCGTCGTGCAGCTCCTCGCGCGCGCGCTCGAGGTCACCCGCACGCAACGCGAGCACCGCGAGCACGAGGTGCGCGTCGCCGACCTCGTCGCCGCGCGGATCGAAGGCCACGGCCTTCTCCGCCGCCGTGCGCGCCTCGTCCACGTACTTCGAACGTGCCAGTCGCGTGGCCAGGTCGAGCCAGACGTGCGAGTTGCCCGGTTCGCGACGCGTCACGGCACGCAGCACGTCGAGCTGCTGCTCGTCGCCGCCGCCCGCGCGTCCGATCGCGTTGCGGTCGTACACGAACGCGTCCGGGTGCGGCGGAAAGAGTCGGCGGCCGAGGACGAGGCGCGCGAGACCTTCCTGCGGCTCGTTCTGCGTGAACGTCAGCAAGCGCCCGCTGTGGATCAGTCCGTCGGCGACGAGCGGCAGCACGGCGAATGCAACGAACGCGAGCGCGGCGAGAGCGCGGGCCGCGAAGCGCGAGCGTGTGTTCGCGAGCACGGCCGTGCCGCCGCGCCGCGCGCGCAGGAACGCTGCGCCGAGCCCGGCCGTGATCCACAGGTGCAGCGGCAGGAAGGTCGGCTGCACCTGACCGAGGTCGAGCAGGTTGCTCGTGAGCATGCCGAGACTGGCGGCGAGCGGCGCCGCCGCCACGGCGCGCGCGTGCCATGCGACACCGACGAGCGCGCGCCGGTACGTCTCGCACACGAGCCCCACGAACGCGAGGAACAGCACGAGCGCCGGCACGCCCGCGCCCTCGGCGATCGAGAGCGGCAGGTTGTGCGCATGCAGGGTCTGTTTCGCGCCGTCGAAGAAGCTCGGCAGCGCATAGCGGGCGTGGAGGTAGTTCTGCCCCGGGCCGCCGCCGAAGAACGGCTCGGCCGCCACGAGTTCGCCCGCCATGCGCCAGATGTGGTAGCGCTGCCCGATGGCCGAAGTCGCTACGAAGGTGCGCGCTTCGAGCCAGGCGCGCAGGCCGTCGCACAGCGGCGTGAACCACAGCGCGGTCGCAGCGAGTGCGAGCACGACACCCACGACGGCGAGGCGCTTCGGCGAACGCGCGAGCGGCGCGAACAGGCACACCGCGAGCACCGCGAGGCCGACGACGAGGCCGAGTTGACTCGCGCGCGAGCCGGTGCGGAGGAGGAACCACACACACCCACCCGCCAGGACGAGCAGAGCCGCGCGCCGCACGAGCGACCACGCAAGTGTCTCGTCGCGACGCCACAGGGCGAGAGCGCCGCACAGCACCGCTCCTCCGGCGAAGTACGGACCGATCTGGTTCGGGTGCAGCGCGAACAAGCGGAAGCGCGTCGCCAGCGTGCGCCGCCAACCCTCGTCGCGTGCGAGGTCGAGATCGGCCAAGAGCGCACACACGAGCACCACACCGACGAGGCCCGCGAGTGCACTCACCACGCGGCGTGCGGACACACCGTCGCAGGCCGCGGCGAGGGCGTGGGCGAGCAGCGCGCCCGCCAGCACCGCGTGCCAGTGGCGCACACCGATCACGAGGCTGTCGCCGAGCAGCGCCGCCGCGAGGATCCACAGCACGAGCCCCGCGAGCACGCCCGACGTGACACGCCCCAGGCGACCGCCGCCCCACACGTGCGCGAGCGCGAGCGCGCGCGGCGCCGCGGCGAGCGACAGCAGCGCGAACACGACCACGAGGGCGATGGGGGCGACGCTCTGACGCGCCAGCAGGAACGTGTTCGCGGTGCAGACGACGACGCCGGCGAGTGCGAGGCGCAGCGCCGCCGGGTGGCTCTTCGGGCCGGCGGGCACGTACAGCGCGAGGCTCGCGATCAGGAGCGTGAGGACCGGCGCGTGGAACGGGCCGTCGCCGAGGCGCGCGTTGCTCGCGGCGTGCGGCAGTTCGGCGGCGACGAGCGCGAGCAGGGCACCGCTGACCAGTCCGCCCGCGAGTGCGACGAGCGGCGCGCGGCGCACGAGGCCGAGCACGAGCCCGCAGGCGGTCGCGCTCACCACCGCGAGCGGCCAGCGCGCCGTCCACGCGTCCGCGCCCGGGAAGCGGCCCGACGCGATCCACGGCGCGAGCACCGACCAGGCCCAGTACAGCGCTACGGCGGCGGCCGATGCGGCGACGAGCGCGGCGAAGGGCGCGGCGAAGGGAGCGGCGGCGCTCCTCGCGCGTGGCTCTTCGTTCGCTGCACCGGCCGGGGACGTCATGGGGGAGGCGCGAGGATACGGGAGTCGTCCCGCCTTGCACGGTGGGCGCGAGTGCGGCGGCACGCCGAGCGCTCGCGAGCGGGATACTGGCCCGCCTCATGGTGACCGATGCCGAGCGGACGCGGCTGCGCACGCGTGTCTTCGTCGATCAAGTCCTCGCGCCCGCCGTGTTCGCCGAGCGCGTGCCGCTCGCGGTCGCGGCCTGGCAACCGAGCGAGCGCGTCAGCGCCGCGGAGGCGCGCGCCGCGGCACGCGACGGCGAACAGGCCGAGGCCGTCGCGGACGTGGGCGCGTACCAGTCCGTCGAACTGGGCTGGCGCTTCGGACCGGTCTGGTCGTCGTGTTGGTTCCGACTGCGCGGGCACCTGTCCGAGCGCCTCGTCGGCCGCGAACTGTTCGTGCGCTTCTCGTGCGGCACCGAGGCCTTGCTCTGGCGCCACGACGCGCCCGCGCACGGCTTCGACGCCAACCGCGACCTCGCGCCGCTGGGGGTGTTCGCCGCGGGCGGCACCGCGATCGACCTGTTCGTCGAAGCGCACGTCAACCATCCGCTGGGCGTCGCGACGTTCTGGTGGGACGCGCCGGAAGTGCACGCGCGTTGGAAGGAGAAGCTGCCCGGCCGGCTCGAACGCGCCGAGCTCGTGGTCCTCGACCACACCGTGTTCGAGTTGTGCGAAGCCATGCGGCTCGCGGCCGACCTCGTCGCCGAACTCGGTGACGACTCGTTGCGCGCCAATCGTCTGCGGCTGGCGATCGAACGAGCGCGCGCACAGATCGACACGAGTGATCCGACGCGTGGCGCGCTCGTCGCGCTCGCGATCGTGCAGGAAGCGCTCTCGCGCGGCACGCCGCCGTCGGCCAGTGCCTGCTACGCGATCGGTCACGCGCACCTCGACACGGCCTGGCTGTGGACGTTCGCGCGCACGCGCGAGAAGGTGTTGCGCACGTACGCGAACGCCGTGCAGCTGCTGGAGCGCTTCCCGCGGTTCCGGTTCCTCGCGTCGCAGCCGCAGCAGCTCGCGTGGCTCGCAGAGGACGCGCCGGAGTTGTTCGCGCGCGTCGCCGACTTCGTGGAAGAGGGCCGCGTCGAACTGCACGCCGCGCCGTGGATCGAACCCGACGGCAACCTGCCGAGCGGCGAGGCGCTGTGCCGCCAACTCGCCTACGGTTCGCTGTGGTTGCGCGAGCGCTTCGGCGAGGCCGGCGCGCAGCGCATGTTGTGGTTGCCCGACACGTTCGGCTTCGCTGCGACGTGGCCGCAACTGGCGGCGCTCGCGGGGCTCGACACGTTCGTCACCAACAAGATGTGGTGGAGCGAACGCGAGGACTTCCCGCACTGCCACTTCGTGTGGCGCGGACTCGACGGCACCGAGTTGCTGGCGCACGTCACTCCGGGCCAGGACTACAACACGACGCTGTCGGCGGCCGAGTTGCGGCGCGGCGAACGTGTGCTCGCGCGGCACGATCGCGTCGACGCCGGCTTGTGGTTGCAGCCGTTCGGCTTCGGCGACGGCGGCGGGGGACCGACGCCCGAGCAGATCGTGCGCGCGGAACTCGCGGACGACTGCGAGGGACTGCCGCGCGTGCGGCTCGACGGAGCGACGGCGTTCTGCGAGGACTTCCACGAGCGCGCCGAGGTTCTGGCGCGGCGTGGCGAGGCGTTGCCGGTTTGGGACGGCGAGCTGTACCTCGAGAACCACCGCGGCACGTTGACGACTCAAGGCGCGCTCAAACGCGGCAACGCGCGCGCGCAGGCGTGGCTGGTGGGTTTGGAGGCGGCGCTCGCGACCTGGCCGATCGGCATCGACGAGCGCGAGCGCGACCAACTGCTCGGCCGTCTGCGCGCCGATTGGTTCACGGTGTTGTTGCACCAGTTCCACGACGTGCTGCCCGGTTCGTGCACGGCCGACGTGGCGCAGGAGGCGCGCGCGGAGTACGAGCGCTTGGATCACGAGTGGTTGCGTCTGTCGCGCGGGCTGAGCGAGCGCATCGCCGACACACTCGACACTCGCGGACTCGTGCGGCCCGCGCTCGCGATCAATCTGTCGTCGACGGCGCGCACCGGTTCGTTCGGTGACCCCTTCTTCGTCGACCCGGTCTTGGGGGGTGTCGGGGCGGTGTGGGCGGAAGACGTCCCGCCGTTCGGCTATCGCGTGGTGGACGCGGCCGCGGAGTTGCCCGCGCACGTCGCACGCCCGAGTGCGTTCGTCGACGAAGGCGGCGCGGCCGTGATCGAGTGTGAGACGACGCGCGGTGTGATGCGCGTCGAACTGGGGAGCTGCGGCGGCGTGCTGTCGCTCGAAGTCGCGGGCCGCGAGTACGTGGTGCCGCATCGCGAACTCGGCGAACTCGTGCTGCTCGACGACCGGCCGATCCAGTGGGAGGCCTGGAACGTCGATCGCGAGGCGCTCGGCAGTGAGCAGCTCGTCGATGCGCCGGCGCAGTGGTCGGCGCTCGAATCGGGCGAGACCTGCGCCGGCTTCGAATGCGAACGCGCGCTGGGAGCGCACAGCACCGTGCGCACACGTGTGTGGTGCGCGGCCGGCGACGACGCCGTGCACGTCGAACACGCCGTGCTGTGGCGCGAGGAGCGCACGTGGCTGCGCGCCCTGTTCCCGGTCGACGTGCGCGCGAATCGTGCGACGTGTGAGGTGCCGTTCGGTCACGTCGAGCGAGTGCTGGCGCGCAACGACGCCGCGCAGCGCGCCGCCTTCGAGACGCCGATCCAACGCTTCGTCGACGTGAGCGAGCCGGGCCGCGGCTTGGCGGTGATCGTCGACTGCAAACACGGTGTCTCGCACGAGTCGATCGCGGGCGGTGCGGCGCAGATCGGTGTGTCGCTCCTACGTTCGCCGAACTGGCCCGATCCGACGACGGATCGCACCGAGGCCGCGCGCGGTGTGCGCCACCGAGTGCGGTTCACACTCGTGCCGCATGCGGGCGATTGGCGGAGTGCGGGTGTGCTCGAGCGGGCGGAGACGGCCGCGCTCGGCACGACGCTCATGCCGCTGCCGGCGGGCCGCGCTGGTGACGGTGCACGCTGTTTCGCGCCGCTGTCGATCGACGTGGAGCCCGGCAGCGGTCCGCTGCAGGTGCAGATCGCGTCGATCGCGCCGAGTTGGCGCGGCGAGGCGCTGCTCGTGCGGCTCGTCGAGCGCGCCGGCGCGCGCGGTGTGGTGCGCGTGCGTTGGAGCGAGCAGATCGGAATGCTCGACGACGACGAACATCCGGCCGTGTGCGCCGTCGATCTCTTGGAGCGCGAGCGCCCCGAGGATGGCGTCGTGCACGAAGGCGCATCGACCACGGTGCCCTTGCGTCCGTTCCAGGTGGTGACGTTGCGCGTGGCGCGTTGACACTGGCGGTACGGTGTCTGACACGCAGGCGCCACGTACACGTACGGTGCCGCACCAAAAGTTGCACACCCCGTGGGCCGCAGCGCGCGCGAAGCGCG
>JBIKNC010000199.1:0-8190 GCA_044358925.1 Planctomycetota bacterium | reverse complement strand
AGCGCGGCCCTCGCACGCCCTCGGCGCTTCCGCACTTCGAAGACGCCGTGGCGGATCCGTGTCTGACACCGTACCCGTCAACCGGACATGTCCGACGTCGCGCGCTCGATCCGCACCGGACAGACCTTCAACTCCGCCGTGTCGGTGATCGGGTCGTAGCCGCCGCCCGTCAGGTTGTTGACGGGCACGTCGCCGAACGAGAACGAGCAGAAGACGGTGCCGCGCGGGCTCTTCGTCGTCGCGTGCACCTTCACGAGCACCTCGCCGCGCCGGCTCGCCATCACGGCGAAGCCGCCGTCCTCGAGGTTCCACGCGCGCACGTCGTCGGGGTGCACTTCGACGAGTTCTTCAGGGGTGAGCCACTCACTGCCAACCGCGCGGCCCGTCATCGTGCGCGTGTGGTAGTGCGCGAGGCGGCGGCCCGTCGTGAGCCACACCGGATACTCGTCGTCGATCACCTCGGCCGGGTCGCGGTAGCTCGGCGTCGTGAACAGTCCGCGGCCGCGCGGGAACGTGCCTTCGTGCAGGATCGGCGTGCCGGGGTGGCCGCGCTCGGGCACGGGCCAGTGGAAGCGGCCGGTGCCGACGAGGTCCCAGTCGAGGCCCGCGTAGACCGGTGAGAGCGCGCAGAGTTCGTTGAACACGTCGCTCGCCGACTGCCAGTCGAAACCGGCGAGGCCCATGCGCTTCGCGATGCCCGCGATGATCCACCAGTCGGGCTTGCTCTCGCCCTGCGGCGGCACGGCGGCGCGCACGCGCTGCGGGCGGCGCTCGGTGTTCGTGAACACGCCGTCCGTCTCGGCCCACGCCGACGCAGGGAGAACGACGTCGGCGAGCTTCGCGGTCTCCGTCAGGAACATGTCGACCACGACCAAGTGATCGAGTGATTGGAGCGCGTGCTCGCAGTGCTCGCGGTGCGGATCCGACACGACCGTGTTCTCGCCGACGATGAGCATCGCGCGGATCGTGTCGCCGCAACGCTCCAGCGCCCTGACCTTCGTCGGCCCCTTCTCGAGGTCGATCTTCACGCCCCAGGCCTTCTCGAACTTCGCCTGGTGCTTCGGATCGGTGACCGCCTGGAAGCCCGGGTAGTTGTTCGGCAGCGCGCCGCAGTCGCCCGCGCCTTGGATGTTGTTCTGGCCGCGCATCGGATTGATGCCCGTGCCTTCGCGCCCGATGTTGCCCGTCAGCAGCGCCAGGTTGCACAGACTCTGCACGTTGTCGACACCGCAGATGTGCTCCGTGATGCCGAGCGTGTAGTAGATCGCGCCGCGCTCCGCCGAACCGTACGCGATGGCCGCGCGTTCGATGTCCGCCGCCGCGACGCCCGTGATCCCTTCGGCCCACTGCGGCGTGAGCGTCGCCACGTGCCGCGCGAGCTCCGCGTAGTTCTCCGTGCGCTCCTCGACGAACGCGCGATCGACCAGGCCCTCACGCACGATCACGTGCGCCATCGCGCCGAGCAACGCCACGTCGCTCCCCACGCGAATCGGCAAGTAGATGTGCGCCTTCTCCGCCAACGGAATGCGCCGCGGATCCGCCACGATCAACGTCGCGCCCTTGCGCAACGCCTTCTTCAGTCGCGTCGCCGCGACCGGGTGCGCCTCCGTCATGTTCGTGCCGATGCAGAAGATGACGTCCGGCTTGTCCATGTCGGCGAGCGGATTGCTCATCGCGCCGCGTCCGAGTGTGGCGGCCAGACCGGCCACCGTCGGAGCGTGTCAGGCACGGCTGCAGTTGTCGACATGGTTCGACATGAACCCGACGCGCACGAACTTCTGCGTCGAGTACGCCGACTCGTGCGGCGCGCGCCCCGATGCGACCGCGTACACCGAGTGCCGACCGTGATCGCGCTTCGCCGCCGCGAAGCCGTCGGCCGCGCGCTGCAACGCCTCTTCCCACGACGCCTCGACCAGCTCACCGTTCTTCCGCACCAAAGGCGTCCGCAAACGATCCGGATGCTGCACCCAATCCCACGAGAACTGCCCCTTCACACACAGCGCGCCCTCGTTGGCCGGCCCGTCCATCGCCGGCTGCACGCCGACGATCGTCTCGCCCTTCGTGAGCACGTCGACCGAACACCCGACGCCGCAGTACGGGCAGATGGTGCGCGTCTTCGCGATCGCTCGCGCATCGTCTTCGAACCGCAACGCCCGCTTGTCGCCGAGCGCTCCCGTCGGACACGTCTGCACACACTGCCCGCAGAACGTGCACGCGCTGTTGCGCAATTCGTTGTCGAACTCCGTCGTGATCTGCGTGTGGAAGCCGCGCCCGGCGACCGAGATCGCATAGTCGCCTTCCTGCTCCGCGCACACCCGCACGCAGCGGTAGCACGAGATGCAGTTGTCGTAGTCGCGCAGGATCATCGGATTGCCGTCGTCGAGCTTGCTGTGCCCCGACTGCGCACCCGTGAAGCGCGATCCGTCCGCGCCATACCGCAGAGCCAACACCCCGAACTCCTGCGACGCGAGCCCGCGCAACGGATCGATGTGCACGCCGCGCGGATTCTCCGACACGACCATCTCGACGAGCGTCTTGCGGTGCTTCTCGAGCCGCGCCGTCATCGTCCGCACGCTCATCCCCGCGACAGCCTTCGTCGTGCACGACGCGACCGTGTTCTTGATCCCGTCGACCTCGACCACGCACAACCGGCAAGCGCCGAACGCCTCGAGCCGAGCGTCCCAGCACAGCGTCGGCACCGCCGTCTCCGACCCCGCTTCCTTCGCCACCCGCCGTGCGACCTCGTAGACGGTCTCGCCGTCGCGGAACGCCACGGGCTGCCCGTCGAGCGTGATGGTGGGGTGGAGGACGGCGGACATCGCGACACGATGCTAATCGCTTCGGCGCCTTCGGTGGCTCCCACCGCGAATGGTCGTCCCGGAGGGCACCCGCGAGTCTGCTTGCGTGCGCGACCGTCCGTTGGGCCATCAGCGCCAACCACGAGTCGCGCTTCTTCCGGTAGCGTGGGAGCACCGTGATCGATGTGCTCAGCCTCGCTCGCTGGTTCGCGATGAAGATGGACACCCCCCTCGCACTTGCCGCCGTCGTTGCCCTGGTTCTCGTACTTCCTCCTGTTGCGCACTCACAGACTTCAGTCGAGCTGCGTGAGGTCTCTCAGCCGCAGCCGGTGGGAGGCGATTTGTTCGGGCGAAGTGTCGCTCTCGAAGGCGGGCGTTTGTTCGTCGGCTCACCGGGCGACGTTGGCGGAGGAGGAGGACCTGGCGGAAGCGCCTGGGTGTTCGAGGTCAATCTGCTAGGTGAGTACGAGTACGTCGCTCGACTCGCTCCACCCGTACAGGACGCCGTGGGTGAGGTGAAGTTCGGCTGGAGTCTCGACGCAGAAGGCGAGCGCGTCGTCATCGGTGCGCCGGGCGCGAGCAACGGCGTTGTGACCACAGGACGGGCGTACGTCTTCGAGCTGTCCGGTGGTCAATGGACGCTCGTCGCTGAGCTGGACGAACCGGCCGGTGCGATAGGCGACGGCTTCGGTGAAGCGGTCGCGTTGTCCGGCGATCGCATCCTTGTCGCGGCACCGCGTCGCGATGGGGCTGCGGTCGACACTGGTCGCGTCTACGTGTTCGAGCGCTCCGGAAGCGGAGCGTGGTTGGTGACAGGCTCCTTCACGGCATCGGACGCCGCAGCGTCCACGTTGTTCGGGTTCGATCTGGACCTGGAGGGCGACCGCGCGATCGTCGCCGCGAGTCCGTGGGGAAACTTGAGCAACAAGCACCGCGCCTACATCTTCGAGCGCACGGTCTCTGGTGCATGGGGCGAGGTGCAGGAGTTGCTCGGCAGCGAGGTGACCTCGTTCTCGTCGTTCGGTCCGCCCTCGCTGATCGTCGGGTCGTGCGCGTTGGCTGACGACCTCGCAGCGATCGGATCGCCACTCTCTCCGTTCGGTGGTACGACCGGACGTGTCTCGATCTACCGACGCCAGATTGCTGGTCAGTGGCTACTCCAGACGATCGCCGATCCTCAGGGTCAACTGGCGAATGCGTACTTCGGTGCCAGTGTCGCGCTGAGCGCCGATCTCTTGGTCGTCGGCGCCCCCGGCGTCTCCGACGACGCGGATGCAACCGGAGCCGTCTACATCTTTCAACCGTCTGGACCAACTTCGTGGGAGGAGCGGTCAAAGATCACACTCGATACTGGCGTCAAGTACGCAGCTTTTGGAGCGGCAGTCGACATCGAAGGCGAGCAGTTCGCCGCGGGAGCGCTGAGTATCGCAGGATTCACCGTTGCACTAGCGCACTCGCCCGCCGTCGTTGGTCATGTGAAGCCGGTCGCGACGGGGATCGAGCTGCAGAAAATCCCTGTCATCAACCCTAATCCGATCGCCACTTCGCCATGGTTCGGCTTCTCAGCCGCTGCGGATGGCGACATTGCGATCGTCGGCTCACCGGCGAACACCCCCTTCGCCGGTGGCAACGGTGCAGTTCAGATCCTCCGGCGAGCACTCAATGGTGCTTGGAATGTCGAACTTGCTCAGACCTTGAATTCAGGCGCCTTTGCACGACCTGGGTGGGCCGTCGCGACGGACGGAACAACTTGCCTCGTAGGTGTGCCATTCTCTCCCCTGCAGCCGAATGTGCAGGTATTCGAGGAATCCTCGCCCGGGTCATGGGGGGCAATCTGGACGCTTCAGCCTCTCGCGGGGAGTAGCTCATCGACGGCTGAGTTTGGTGCGGCCGTCGACATCGACGCCGACCGTGCAGTCGTCGGTTCGCCCGCCGAAGCCCGCGGCAACGGCGCAACCGGACGCGCGTGGATCTTTGAACGTGCCGCTGGTGGCTCGTGGAGCGCTGCCGCCGTCGTTCAACCTTCTGGTGCCGTCCCCGGCGAACGGTTCGGGTCTTCGGTGGCTATCTCCGGCGACTTGCTCGCTGTTGGCGCACCCGCGAGTCAGGTACCGCAAGCAGCAGGCGGTGCGGTCTTCATCTTCGAGCGCACAGTTCTCGGCTCCTGGGGACAAGTTGCCGCGCTCGAGCCGATCGGATTGCGTGCCGGCGACCAATTCGGCTTCGCGCTCGACATGAGCGGCGAGTGTTTGGTTGTCGGAGCGGTAGGTGACGACCAGCGAGGCACGGAGTCCGGCAGCGCCTTCGTCTTCGAACGCGAGGCAGCAGGCACGTGGGTGCAGCGTGCACGCCTGCTGGCGAGCGACGGTTCGTCGGCTGACGCGTTCGGTACCTCCGTTGCGATCGACGGCGACGAAGTGATCATCGGCGCACCCAGCGCAAATGGGCCAATCGACCGAAACGGGGCCGCGTATTTGTTCACGCTTCGAAGCGATGGAGAGTGGCGGGAAGTGATCAAGTTCGTTGGCACCGAAACGAACCAGCCCGATCGAGTCGGGCAGTCGGTGGCCGTGACCTCTGGATCCTTCCTCGTAGGCGCGCCCGAAGCAGACTCGACCTATCAGAGTGGCGGTGCCGTCTTCACGTTCGAGTTGGGCGCGCTCTACCGGAACACGAAGTCAGTGTCCCTCGCCGGCGGAGGCACTCAATATCTGCACATCCGCGCTGCCGACGCCCGCGCCGGCCACGTCTTCGTGATGTTCGGCAGCGCCACCGGCACGTCGCCGGGTGTAGCGATCCCGGGCACGAGCGTCGAAGTGCCTCTCGTGCAGGACGCGTACTTCGATCTCCTGCTGACACAGGGTGGCGCGCGGTTGTTGTTCCCGTGGGTGGGTGTGCTCGACGACAACGGCGCGTACGACGCGCGCTTCGTCGTGCCGGGCGGCGCGAACGCGAGCCTGGCCGGCCTCGTCCTGCGGCACGCCTGCTTGCTCATCGACCCCGCGACGTTCGAGTTCGTCGACGCGAGCAACGCGGTCGAGGTCGAGCTCGTGCCGTGAGCGTGCGCACGGCCAGCGAACTCGACGACGACGGCGCACCCGTCATGCGCTGGAGCGCGATCGTCGGCGAAGAGAGCGCGCCCGCGGACGACGGCGCGACGGACCGAGAGCACGACAGTCGCGGCGCAGCACTCTGTTGGGCGTTGGCGCCTTTGGTCCTGCTCGGCATCACGATGGCTCTCACGCTGCCGGCGTCACAGAAGGACCTGTTCGTGGCGATCATCGCGGGCGGGGTGGCGTGGATCGCCGTCGGTGTGAGCCTGTGCGTCGTGGCCTGTTGGCGGGGGCCGATCGTGAAGACGTTGCTCACCTGGAACGGCGCGTTCCTGATCGGCGTCTTCGGCGTGTACGTCGTCCTTCATGTTCCGAAGGAGTGGTCGCTGCCGATCGCGGTGCACTTCGCGTGGGAGAAGCACCGCGCGAGTTGCCTGGAAGCGGGCGAGTCCGTGTTCGCGATCCCGGGTGACGCGGACAGCCGGTGGAGCGGCGCGTTCGTGCGGAGGCGCGGCACGAACGCCGACGGGTCGGCGCGACTCCTGGTCGATGGCATCGTGATCGACGCGCCGCGTGGCTCGCATCGGCACAGGGCGGGCAGCGAGCGCATCGTCGACGACACGTGGACGTGCCACGCCGACGGCGAATGGTGGTATCTGTGTCGACCGCGATGACTCGTGAACAGGTCGGACGAGCGCCGAGATGATCGAAGCGCCGCAATCGACAGCGACGCGCGCGCCTCTCGCGTGGCGCACGGCTCTCGTGTGGGCGCTCATGCCGGGCGTTTCGTACTTCGTCGTGTTCGACGTCGTCTCGCTGCCCGGTGAGAACTGGACGCTCGTGTTTCTCGTGCTGCACTTCGCGATCGTCTGGTCGTTCGCTGGTCTGATCCTGTTGACCACGACGACACCGCGAGCGCGTCTCGGACGGTCGCTCGTGCTCTGGTTCGGCGCGCTGGTCGCGGGCGTCGCTGCGGCAGGCGCCGCCATGTTCGTGCCTGCGTCCTGGACGCTGCCGATCTCGGTTCGGTTGGCGTGGTGGCGCGACGGAGCGACTGTCGCGGCGAGCGGCGTGTCGCCATTCCACATCGAACGCGCGGACTCACTCGATCTGTCGTCGCACTACGTCCGTTGGCGGCGCCTCGAGGGCGGCGACCACGAGTTCGAGTGGGAGGGCAAGACGTATCGAGCCGGCTCCGCGCTCGAGTGGCACGAACACCCACACTGGCCCGGACACATCGAGTTCGCGACATACCGCATCAACGACGAGTGGTGCTACGTGCTCGAGCTGACCTGAACGTGCGGCCGCGGGCGACCGCGGCGCCGACGGGTGTCCCAACGCCGGTCCCGCGCCGGCTCGAGGCTTCGGCTGTGGCGAGGGGCGTCCGAAGTGGGTGGAAGGAACTTCCGACCCTTCGCGATCACGCCATGAGCAACAGCCACAGCCACGCCCCGACCGCTTCGCCCGTCTCGCACAGCCAGCACGCTTCCGGCGGCGCTGCCTCGCCCGCCGCCGTCATGCAGCCCGTGCCGCTCGGCAGCACCGGCATCCACGGCGCGTACCGCCGCATCACGGCGGGCATCGAGGGGTGGTTCGGCGACGGGGCGATCGCGGTGTGGGACTCGCTGCTCGCGTTCCAGCGGCGCGAGCGGGTGTCGGGGCACATGCTCGAGATCGGCGTGCACCACGGGAAGTCGGCGGCGCTGCTCGCGATGTATGCGGAGCCGGGTACCAAAGTGCTGCTCGTCGATCACGGGCTGAAGACGGCGCAGATCGAGAAATCGCTCATGGCGGCGCGACCGGCGCCGGGGGTCGAGTTCGTGACGGTGCACGGCGACTCGCGCGAGCTGGCGGTGAATCCGCTCGTCAGCGAGACGTTCCGCGCGCACCGCTGGATCCACATCGACGGCGAGCACTCCGCGGGCGCGGTGACGAGTGACATGCGCATCGCGAACCAACTGCTCGCGAAGGACGGCGTGCTCGTGATCGACGACTTCTTCTCGTGGCTGTATCCGCAGGTGACGGAAGCCGTGCTGCGCTACGTGCGCCAGAACCCGGACGACTTCGCGCTGTTCCTGTGCGGCTTCAACAAGGCGTATCTGGCGCGGCCGCACTTCGCGCACCGCTATCTGGCCTTCTGCGCGGAGGAGCTGCCGGGTGCGCTCGAAGCGCGCGGCCAGGACACGACCGTCGGCAAGACGACGTTCCCGGCGGAGATGAACGTGTTCGGCGTCGGGCCGCGCTTCCAAGGCAAGGCGCTGCGCGGGCCGGACTGGGAAGACACGGTGATTCGGTACTGAGCGCGGCGGCGGCGACGCTGCGCGCAACGAGGCGCGGCG
>JBIKNC010000198.1:0-8233 GCA_044358925.1 Planctomycetota bacterium | reverse complement strand
CCGATGGCGTTCGTGAGCGGCCTCATGGGCCCGTACATGCGACCGATCCCGATCGGCGCGGGTGCTGCGATGCTGGTGAGCATGGCCGTCGCGTTCGTCGTGACGCCGTGGGCCGCACACCGCCTGTTGGGCGGGCCCGCGCGCCGCGGTGCGCTCGGCAGCCACGGCGACGAGGCGCGCGAGGACTGGCTGACGCGGCGCTACCGCGCGCTGATGAACCGCTTGATCGGTTCGCACCGCGCGGGCCGTGTGTTCTTCGTCGTGCTCGGTGTGCTCCTGATCGCCGCACTCGCGCTCGTGCCGCTGCGCGCGGTCGTCGTGAAGATGCTGCCCTTCGACGACAAGAGCGAGCTGCAGCTCGTCGTCGAGTTGCCTGAAGGCACGCCGCTCGAACGCACGAGTGCGGTCGCACTCGAACTCGCGCGCGCGGTGGCGCGGGAAGCCGAAGTCGTCGCGATCGGCGTCCACGTCGGCGCGCCCGCGCCGATCAACTTCAACGGCCTCGTGCGGCGCTACGACGCGCGCACGGCGCCGCACCAGGCGGACCTGCTCGTGCAACTCGCGCCGAAACACGAGCGCACCGTGAAGAGCCACGACTTCGCCAAACGCATCCGCCCGCTGGTCGCGGAGGCGGCGCGCGCCCTCGGCGCCCACGTCGAGATCGCCGAGGTGCCGCCGGGGCCGCCGGTGCTCCAGACGCTCGTCGCCGAGATCTACGGTGCGAACGAAGTCGAGCGGCAGGCGCTCGCGCTCGCGGTCGCCGAGCGCTTCACGGAGCACACGAGCGTCGTCGACGTCGACACGTCGCTCACCGCGGATCAGGTCGAGGAGCGGCTCGTCGTCGACGAACCCGAAGCCGGTGCGCACGCCGTCCCCGTCGCCCACGTCGAAGCGGCACTCGCACTCGCGCTCTCCGGCGCACACGCCGGTCGGCTGTTCGACGAACACGCGCGCGCCGAGGTGCCGATCGTCGTGCGGCTGCCGCGCTCGGCGCGCACCGACGTCGATGGACTGCTCGACATCGGAGTGCGCAACGCGAGCGGCGCCCGCCTGCCGCTCGGCGAGTTCGTGCGCCACGAGAGCGCCCTCGCGCCGCGCCCGATCCGCCACAAGAACCTCGTGCCCGTCGAGTACGTGACGGCCGACGTCTTCGGCCGCGTCGAGAGTTCGGCGTATGCGGTGCTGGAGCTGCGCGCGGATCTCGACGACCTCGTCGCGACGAGCGGCGCGAACGGAACCTATGAGGCGAGCGTCGCCGAGTACTGGCTCACGACGCCGCACGCCGTCGACGGCCCGACCGTCAAGTGGGACGGCGAGATGCACGTCACGCTCGAAGTGTTCCGCGACCTCGGGATCGCGTTCGCCGTCGTGCTCGTCCTGATCTACGTGCTCGTCGTCGGCTGGTTCAAGTCGTTCACGACGCCGCTCGTGATCATGGCCGCGATCCCGTTCTCACTCGTCGGCATCCTGCCCGCGCACTGGGCTATGGGCGCGTTCTTCACGGCGACGTCGATCATCGGCTTCATCGCGGGCGCCGGCATCGTCGTGCGCAACTCGATCATCCTGGTCGACTTCATCGAGCTGCGCCTCGCGGAAGGAGCACCGCTCGCAGAGGCCGTCGTCGACGCCGGCGCGGTGCGCTTCCGACCGATGCTGCTGACCGCGGGCGCCGTGATGGCGGGCGCGGGTGTGATCCTGTTCGATCCGATCTTCCAAGGTCTCGCGCTCAGCCTGATCGCGGGCGAGGTCGCGTCGATGACACTCAGCCGCCTGGCCGTGCCCGTGCTCTACGAACGCCTTCACCGTCGTGCTGCGGCGCGCGGCTGAGCGCTCCCCGCCCACCCCCACCACGACTCACCGTGCGCGCACTCCTCGCTTCCGTTGTCTGTCTGCTCGCCGCGTGTGCGAGCACTCCCTCCGACGCCGCGCGCCCGAACCTGGCCGAGGAGATCGGCTCGCTGCGCAATGCCGTCGTCGCCACGCCGGCGGGCGTCGCGGCAGGCGAGGTCGTGTACTTCGCGCGCGGGCTGTCGGACGCGGATCGCGCCGCGGTCGCGGCGTTCGAACCGCCGCTGCGAGTCGTCGAGGGACTGACGCGCGAAGAGGCCGTGGCCCGAGCACACGAAGCCCACGGCATCGACGCCTTCTACGCCAGCGCCGAGTTCGTCGCGGCCGCTCCACAACTCACCTGGGTGCAGGTGCCGAGCGCCGGCGTCGATCACTACGCGAGCGCGGCGCACCTCGTCGGCGAGCCGCGCATCGTCATGACCAACATGCGCGCCGTGCACGGGCCGGCGATCGCGGACCACGTGTTCGCGATGCTGCTGGCGCTGACGCGCGACCTGCCGGTGCATCTCGCGGGGCGCGCGAGCGGCTCGTGGAACGACGACGGGTCCGGTGTCCTCGAACCGATCACACTCGCCGGCCGCACGCTGCTGGTCGTCGGACTCGGCGGCATCGGCAGCGAGGTCGCGAAACGCGCGGCGGGTTTCGACATGCGCGTCATCGCGACGCGGCGCAGCGGGAGCGGCTCGGCGCCGTTCGTCGAGCGCGTCGCGGGCCCCGAAGCACTGCTCGAACTCTTGCCCGAAGCGGACGTCGTGGTCGTGTGCGTGCCGCTCACACCCGAGACCGACGGCCTCTTCGACGCCGCCGCGTTCGCCGCCATGAAACGCGGCGCGTACCTCGTCAACATCGCACGCGGTCGCGTCGTCGACACGGCGGCGCTCGTCGACGCGCTGCACACGGGTCGCATCGCCGGCGCGTGCCTCGACGTGACCGAACCCGAACCGCTGCCCGCGGACCACGTGCTGTGGACGTTCCCGAACGTCGTGATCACGCCGCACGTCGCCGCGCAGAGCGCCTCGACGCTGGAGCGCCGCAGCGCGCTCCTCGTCGAGAACCTGCGCCGCTTCGCCGCGGGCGAGCCGCTCCTCAACGTCGTCGACAAACGACTCAGCTACTGAACGTGTTCGAGACGCGCACGCAATCGATCGAGGTCGCGAGTGATCGAGGCGCGCCACTCCGGGTCGGCGACCGCTTCGCCGAAGGCCGCCACGCGCTGGAGCGCTCTCTCCACGAACGCTCGATGCGCGCCGACCGCAGCGTGTCGCCAGGCGCGCGCCGCACAGGCCAAGGCCTCGGGTTCGACGTCGGCGAAGTGCTCACCGATGCGCGCGTCGAGTTCGAGCGCGCGCTCCTGCCGCTCGGTCGGCAGCGCGTCGGACAGCGTGGCGTTGCCGAGCGCGCGGAACCACTGAAGCTCCGACCAGCTGTAGTTCCCGGCGTGCGAGGCACGATCGTCGAACACGGGATCGGAGTCGAGCAGCGTGCGGATGCGCGCCGCGGTGGCCGCGCTCTGCGCCGAGGACGTGCCGCCGTACGTCGTCTGGGCGAGCGCCATGGCGACCTGGCACACGAATGCGGCCGTGCGGTTCACGGGGCTCGATTCGAAGAGCGCGACGAGTGCCTCCGCCCGCGCCGCGCGCCGCGCCTCATCGGAGTCGACATCGCAGGCACGCCGCCAGCACATCGCAGCGCGTAGCAGTGCGAGCGGTGACTCGTGGGCCGCACTCTCACGCGCGAACGCGAGGATGGCGGCGCCGCGGTCGTGACAGCGAGCGGCATCGTCGTCAAGGAACGAGGCACACATCAGCATGCCTGCCCATGCTTCGGCTGCATCCCACCCCACAGCATCGGGGTTGCGTCGCAATCGAGCGAAGTAGCGCGCGGCATGCGCATCGCACTGCTCGAATGACGCTTCCGCGAGGCACACGAACGACCACACGCGTCCGAGCGCATAGAGGGGGACGGGGCGGCACGCCAGTGGTTCGCGTGTGAGGTAATCGTCGAGCACGAGCGCACGCCTCGTGACCTCGTCGAGATCGTCGACCCCGCGACAGTTCTCTTGCACCATCACGGCAACGTCGATGTCGACGTGACGTGAATGCAGCTCGTCGACGCGCGCGCACTGTGCGAGCGCAACTTCCAGGTCTGCGCACGGAGGCGCCCCTCCGTCTTGGAGCATGGCGCCGCACAGGAGTCGAGTAATGACGTCACGCGTGACCGTGGAACGCAGGAACGGGCGCTCTTCGACCCATTGATGCAGCCAGTGCGCCAACTCTCTGCGTGCGGCTGCGTCGAGTGCTCGACGAGCCTCGTGCAGTGACCGAGCAAGATGCGCCGTCGCCAGCCTCAGAAAACGCTGCTCTTCGGTGTACTTCGCGGTCATCACGTCGCGTCGTCGACGAGGCGCTGCTTCACGCCGCTCAACGCTCGATCCGCTGCTGCCAGCCGGGGAAGAGTTCGTCGAGGTCGCGCTTCAGGCTCTGGCCCTCGACCGTCGTGTGCATCGTCAGCGTCGTCGCGACCAACTCGATGCCGGCGTGGGCTTCGATCGTCCCGAGCAAGTCGCTCCACGAGAACATGTTCTCGAGTCGGCAGTTGACGAAGAGGACGGTCGCGTTCGGGCGGATGTGGTCGAAGCCCAGACCGACGTGCTGCATGAAAGTGTCGTCGAAGCGAGCGACGAGAGCATCGGTGCGCATGTCGAACACGTCACCGCTCCCGGGGCTGCGGCCGAAGCCGCCCTCGAAGCGGCACGAACGGACGGAGAGGACGACTCCATGGTTCATGGAGATTGCGCACGAACTGCCCGAGCCCGAGTCGAAGCCCACGACGCGCACGCGTTCGAGGGTCACTGTCGCGCCGCCGCTGCGGTGGTCGAAGAGGTAGTTGCCGTCGGTGTGGACCGTGCAGTCACGCAACGTGAAGTTGCGGATCGCGCCGCGCGAGCCGAGGTCCTGGTCGAGTACGAGCAACGTCGCGTCCATCCCCGCGCCGGCGATCGTGAAGTCCTTCGGCGCGGCGGAGGTCGCGCCGCGTTCGAGCAGGTTGTCGATCAGGAAGCAGCCGGCCGGGAATGCGAACGTCGAGCCGTCGGTGAGCTCCTCGCGCGACGACTTCTTCGCCAGGCCGAGGTCGACGCCGTGCTCCGGCGCCTCGCGCACGAAGAGCGCGTCGAACGCGACCGTGTCGTGCACCAGGGACAGAACCGGCGCGCCTTCGCCCGCGTCCAACTTCTCGAGCAGCGTGAACGCTCCGCCGCGGAGCGCATCGGCGGCGAGCATCTCCGAGCGCGTGCGCTGCTCGGCGAGCTGCGCGCCGATGGTGTACGGCGCCGACAGCACGAGCTCCTCGAACTGCGCCATCGCGATCGCGAGGTCCTCGTCCGGGATCGTCTCGTTGCGCGCGCTGCGCCAGGCCTCGGTGATCTTCTCGCGCGCATAGGCACGCAACACCTCGCTGATGAGCTCGTCGCTCGGTGCTTCGACGACCGTCGGTTCGCGAGCGTCGACGGCCGCGCTCTCGTCCACAGCGGCACGGCGCGGCGCCGATGCCAACTCGACGCTCGCCTCGGGCTCGAGACGCACGGGGTCGCTGCTTTCGTCGAGCGCAGTCACCGGATCCGCTTCTCCGCCGCCGAGCAGATGACCGAAGCCGACACCGAGAACGAACGCGAGCAGCGCTGCGAGAATGCTCTTCATGGGCGATGTCCGCGCTTGCTCCCGCGGCGAGCTGCCTTCGAAGGTAGCACCTCCATCCGAATCGGTCGCCCGCGTACCTTGCTGCCATGGCCAAAGTCCTTGCCGAACTCGATCTCGCCGCCGGCCTGCGCACGAAGAACATCGAGGTGCCTGCGATGAAGGCGGTCGTCGCGTGGAACAACCCCGACGCACTGAAGGGCTACGACACGAAGCAGGAGAAGGTCGTCGTTCAGAGCCTGATCGACAAGGCCTACACGGCGCTCACGAAGGCGCGCGACGAGGTGAAGAGCGCGATCGAGGACTTCGACGCGCAGCTCACGAAGAAGCCGGCGGCCGACGAGAAGGAAGCCGCCGACCGCCTGCGCACGTTCCAGAACACGTGCAAGCAGATCGTCACGGCACAGCAGGGCAAGGTCGAGAAGGAGGTCGAAGCGGTCTGGGAGATGCACAAGAAGCGCGACAAGGCGCTCACCAAACTGAACCTCGTGTTCGCGGCGAAGATCGTGTTCGCGACGCTCTCGCTCGCAGCGTCGATCACGCTCGCGGCGCTGTCGGTCGGAGCGCTCGCGCCGACCATCATCGGCGCCGCGAAGACGGTCGTGTCGACGGCGCTGCTCGTGAAGGACTTCGCCGTGGGGCGCGACGGCGTCGCGAAGGAGTGCTACGCGATGGACCAGACCTTGTGGAAGGTCTACATGGGCCCCCAGATGAAGGGCCAGGCGTTCCGCACGGCGAAAGAGGTCGCACAAGCCGCGGGCATGCCGTTCATCGACACGGTCGGCAAACTCGAGAAGCGCATCGAGGATTTTCTCGCGCAGTCGGCGCGCGTCGACAAACAGAACCAGAAGCTGTTCAAGGAAGCGAACACGCTGATGAGCGAGACCGCCGGCATCGACGCGAAGAAGGCCGGAGCGGCGAACGCGAAGCTCGCCGACCAGATGGGCAAGCAGGTCGACGCCCTGTTGAGCGAGATCGGCGAACTCAGCCGCTCGATCGACGGCGACAACGCCTTCTACAAGACGTACACGGAGCGCTGCAAGGTGTACAACGCGATGAACGGCAAGGCCGTCGGTGCGAGCGCAAAGGCCATCGAGTACGGGCAACTGGCCGCGTCGATCGCGGCGGCGGCGAAGTCGGTGGTCGACATCGCGATCAAACTTGCATGAGGAGTCCGAGTCGATGAAGCGAGGTCATGTGGGTGTGTGTCTGGTCGTCGCAGCACTCGCGGCGTGCGGCGAGCCCCGCCTCGTCGTCGATCCGGTACCGCCTGGCACGCTCGAACTGTCGGTTGAACTGCCGCCGACGGACGGCGCGTCGACGACGGAGCTGTGGCTGCGCGGCGCCGACGGCGCGACGCGCTTCGAGTTCCTCGGCAAGGACGGCACGTTCCGCTTCGATGACGTCGCGCCGGGCGAGTACGACGTGGCGGCGAAGATCGGCTTCGCGCTGAACGGGCCGTGGATCTACGCCCACGAACACGTCGTCGTCACCGCCGCTGCGGGAGCACGTGTGGCGCTCGCGCTGCCCAGCGAGCGCCGCGCCGGCTTCGCCCTGCGCGTCGCCGACGACACGCCGCCGTTCTTCTTGGTCCTGGCCGAGGACGGCGCGTCGTTCCCGAGCGACCTACGGGCGCTGCAAGCGAGCCTCTCGCAGCAGGCCTACCCCGACGGCCGCGTGTTCGCGCTGCAGTCGGACGGGCGGAAGCCGTCGCTCGCGCTGCCGAACCTGCCGGCGGGCCGCTACGCGCTCTTCCAAGTCGCGAACGACTGGCAAGAGGGCGATCCGCTGCCGCAGGGCCGCACTCTCGACATCGAACTGCGTGCGGACCGCACGACGACACTCGTGCTCGAAGAGAAGCTGACTCGCATGCGCGTCGAGTGACGGTGTAACTTCGGTGCATGCCCGCCCTCGAACTCGACGCGATCGAAGCCCGCATCCTCGGAGTGCTCATCGAGAAGGAGCGCACCACGCCCGACTCGTACCCGCTGTCGCTCAACGCGCTGACGCTCGGCTGCAACCAGAAGAGCAACCGCGCGCCCGCGATGGAACTGACCGACAGCGTCGTGCTGGGCGGCATCGATCGCCTGCGCCGCAAGGGCCTGGTCGGCGGCCAGCACAGCAGCGGTGCGCGCGTCGAGAAGTTCCGCCACACGGCGGCGACGGCGTGGTCGCTGACGGAGCAGGAACTGGCCGTGATGGCGGAGCTCCTGATGCGCGGCGCGCAACAACCCGGTGAGTTGCGCACGCGCGCCGATCGGATGAGCCGCTTCGAGACGCTGGAGGCGTTGAGTGCCGTGCTCGAAGGCCTGCGGCAGAAGGGCTTCGTGCAGCGACTCGATCCGCTGCCCGGCGCGCGCGCGCCGCAGTGGGATCAGATCGTGGCGATCGGCGGCGCGAGCGCGACTCCGACGTCGGTCGGGAGCGGCACCGCCCCGCAGCGCACGCCGCTGAGCGAGGGCGCGCTGCCGATGCGCCCGGTCGGCACGCCGATCCAGGCGGCGACCCACACGCCGCCGATGCCGTTGACGCTGGAGGCCCGTGTCGCCGCGCTCGAGGCCGAGGTGAAGCGCCTCGCCGCGTTGCTCGAGTGAGGATCGAGCGCGAGGGGGGTACGGTGCCGCGACAAAATCCCCCCTCATCCGGCAGTACGGTGCCGCACCAAAATCTGCCACTTCGGGGGCGGCGGC
>JBIKNC010000030.1:0-27534 GCA_044358925.1 Planctomycetota bacterium | reverse complement strand
CGCGTGAGGCCGGAATCGAGAGAACGCGACGGCAGCGCCGGTTCGGCCCGGAAGGAGTGCGGTGGGTCGGGTCGATACACCCCACCGGACGGCCCCCCTGCCCTCGACGCCCCCTTCGTTTCCATGCACCGTTCGTTCGAGAAGACCCTCCACTCCGCAGCGGTCAGCGCTGCTGCGGGGATCGGCGCTCTGGTCGGCCTCCTGGCCGCCGCCGGTTGTGTCAGCGCTCCCCCGCTCGTCGAAGCCACCGCGCCGAGCGACGGCGTGTTCGGTCTCGCGCCGAGCCCGCTCGTCGCCACGCTCGGACCGGGCGACACGCTCTCGATCAGCGTCGTCGGCCATCCCGACCTCGCGCGACCCGAGACACCTGTGCGCATCGACGCACAGGGTTGCGTGAACCTGCCGCTCGTCGGTTCGATCGAAGTCGCGGGCCTGACCGTCGCACAAGGTCGCGATCGCATCCAGACCGCGTTCGCGCGCTACTTGCAGGACGCGAGCGTCGGCCTCGCGGTCGCGGTGCCCGCGGCGCGCCAGGCGTACGTGCTCGGCGAAGTCGATCGCCCCGGAGCGTTCGTGCTCGAGCGCCCCATCGACGCGCTGCAACTGCTCGCACTCGCGGGCGGCGTGAAGGACGGCGGCGATCGCGAGAGCGTCGCACTCATGCGCGCGCAAGGCGACGAGCTGTACGTGCACTTCTTCGACGCCGCCACGCCGGACCTCGGCGGCGCGGTCGCGGTGCATCCCGGCGACCTCGTGTTCGTGCGCCTGTCGCGCGGCGGAGCGTTCAAGGAACAAGTCGTGCCGGTGCTCCAAGCGGCGGCGCCCATCTTCAGCTCGATCACCAGCTTGATCGTCGTGTCGGAAGCGTTGGACGACTGATGAAGAACGACACGAACTTGCGCCTCGCTCCCGCAGCGGACGAACACGCGTCGCAAGCCGGCGCGGGCATCAAACACGTCGTCGACGTCGCGTTGCGCCATCGCACCGCGCTCGTCGTGTGCGGCGCACTCGGACTCGTCGGCGCCTTCGGATGGCTCGGCGCCCAGGAGCCGATCTACCGTGCGAAGGCGACGGTGCTCATCGACGACCAGGAAGGTCCGTCGGCGACGCTCAGCGAACTGTCGCTGTTCGGCTCGGCGCCGCGCGCGTCGGCCGAGATCGCGTTGCTCTCGTCACGCGCACTCGCGGAGAAGGTCGTGCTCGAAGCGCCGCCCGCAGCGCCCGAAGCGTTGCTCGATCGCAGGCTCGGCCTCGCCGCAGAGGTCGACGCCCTCGATCGCCGTCCGCTCGCCGCACTCGTCACACGCTTCACCGGCGCTGGCTCGGCACCGCGTGTGTCGGCGCGCGTCCTCGGCAGCGAAGCCGGCGCGCCCACGCGCGTGCGCGCGGTCTTCACGGACGATGGGCGCGTCGAACTGGCGCGCATGGGCGAGATGCCCTACGCGGAACGCTTCGCGAGCGACGCGGCTTGGTTCGTGTTCACGCCGGGCGAGCCGCTCGCCTACCGCGGCCTCGTGCTCGCGTTCGCGATCGACGACGGCGCGGCGCCGAGCGGCACCCATGTCGTGCACGTGCGCTCGCAGGACGCCGCAGCGCGCGACCTGATGGCGAACACGCGCGTCATGGAGACGCAGCGCAACTCGGGTGTGCTCGAGTTGACGATCTCGGACAGCGACCCGGTGCGCGCGGCGGCGAAGGCCAATGCGTTGTGCCTCGAGTACTTCGAACTCAAGGTCGCACGCAGCCGCCGGCGCGCGGCGCAGTCGATCGAGTTCATCGAGACGCAACTCGGCGAGCAGACCGAAGCGCTCACCGAGGCCGAGGCCGACGTCGTCGCGCTGCGCAAGCAGCACCCCGACCTCATCGACCTCTCGACGTCCGCGGGACGCATCGTCGAGCAGCTCTCGGCCTTCGAGGTCGATCGCTTGCGCCTCGAACTCGCGGCGCGCGCACTCGACGAGGCCATCGCTCTCGCCGAACTCGGCGACGACCGCGGTCTGTCGCAACTCTCGACCGAACTCTCCGACCCGCTGTCGAGCGCGCTCGTCGAGCGCCTCGAATCGCTCGGACTCGAACGCCTCGCCGCGGCACGCGCCGACGGCGGTCCGTACCGCACGCTCCTGCAACAGCGCGCCGAACAACTCGACGAACGCGCCGCGGAAACGCGCCTCGAACTCGAAGCGCTGAACGCGATCGTCGCGAGCGCGCAGCGCGGCGAGGCCGGCGCCTTCGCACGCCTGTCGAACTCCGTCGCGGGCGGAGCGGCCGCGGATCCGCTGACGCTCGGCTACCTCGGTGAACTCGGCCGCCTCGAAGCGGAACGCGAACTCCTCGCGGCCACGTACACCGAGATCCACCACGAACGCGCGCGCGTCGAGACGGCCATCGGCGAACTGCGCGGTCGCATCCTCGCCAACCTCCAGAGTCGCGTACTCGCACTCGGCGAACTCGCGCGTGAGCGCGAACTCCTGGCGGCGACGGCGCGCGAAGCGACGTCGAGCCAGTCGACGCGCGACGTCGCAGCGCTCGACGAAGCCATCGTCGCCACGCGCACGCGCATCGCACAGCACCTGTCGATGCGCCGCAGCGCGGCCGCGCGCCAGCTCGACGAGTTGACGGTCGTGTGTGACGACCTCGAAGCCGAACTCGGTCAGTTGCCCGAGAAGGAACAACTCCTGGCCGGACCGCTGCGTCGCCTCGAGACCCACAAGGAACTCACGGCGCTCCTGCTGAAGAGCCTGCAGGAGGCCGAGATCACCCACGCCTCCGCGCTCTCGGCGGCCGATTTCGTCGACCGCGCGTCGGCGCCGATCCGGCGCTACGCGCCGCGCCTGTCGTTGACGCTCGTCTTCGGCCTCGCTGCCGGACTCGTGGCCGGCCTCGCGGGTCTGTTGCTGCGCGAACACCTGACCGAATCGCTCGACGACGAAGCGGACCTCGAGCTCGCGACCGGCCTGCCCGTGCTCGCCTCGGTGCCCGACTTCCGCAGCGGACCGCAGCGCGTCGTCGGCGCGGCCGAGCACTTCGTCGCCATGCGCGACGACCCGGCCGGTCCGATCGCGGAGGCGTATCGCAGCCTGCGCGCGTCGCTGCGCTTCGCCGTCGGCGATCTCGCCCAGATCCGCACGATCGCCGTCACGTCGTCGGCGCCGTCCGAAGGCAAGTCGACGACCAACGTCGACCTGGCCTGGTGCCTCGCGTCGAACAGTCGCCGCGTGCTGATCGTCGACGCCGACCTGCGTCGCCCGTCGGTGCACCGCTACCTCAGGGTCGCGGCCGGTCCCGGTCTGTCGGAGTGCCTCGTGTCCGGCGCAGACTGGCGCGACTGCGTCCAGGCCTCCGGTCACGAACACCTCGACGTGCTCTCGGCCGGTTCGAGCGACCGCGTCAGCGCGGACCTGCTCGGCAGCGATGCGATGGGCGCGCTGCAGGACGAGTGGCTGGAGCGCTACGACCTGGTCGTCTACGACCTGCCGCCGGCGCTCGTCGTCGCGGACGTCGAGACGTTCGCCCACCGCCTCGACGCGGTGCTCCTGCTCTATCGCGCGGGCGGACTGCCGTCGCGCGCGGTCGCGAACACCAAGAAGCGACTCTCCGCGGCCGGCGCGAAGCTCGTCGGTCTCGTGATGAACGCCTGCCGCCCCGACAAGACGCGCGGCGCCGGCGCCTACGGCGACTACTACAAGTCGCGCACGGCCTACTTCCAAGGCGGTGAGAACCGCAAGGCGAGCTGAACCGTGCGCATCCTCTACATCGGAGAACTCACGCCCTTCACGCGCTGCGAGCAGCGTCTGCGCACGCTGCGCGAGTTGGGCCACGAGGTGCGTGCGCTGTCGTACCTGCCCGTCCTCGACGGACCGCAGGACGCGCAGCGCCTGCCGATCGTGCCGCGTGTCCTGAACCGCGTCGGTGTGCCCCTGGATCTGGAGCGCGTGAACGAACGCACGCTCGACGCCGCCGCACGCGAGCGCTTCGACCTGTTGTGGGTCGAGAAGGCGCGCATGCTGCACGCGCCCACGCTCGTCGGCTTCCGCCGCCTGCAGCCGGATGCCGCACTCGCGTACTTCAGCGAGGACGACATGGTTCTGCGCCAGAACGCATCGCTGTGGTTCCGCGCCGCGCTGCCGCTGTACGACACGGTCTTCACGACCAAACTGCGCAACCTCGCGGACGGTGAGCTGGCCGCACTCGGCGCGCGCCGTGTGCTGTTCGAGCCGAAGACCTTCGACCCGCGCCTGCACCGTCCCGTGCCGGTCGACGACGCGGTGCGCGCGCGCCTGGGTTCCGACGTGCTGTTCGTCGGGACCTTCGAGCGCGAACGTGCGCGCTCGTGCCTCGCACTCGCCCGCGCCGGGGTGCGTGTGCGTGTGTTCGGGCACGGCTGGGAGCGCTTCCGCTCGCGCCACGACAACCTGCTCGTCGAACGCCGTGCGATCGGCGGCGAGGACTACGTCGCAGCTCTGTGCGCGGCCAAGATCGCCCTCGGTTTCCTGCGCAAGAAAAGCCGCGACGAACACACCGACCGCTCGGTCGAGATCCCGGCCTGCGGCGCGTTCATGCTGGCGGAGCGCTCGCGCGAACACTCGCGGCTGTTCCGCGAACACCGCGAAGCCGTCTTCTTCGAGAGCGACGAAGAGCTGATCGCCGAGACACGGCGCTACCTCGCCGACGACGTGGGACGGACGCGCATCGCGCTGGCCGGTCGCCGGCGCTGCGTCGACGACGGCTACGACCACGCGGCCGCACTGCGCCGCATGCTCGCCGCCGCGACGGGTGCCCCGCACCGCAGCGAGACCGACAGCACGACAGCGCGCGAGGAGGCCGCATGACCTCGGCCGCACGCACGTTCGTGTCCGTGATGGGGCGCTTCCACGCGTTCGACCTCGCACGCGAGCTCGATCGGCGCGGTCGCCTCGCCGGGCTCTTCACCAGCTATCCGACCTCGACGCTCGCGCGCTTCGGTCTCGACCCCGCGAACGCACAGACGTTGCCGTGGGTCGAAGTCGCCGCCCGCGCGCTGCGACGCACGTCACCGCGCCGCGCTGCCGCACTCGAACCGTGGTTCGCGACGCAGTTCGACCGTTGGGTGGCACTCGCGTTGCACGACGACGGCGACGCCTTCATCGGCTGGTCGGGCATGTGCATGGCATCGTTGCGCCGCGCGAAGGACCTCGGCCTCGCGACCTTCGTCGAGCGCGGCAGCGCACACATCGAGGCGCAGCGCGACCTCTTGGCCGAGGAGTTCGAGCTTCAGGGCGGCCGAGCCGCACTGCCGCACCCGTCGACGATCACACGCGAACTCGGTGAGTACACGCTCGCCGACCACATCGTCGTCCCGTCGCAGTTCGCGCTGCGGACGTTCGTCGAACGCGGCGTCCCGCGCGAGAAGCTGCTCGTCAATCCGTACGGCGTCGACCTGTCGGCCTTCGCGCCGCCCGAGGTCGAAGCGCCCGGATTCCGCGTGCTCTTCTGCGGACGCGCGAGCGTGCAGAAGGGCCTCGTGTACCTGCTCGATGCGTTCGAGCGCTTCCAGGCTCCGGACGCCGAACTGTGGATCCAGGGCGCGGTCGAGGACGACGTCCGCGAACTCGAACGCCGCACCACCGACGAGCGCGTGCGCTGGCTCGGTCATCGCCCGCAAGGTGCGTTGCCGAGTGTGTATCGCGACGCTCACGTGCTCGTGCTGCCGTCGATCCAGGACGGCTACGGCTTGGTCGTTCCGCAAGCGATGGCCTGCGGACTGCCGTGCATCGTCAGCGCGAACACCGGCACCGCCGATCTCGTGCGCCACGGCGTCGACGGCTTCGTCGTGCCGATCCGTTCGAGCGACAGCATCCTCGCGCACCTCGAAGAGCTGTACGAGGACCGTGCGCGGCGCGCAGAGCTCGGACGCAACGCTCGCACACGCGTCGAGAGCGGCCACGGCTGGTCCGACTACGGTCGGCGCGCGGCGGAACTCGTCGACGCCGCCGTCGAGGCCCGCGCGCCGCTCGGCCCGCGCGGTGTGGTCGCGAGCGACGTCACCCTGAGGGAGGCCGTGTGATGCAGGAGCTGCCGCGTATCCCCCTCGTCTACATCCTCTCGAACGGACGCTCGGGTTCCACGCTGCTCGAACTCCTGATCGGGAACCATGCCCGCGCGTTCACGCTCGGCGAGTTCCAGGTGCTGCCGCACGAGCTCGCCGCCGACGACGCGCGCTGCGGCTGCGGCGCCCATCCGCGTGTGTGCAACTTCTGGTCGCGCGTGGTCGACGGTCAGCCGCTCGCCGACGACGGTGCGCAGCTCACGCAGTTCCGCTCGCACCGCCACTTCGGCAAGGTGCTGCGTCGCGCACATCTCGGCGGCCTGTTGAACGGTCGTGTCGCGCCGACTCGACGCGCCGCGGCGGCAGCCTACGGCGAGCTCAACGCGCGCCTCATGGAGCGTGCGCTCGCGCAGGCGCGTCGCGTGCGCGGCGGACCCGTCGACTGGCTGGTCGACGCGTCGAAGGACCCGTACCGATTGGCCTGGCTCGCGGAGAGCGGACGCTTCGACCTGTTCGTCGTCCACCTCGTGCGCGATCCGCGTTCGTTCGTGCACTCGATGCTCGAGGGCGCGCGGCGCCCGCGGGTTGGCTCCGTGCTGCGCATGAGCGCGCGTTGGGCGGTCGAGAACGTCGTCATGGCGCGCCTCGTCGCGAAGACGCTCGACCCCGCGCGTGTCGAACGCGTGACGTACGAGGAGCTCGCCTCGCGGCCCGACCACGTGCTCGCGCGCCTCGGTGAGCGCCTCGGTCTCGAGTTTCCGAAGGACTGGAGCCGCGGTGCGTTCCGCACTCCGACCAACCACGCCGTGAGCGGCAACCGCGCGCGCTTCGGCTCGTCGGGCGTCGCCCTGGACGAGCGCTGGCGTGCGCAATCGCCGGCCTGGGTGCAGCGCCTCGTGTGGCTCGCGACGGCACCGGCGCGACTCGCGCTGCGGCGCTCGTGAGCGGCAGTGAGCTCGAACGTGCGCACGGCGGCCTGCCGTGGCGCTCGGCCGCCTGGCTGTTCGTGTCGAGCTCGACCCAAGCCGGCGTCGCCTTCGCGTCCAACCTCGTGCTCGTGCGCTTCGTCGCACCCGAGGGCTTCGGGCGCTTCGCGCTCGCGCTCGCGACGCTCTCGCTCGTCTTCGCGTTCGGCTCGCTGCGTCCCGGGCAACTCGCGATCCGCGACCAGTACAGCCTGACGCCGGAGCGACGCGCGTTCCTGTGGAACGCCTGCTGGCAGGAGGCGCTGTACCTCTCGGCGGGCGCGGCGCTCGTCCTCGCGTGCTGCGCGCCCGCGGCCTTCGACTGGGCGCTGCTCGCCGCGGTCGGACTCGGCCACTTCGGGTCGCAGGCGCGCGGCTTCCTCGAGCGCACCGGCGCCTACCGCGCGCTGTCGTTGATCGAAGGCGGCGCGCACCTGCTGGCCCACTGCGCGGCGGTTGGTGCGGCGCTGCTGGGAGCGGGCTTGTGGGCGCTCGTCGTGCGCGAGGTGCTCCTCGCCCTCGTTCAGATCGTCGCCCTCGCGAGCACGGGCGGACTGCCGCGTGCGAAGGTCGCGCTGCTCGTTCCAAGGCAGTGGCGCGCACTGGCTCGCGAAGCGAAGGACCTGTGGTCCGACGGCGTCCTCGAGAGCCTGCACGCGCGCCTCGTCGTCCTCGCCGCCGGTTGGATCGGCGGTGTGCGCGGCGCCGGCCTGTTCTTCCAGGCCCAGCGCCTCGCGCTCGTGCCGCACCAGTTCCTGCAGCCGATCGCCGGGCGACTCGCGTTCTCGTGGTTCGCGCGCGCGACCGACGAGTCCGAAGTCGTGCAACGCCGCGCCACGTTGCTGACGTGGTTGTGTGTGCCGCTGCTCGTGTCGGTCGGCGTGTGCCTCGCCTTCTCGGGCGACATCGTGCCGCTCGTGCTCGGTGAGTCGTGGGCCGCGTCGGCGCCCTTGCTCGCGAGTCTCGCGGGCGTCGCCGGCGGCACGAGCCTGCTCGCCGTCGTGAACATGGAGCTGCTCGCACGTCGCCGCTTCGACGCGCTGCTCGCCATGCGCGTCGCTCAGTACGCGGGCCTCGTCGCCGCGCCCGTGTTGCTCTTCGCGCTGCCGCAGCTCGGTCTCGAAGCGCTCGGCCTGGCGCTCGGGCTGGGCTGCGCGGCCGGTGTCGTGACCGGCCTGCGTGTGCGATCGCGCGCACGGGCGGTGGTGCCCGCGGCACACGCCGCAGCGCTCACCACTTCTTGACGCTCTTGAGGTACTCGGAGAGCTCGTCGAACTGCCCGCCCTCGTTCGCGTAGCGCGCGTAGTTGCGCGCCGTCGCGAACCACTCGGCCGCGGTCGACTGCATCTTCTCGGCGGCGCGTTCGAGGTCCTTCTGCACGAGTTCGTGCACCTTGCCCGTCTCGAGCGAACGTTCGAGCGCCGGTTCCGCGGCGCGTTCGACGAGTGCGACCATGTCCGCGCTCGTGAACAACTCGGTGCGCTGCACGATCTTGCCGAGTTCGAGTTTCGAACCGCCCGGCACCTTGGCGAGCGCGCGTTCGAGCAACGACTTGCGCGCGGCCGCATCGGGCGGCGCGACGAGCAGCGTGCGATCGAAACGCCCCGGTCGCCGGAACGCCGAGTCGACCGCCCACGGTGTGTTCGTCGCCGCGAACACGAGCACGTCCTTGTTCTTGCCCGCGATGCCGTCCATCTCCTGCAGGAGCTGGTCGACCAATGTCCTCCAGAACTGGTTGCCGCTGCTGCCGCGCGCGCCGCCGAGCGCGTCGAACTCGTCGAAGAACAGCACGGCCGGTTTGTTGCGCCGCGCCTGCTCGAACAGTGCGTGCACGGCCTTCTCGCTCTCGCCCCAGTACTTGTCGACGATGTCGTGGATGCTGACGCTGACGAAGCGCGCGCCGAGTTCGCCGGCCGTCGCGCGTGCGATGAACGTCTTTCCGCAACCGGGCGGGCCGTAGAGCAGGATCCCGCCCCCGCCGCCGCGCCCGAAGGCTTCGTACACGGCCGGGTTCTGGAACGGCGCGATGATGCGCAGGCGCAGGTTGCGCTTCACGTCCTCGAGTCCGACGACGTCGGCGAACGTGATGCGCAAGTCGCCCCAGTCGAACTGATCGGCCCACGCGTCGGGATCGGCGTCTTCGTCGTTCGCGGCGGCGAGCGGTTCACGTGCGACGTGGTCGGGCACGGAGCGCGAGCCGCTCTTCGACGAGGCGGGCGGAGTGCTCGCCGCGGGAGTTCTCGATTCGCCGCTGAGTTGCGCGCGTTGCTCCGCGGCGCCTTCCGCATCGCCGCGCAGCTCGTGGATGCGCGCGAGCAACACACGCAGCGCCGGATCGTCGCGCACCGCGAGCAGCGCCTCCGCACGGATCAACGCCTCGGCCAACTTGCCGGCCTTCACCAGGAGGTCGACGAGGCGCGGTTCGGCGGCCGCACGGCTCGCTTCGAGCTGCGCAGCCGAACGCACGGCGTCGAGCGCCGCGTCGATGCGCCCCGCCGCTTCGAGTTGGTCGGCGAAGTGCAACCACAACGCTCCGTTGCGCGGGTCGGCGGCGAGCGCGCGTTCGAGCGCGGCGAGGAGGGCGTCGGAGGTCATCGCGGCGGGAACACTTTGACCCACAGGGTCGTGAGCGGCTCGGCGAACCAGGTGTAGATGCAGAAGCCGATGTACGAGAGTGCGATGGCGGCCACCGTCGCTTCGGGCAGATCGCTGTTGCGCAGCACCTGCATCAGAACGATGAACGCGCCCCACACCACGAACTGTCCGCCGGGGATGCGGCGCAGCAACGTGCCGAACCAGTAGGCCGGCAGCATGACGACGCGGCAGTGGCGGTCCGCAGTGAGGAAGGCTTCGAGGAGATCGGCGTTGCCGGGTTCGCGCCGCAACGCCTCGCGCAGGTGCCGACGCGCGGCGAACGGATTGCCCGAGGCGCTGAACACGTGGCCCCGCACGGCATGCGAGCCGACCTCGTCGGGCTCGAGCGCCAGCGCCTTGTCGCCGTGCCACGAAGCCTTGCCCATGCGGCCGCGTTCGGACTCGACGATGCCGAGCAACTTGTGCGAGCTCGAATCGTTCGGGTCGAGCGCGAGCGCGCGTTCGAGCAGCTTCTTGCTCTTGTCGAGGTGCCCGGTCGTGTGCATGAGCCGCGCGTAGTCGCGCAAGAGGCCCGCGTGCTCCGGGGCGAGCGCCAGCGCGGCGAGCAGATGCTGCTCGGCGGCGCCGAGGTGTTTGCGTTCGACCTCGACGTCGGCGAGCACCCACAGCGCCTCGACCGACAGCGGATCGAAGCGCAGCGCTTCGCGCGCCGCCGACTCGGCGTCGTCGGTGCGCTCTTCGATCAGCAGCATGCGCCCCATCAGCGCGTACGCGAGCGCGTCCGTCGGGTCGTGCGCGACGACCTGCTCCATCTGGCGGCGCGCGTCGGCCCAACGGCGCACGGAGGCGTAACGATCGAAGCGCTCGTACGCGGCGCGCCGCAGGGCCTCGGGACCGGGGCCCTGGGCGTCGAAGTCGTGTTCGCGTTCGCTCACGACGCGCTGTTCTCGACGGCGGTGAGCATCACGTACACGAACGCGAACGCGAAATGCAGGGCGATGGCGACGGCGATCGCGGCCAGCGACGGCAACAGGGCCTTGCCCGGCTCGCCGCCGGACGCGACGACGGTGCGGAAGCGCCGGCGCTGGACGCTCCAACCGATGGCGCCGAGCGCCACGCCGACGATGCGCGAGAGGAGGCGCTCGTTGCCGTCGAGTTGCGCCTCGTACACGACCAACGCGAACAATGCGGCGACCGCCGCAGCGACCAGCGTCGGCGCGAGCCACAGCGCCTGGCGCGGGACACCCAGGCGCTTCGCATTCAGACCGAACAGCAGCGCGCCCGCGATGCCGCCGCCGAAGAAGGTCGCGACCCACAGCGAACTCGGGTCCCAGGGCTTGTCCGCCCGCGCGACGTCGTCGCCCGCCGAGAGCGTGGGCCTGTAAAGGTCGGCGAGGTCGTCTGCGGATTCACGGCGGCCCATCGCGAGGGAGTGTAGCCGCGGGTCGTGCCCGTTCGAGGAGCGTCAGGCGGCGCGCGCCGCAGCTTTTCGTCGCGTGAGCGCCGCGCGCTCGGCGATCTCGTCGTGCAGCACCTCGAAGCCGCGAGCGACGCCGTCCCAACCCAGTTCGAGTGCGAGGGCTCGGCGCGCACCCGCGGCCGCGGCGGCGTGGAGCGCGTCGTCGAGCACGAGACGCTCGAGTGCCCGCGCAAGTGCCGATGCGAGCGCGCCCGCTTCGCCTTCGACCACCACACCCGCGCCGTGGCGGAGGACGACTTCGCTCGCGCCGACCTCTCGCGTCACGACCACGGGCACGCCGGCCGCGAGCGACTCGGCGACCGCGTTGCCGAAGTTCTCGGAGCGCGACGGCAGCACCGACACACGCGCGCAGCACAGGAGCGCCGCTCGTTCGTCGCCGTCGACCGAGTCGAGCACGTCGACGCGTTGCTCGAGACCGAGCGCGGCGCGCTGCGCCAGCACCTGAGCGCGCCAACCGTCGTCCGGGCCCGCGATGACGACGCGCACACGCGCGTCACAGACAGCGAGCGCGGCTTGCAGCACGTCGAGGCCCTTCTTCCAGTTCAGGCGCCCGAGGAACAGCACGTACGGACCGCGCGCGAGTGCGGCGCGCACGTCGGGTCGCAGACGCGCCGCGTCGCCCTTCCACACGGGTGCATCGACGCCGTTGGGAGCGACGTGCACACGCGGCCACGCGAAACCGAGGTCGGGCAGCTCGTGCGCCTCGAGATCACTCGTCGTGTGCACGGCGGCCAGTCCCGCCAAGTGGCGTCGCTCCAGCAGCGCGAGCCACAGGCTCTTCTTCAGCGAGCCGCGCGCCGCGAGCGGCTCCTTCATCAACATGCCGCGCGGACTCACGATCGTCGGCACACCGAGCCGGCGCGCCGCCGCGAGCGCCGCGTGGGAGTGCCAGTTGAACAGGCCGTGCACGTGAACGACGTCGGCGTCCTTCGCCACGTCGGCGAAGCGCCGCGCGAAGTCCGGCGAACGGCGCAGCCGCGCCGGCCCGCGCACGGCGAGATGATGGACGCTCGCGCCGTCGATCACGGTCGGCCTGTGAGTGTCGACGTCGAGCACGACGTCCTCGTCGCGATCGGTCGTGACGACGCTCACACGCGTTCCGCGCCGCACGAGCGCCGCAGTGAGGCCGCGCACCGAACGGATCGGACCGCCGTAGCGCCAACCGGGCACGTACGACGGCACGACCTCGACGACGTGCAGCGGCTTCACGCGCGAGCTTCCATGGGTCGCACCGATTGCCGCGCCGTACGTCTGGCCGCCCACAGCACACACCAGAACACGATGCCGACCTGCGCCATGCCGCCGAGCACGAGCGACAGATCCGACTCGACGTTCGTGAGCGTGCTGAACAAGAGCGCACCGAGCACGATGCCGCCGTCGCCCGCACCCGACCGATTGAGACGGTCGGACAGCCAGCGGTAGAACGCTCCGACGAGCGCCATGCCGATACCGACTCCGAGCACGCCGAAGTTGGCGTGGAACTCGACGAGCTGCGGCAGGTTGACCGACGTCAAACGGTCGTCGGCGTCGAGCACGCCGTAGCGGTGCCCGAACGTCTGACCGAGTTCTTTCGACGGTTTGTCGGGCCACAGCGCACGCGGCACGAACGCAGCGGGCAGCGTGGTGTACGTCGCGCCGTTCCAGTACGGCACCGACTCCGGCGTGAGTTCGACGACGTGTCCGAGGAGCGCGATCTGGCTCACGCGGTCGAGCAACGTGTCGCCCGCCGAGGTGCCGCCGTCCTGCACGAGTCGCAGCACCGACAGGCCGAGGAATTGGCTCGCACGTTCGAAGGGCGACTCCGCGACGAGGTGCGGGTGGCGCTGCTTGAGTTCGCGGAACTCCTCCGCTCCGCCGCGCAGCGTGATCGCGGCCAGCGCGCCGCACAGCATGAGGAGCACCGGCACGCGCCCGCCCGTGCCCCACACGAGCATGAGGAAGAAGATGCCCGTGCGCACCGCTTGACCGATCGCCGCGTCGGCGACCTGCGTGAACAACAGCAGGGGCACGAGCCCGTAGAGCACGAGACGCGAGGCGCCACGCGCGAGGTGGCCGCGGCGCGCGAGCACGAACAGCACGCCCAAGCTGACCGGCAGGCCGCTCGCGAGCAGGTGCACAGGTTGGTGCCAGAGCGCCGGAAGCAGATCGACGGACAGCTTCGCGACGTGAGCCGCGAGGCCGAGCGGCAGCAGCACGAGAGCGACTTTCAGCGCGGCGCGCGGCTCCCATTCGAGTCGTGCCGGTCGCGGCCGCGGATCGGCGGCGCCCCACAGTCCGTAGCCGGCGAACAGCGCACACACACCGAGCAACGCGACTTCGAGCGCGCGCGCGGTTCCCTGCGTGTCGATCTGGGCCGTCATCGTGCCGACGCGGTCCGCCAGCAGCGCGGGCAGCGCGTAGTACACGGCGTGGATCACGCCGATCAACACGAGGAATGGAATCGGACGCGCGCGTGCGCCGAAGGCACAGCGCTGCACGGCCGGCGCGAGGCATACGAATGCAAGCGCAAGAGCGAGATACGGCACCGCGAAACCGTCGGCGCCGAAGTCGCGCTGCAGCGCGAGGCTCACGAGGCCCAGCACACTCGCGGCGAGCAGTCCCGACGCGATCGGACTCGTGCGAGCGCCCGTGCCCGTGCCCCGGTCGAGGGCGAGAGCGCCGCTCACGCGGCCTCCCGCTCGAGCAGCGCACACGCGAGCCGCCGCGCCCACGGCGTCCCGGCGCGCGCGAGACCCTTGTGGCGCCGCCAACCGTCGAGTGCGTCGCCGTTCTCGAGCCAGTGTTCGATCGGCACCTTGAAGCCGGTCTTCTTGCGCTGCACCACGTGCTGCGGCAGAGGAACGGTCGGCGCACCGGCGAGCCAGGCCTTGCCGTGCAGTTCGCCTGCGCCCGCGAGCAACGGCATGACGCGCCGCCACAGTGCGATGTCGACCAGCGGCGTGCGCACCTCGACACCGTGCGCCATCGAGGCCCAGTCGGTGTCGCGCAGCAGTTGGTTGCGCATGTAGAGCGCGCTCTCGAGCAGCGACACCCGCGACCAGTCGCCGGCGAGATCGCCATGCAGCACCGCGCGCACGTGCGACAGCAGCGCGAGGCGTTCGAGTCCGTCGCGCGCGCGTTCGCGGCCGAGGACCGCGGGCAGTTCGTGCGGCAGGAACAAGCCGCGGCGCAGGATCCACGCTCCGGCGAAGTCGCCCGCGAACTCGAGGAAGCCGCTCGCCTTGGGCGAGAGGCCCGGAACGAGTCCCGCGCCGAAACGCGCGAGGCGCGGCAGACCCGGCACTCGTGCCGCCGGTCCGGCGCGGCGCACCCAACGCGGCACGTCGGCGAACGACGGATAACCGCCCAGGAGTTCGTCGCCGCCCAGGCCCGACAGCGCGACGACGAGGCCGCGTTCGCGCGCGGCCTTCGACACGAACCACGTGTTCACGCCGTCGATCGACGGTTGGTCCATCGACGCGAGCAGGCGCGGCAGTTCGCTCTCGAACTCGGCGCGTGTGAGGCGGTGTGTGCGATGGTCGGCGCCGCTGCGGCGCGCGGCTTCTTCGGCGAGCGGCACCTCGTCGTCGGGCGTGCCCGCGAACTCCTCGAAGCCGAGCGTGATCGTGCGCACCGGCTGCGTCGCGACGGAACTCGCGAGCGCGAGCAACGCACCCGAGTCGACGCCGGCCGACAGGAAACAACCGACGGGCACGTCGCTCGACGTGAAGTGCACACGCACCGACTCGGCGACCGCGGCCGCGACTTCGCAAGCGATCTCCATCGGACCGGCGGCGCCGGCGCCGCTCGCGGCGCGTTCGCGCGCCGTGCGTTCGGCGGCGGCGTAGTCGTCGGCCAGGTGCGCCCAGGCCTTGGGTTCGAACACACCGCTCTCGTCGAACCACATGTGGTGGCCGGCGGGCAGCGCGCGGATCGCCGCGCGCCACGTGTACGGTTCGGGCACGGAGCCCAGCAGCAGGAAGCCGGCCTCGGCCGCCGGATCGCGTGCGAGCGAGATGGCCCCGCTGGCTTCGAGCGCCTTGACCTGCGACGCGATGCGAACGACGCCGCGCTCGGCACTCCAGTACAAGGGCTTGATGCCGAAGTGGTCGCGCGCGACGAGCAGCGCGCCGCGGCGCTCGTCCCAGAACGCGAAGGCGAACATGCCGCGCAGTTCTTGGAGCGCAGCTTCACCGCGTTCTTCGAGCAGGCGCAGCAGCACCTCGGTGTCACTCGTCGTCGCGAGCGGCCGTCCGGTGCGCGCGCTCCACGCGGCGCCGAGCGCTGCGAAGTCGTACAGCTCGCCGTTGTAGGCGATGGCGCTGCCGCTCTCGCGACTGACCATCGGTTGGTCGGAGCGCGCGGCGCGGTCGACGATCGCGAGGCGCCGGTGAGCGAGCGCCACGCGGCGCGTCGGGTGCCACCACTCCCCCGCTCCGTCCGGACCGCGCGCGGCCATGGCGTCGCGAACGGCGAGGAGTTCGAGGCGCGAGAGTTCGGGGCTCGAATGGCCGAGGCGCAGGAAGGCGGCGAGTCCGCACATGGGAGGGCGCGGTTGGCGATCCGCGTCGTCCTCCTTCGACCGACTCAGGCCTGCACCCGTCGCTCCGGGTCGAGGCCGAGGCCCCGGAAGGCGTCGCGAGTGTCGCAGACGAGACGGGCGAGCCGGGCCACCCGCGCGAGGTCGTGTTCGGGCTGGCGCGTCGCGAGCACGACCGCGTCGTAGCTCGCAAGGTCGTCGTCGCTCGGCTCGTGCGAGCGGCGCCCGACCAGGCTCTTCGGCACGTCGCGCGCGAGCTCGGGCACCCGCGGATCCCAGTACTGGACGAGCGCACCGCGGCTCTCGAGCAGCGCCATGATCTCGAGGCCCGGCGACTCGCGGGTGTCGCTGACGCCCGGTTTGTAGGCGGCGCCCAGCACGAGCACGCTCGCACCGAACAGGTCGACGTCGCGCTCGTGCAGCGCCGTCTCCAGTTTGTCCACGACCCGACTCGGCAGCGCGCGGTTGATCGCACCGGCCAGTTCGACGAGCCGCGCGGGCACACCGGCCCTCCGCGCGCTCCACTCGAAGTAGACCGGATCGACCGGGATGCAGTGGCCGCCCAGGCCCGGCCCCGGTTCGAACGACATGAAGCCGTACGGCTTCGTCGCCGCCGCGCGCACGACCTGCCACACGTCGACACCTATCGCGTCGAGGACGTGTTTGAACTCGTTGACGAGCGCGATGTTCACCGCGCGGAAGACGTTCTCGAGCAGCTTCGCGCTCTCGGCCACCGCGCAGCTCTCGACGAGGTGCACGGTCGAGAGCGCCTCTCTGAACAGGGCGCGCGTGCGCTCGCCGCTCGCCTCGTCGACGCCCGCGACGAGGCGCGGCACGTCCTTCGTGCGCCGCCCGCTGCCGGGGTCCTCGCGTTCGGGGCTGTAACCGACGAACAGGTCGCGACCGACGCGCCGCTCACCGTGCTCTTCGAGCCAGGGCACGAGGCACTGTGTCGTCGTGCCCGGCCAAGTCGTCGAACACAGGACCACGAGCGTGTGCGGCGCGAGGTGCGGCGCGAGTTCGCGCGCGGCTGTTTCAAGACTGGTGAGGTCCGGCTCACCGCGTTCGTCGAGCGGCGTCGGCAGACACAGCATCAGGGCCGCGCACTCGCGCACGCGCTGTGCGTCGCCGGTGACTTCGAAGCGCGCGCCGGGCGGCCCGCTGAAGCGCTCGACCGGCACACCCAGCAGTCCCGCGTCCTTGGCGAGCACCGCCCGCCGCCGCGCCTCTTCGCGCTCGAACCCGATCACCGCTCGCCCCGCATCGAGGAACGCGCCGACGAGCGGCAGTCCCGTCATTCCGAGCCCGACGACGCCCACGGGCGCGCGCGCGCTCCTTCGTTCCGTCACGTGATCCATCGCTTCGCTCGTGCGCGCCGCAGTCGAGCGGGCGCCCACGGTAGCGCGCGAGCGACGCCGACGGCGCCCTCAGCTTCCGTGTGAGTCGCCGCGTGGTCTCACGCGACGTCGCGCTGCACAGGACTCGTCGCATCCACTCCCGCAACTCCTGCCAGCAACTCGGCCCACTGCTCGCAGCACACGTCCCGCTCGTAGGTCTCGAGGAACGCCACGCGCGCGCGCGAGCCGAGTTCCCGCAACTCGCGGCCGCCCGCCGCGGCGTCGTTCGCGAGCCGTTCGATCTCGTCGGCGAGGCGCGCGCCCTGGCCGGGTTCGAACGTCGCTCCCGCGCCGGCGGCGCGGATCGCGTCGGCGCTCTCACAAGCGGCGGCGCCGACGAACAGCACGGGCCGGCCGGCGGCGAAGATGCCGTAGAGCTTGCCGGGCACCGCCACGCCGGTCTGCGCGGGCTCGAGCGAGGCGAAGTGCACGTCGCCGGCGGGCAGCGAGTGGCGCAGCGATTCGCGCGGCAGGTAGCCCTTGAAGTCGACGTTGGTGAGGCCGTGCTCCTTCACGTAGGCCTCGATCTCCTTGCGGCGCGGACCGCCGCCGACGAAGGCGAACAGGACGTTCGGTGCGCGCTTCGCGAGGAGGCGCGCGGCTTCGAGCAGCTCGTCGAAGCGGTGCACGAGGCCTGCATTGCCCGAGTAGAGGACGACGAAGCGCTCGCTCCAGCCGAACTCGCGGCGCAGCGGATTGAAGCGGTGGTCGATGGGCGAGACCTCGTCGGCGGAACTCCAGACCGGGATCTCGTGGATGCGTTCGGCGGCGACGCCGTGGGCGCGCACGCGTGCGCCTTGGTAGGGCCCGAGCACGACGTTCATCTCGGCGCGGCGCATCGGGTGCGCACACAAGAACGCGAGCACGCGGCCGAACACCGAGGTCCGCTTCACGAGGCCGAGTTCGAACTCGGCGTCGGGGTGCAGGTCCATGACCCAGTGCACGTGTTTGGCGCCGCGCAGCACCTGCAGCACACGCCCCCACACTCCGAGGAGCGGCGGCGTCGTCAGCGTGACGACGACGTCCGGTCGCGGCGCGTCGAAGAGCGCCCACACGACCTTGGCGTGGAACGACAGGTAGTCGAGAGCGCGCCGCCAGAGTGCGACGTTCTTGCCGCTCTTCGCGGCGTCGACACGCACGATCTCGACGCCGCCTCTCGTCTCGAAGCGCGGCGCCGCGCCGCCGCCGTCGATGTAGCCGCCACGCGAACACACGACACGCACGGCATGACCGCGCGCGGCCAGCGCCTCACACAGATCGGTGAGGTGCTGGCCGGTGCTGGCGACGTCGGGCCAGTAGAACTGGTTGACGAACAGAAAGCGTGCCACGTGCGGTGCGCGGGCTCCGCTCAGGCCGAACGACGCGTGCCTTCGAGAACGCCGCTGAAGGGCAGCGCCGGCTGAACGTAGTCCACGCGCCGCGCCAGGATCTGCGAGCGGATCCAGTCGTAGGTCTTCGACATACCGACGGCGAGCGGCGTCGACGGCTCCCAGCCGAACTCACGCTGGATGAGCGTGTTGTCGCTGTTGCGACCGCGCACGCCCTTCGGCGCACCGAGGTCGTGGCGACGCGCGAGCTCACAGCCGGCGAGGTCCTCGACGATCGAGACCAGCTCGTTGATGGAGACCAGCTCCGAGGAACCCAGGTTGATCGGCTCGGTGAAGTGGCCGTCGTGGATCTTGTGGATGCCCTCGACGCAGTCGTCGATGTACATGAACGAACGCGTCTGTTCGCCGTCGCCCCAGATCTCGATGGAGCGCTCACCGGACAGATCCGCTTCGATCACCTTGCGGCACATGGCGGCCGGCGCCTTCTCGCGCCCGCCTTCGAACGTTCCGTGCGGACCGTAGACGTTGTGGAAGCGCGCGACGCGCGTCTCGAGGCCGAAGTCCTCGCGGAAGTGGCGGCACATGCGCTCGCTGAACAGCTTCTCCCAGCCGTAGCCGTCCTCGGCCATCGCCGGGTACGCGTCCTCCTCGACGAGCGCCGTCACGTCCGCGCGCTGTTGTTTGCTCGCGTTGTAGACACACGCCGACGACGCGAAGAAGTAGCGCGACGCGCCCGCATCACGGGACGCGATCAGCATGTGCGTGTTGATCAGGACGCTGAGCATGCACAGCGCCTTGTTGTTCTCGATGAAGCCCATGCCGCCCATGTCGGCGGCCAGGTTGTAGACGTCGGTGCGCCCTTCGCAGGCCGTGACGCACGCGTTCTTGTCCTCGAGGTCGAGCACGAGGTTGTGGGCGCGTTCGTCGAACTGGTACCACTGCGAGAAGGGCTTCTTGTCGACGGCGCGGACGGAGGCGTAGCCGCGCGCGAAGAGGCTCTTCACGAGATGGCCGCCGATGAAGCCGCCGGCGCCGGTGACGACGGCGTGGCGCTGAGATTGCGTGGACATCGGGATCGTGGTCGCTGAAGAGGTGCGAGTGGAATGGACGGACACGGCGCCGGATGGCGAGCCGCTCGCAAGCCCGATCGGCCTCTCGCGGCGCGTCGTTGAGGGGCGGCCGCAGTGGAAGGCCATCCCGTCCCTCGCTCGGGAGAACGCGCACCGATCAAGCGCGGCGCGTCGGCGGTCGAGAAACCGCACGTGGAGCCCACCCCCGCCGACACGCCGTTCGATTCGCGCCCCTGTCCCGCGTGCGCGCACGCCGGGCCGCTGAGCCTCGTCGAGGAGACGCTCCACCGCGCCTGTGAGGCGTGTGGTGCGCTCGTGTCCGACGCGGCACCGGCCGAGTACGGCGCGGACTACTACTTCCACGACCCGGCGCACGACCGGCGAGCCGCGCGGCGCGCGCGCCTTCAGCTCGCGCACCTCGCGCGTTTCGTCGGCTCGTTCGAGGGCAGCGGCACCCGGCCGTTGCGCGTGCTCGAACTGGGCTGTTCGAAGGGCTTCTTCGTGTCGGCCGCACGTGCCGCCGGCTTCGACGCCTACGGACTCGACGTCTCGAGCGGCGCGATCGCCGCAGCGAGCGAACGCGGCCTCGGCGCGTACTGCACCCAGGCGCACGCACTGACGCCGCGCGCGGAACTGCCGCAGGCTCTGCGCGAACCGTTCGACGTCGTGGTCGCGTGGGAGGTGCTCGAACACCTCGACCGACCGGAAGAATACCTCGCAGCGGCGCACGCGTTGCTCGCGCCGGGCGGTGCGTTCGTCGCGTCGACGCCGAACGCCGGTTCGGTCTGGCGCCGCGGACTGGGCGCGGGCTGGCACGGCTTCGCGATACCGCAGTACCACCGCGTGTACTTCACCGGCCGTGCGTTCGAGGCGCTCGCGACGCGCTGCGGCTGGTCGAGCGTCCGGACGTCGACCACCACCGAACGCGCCGGCGACCTCATGCTGCTGCGCAACGGAGCCACCGAACTCGTGCGCCGCACGTTCGGCACAGCGGCGGCGCGCGGCCGCGTCGTGCGCGCGGGCGCGGCGGCGTGCCTCGCTCCGGCGGCGTTCGCGATCGACGCGCTCGCGGGGCACGTACCTGGAATCGAAGGCGACACGTTGCTCGTGTGCGCCCGTCGCGGCTGACGCGCGGCGAACGCTTCGTCGTCGGATGGGTTTCGTGCTCGGATGAGCTTCGTGGTCTGATGGCTCGGGCGCGCAGCGTCCGACATGAACACGAGCCTCCTCGCCGTCCTCGGTGCCGTCGGACTGTTCCTGATCGGCATGGTCGTCCTCGAGCGCGGTCTCGAGGGACTGGCGGGCGGCCGCCTCGGTGGTTGGCTCGTGCGCAGCACGAAGAGCCCGGCGAGCGGCGCGGCGACCGGCTTCGCGCTCACGACGGCGCTGCAGTCGTCGAGCGCGACGACGCTGGCGACGGTCGGACTCGTCGGCGCCGGAATACTGACGTTCCCTCAGGCGCTCGGCATCGTGCTCGGCGCGAACGTCGGCTCGACGACCACGGGCTGGCTCGTGGCGTTGCTCGGCTTCGAATTCGACATCGGCAGCGCCGCGGGCCCGCTCGTGTTCGCCGGTGCGCTGCTGCACCTGTTCGCCCGCGGACGTGCGAAACACGCCGGCTTCGCGCTGGCCGGTTTCGGGGTGTTGCTGCTGGGCATCGACGCTCTGCAGGCGGCTCTGGCCGGCTTCGAGGACGGACTCACGCCCGACTCACTGCCGAGCGGCGGCTTCGGCGCGCGCCTCGCGCTGGTCGGAATCGGCGTGGCGGTGACACTCGTCACGCAGAGTTCCGGCGCGGGCGTGGCCGCGACGATGGCGGCGCTCGGCACGGGCCTCGTCACCATCGATCAGGCCTTCGCCCTCGTCATCGGCATGGACGTCGGAACGACGGGCACGGCGGTGCTGGGATCGCTCGGCGGGACGACCGGCATGCGCAGAACGGCCGCGGCCCACGTGCTCTTCAACCTGTTCACGGCCTCGTTCGCGATCTTCCTGATCGAGCCGTACCTGGCGTTCCTCACCGTCGTCTCGCCGAACGTCGACGCAACGACGGCGAGCCCGCAGATCGTGCTCGTCGGCTTCCAGACGACGTTCAACCTGATCGGCGTCGCGATTGCCGTGCCGCTCGCGCGTCCGTTCGCGCGACTCGTGACGCGCCTCGTGCCCGAGCGCGAACCGCCGCTCACGCGTGCGCTCGATCCGCGCCTCGCGAGTCAGCCGTCCGTCGCGCTCGACGCGTGCACACACGTGCTGCAGCGCGTGGCGCGAACGACGCTGCGGGCGTTGCTCCGCACATTGACGCGCGCACCGTCGCATCGAGAGCGGCGCAGATCCCCCGCCGTCCCGTACGACGAACTGCTGCGCGCCGTCGATCGTGTCGTCGCGCTGCTCGCCGCCGTTCCGACCGGGCCGAGCGAGCCGCGCCTGTTCGAGCGCGAGACGGCGCTCGTGCACCAGGCCGATCACCTGCGGCGGCTGTTGCACCGCTTGGCGAACGCACCGGACGACGTCGCGCTCGAGAACGGAGCGAGCGACGGCCCCGAACTCGAAGGCCTGCGACGGCGCATCACGGACGCGCTCGCCCGCACGCTGCGTTCGAGCGGCGGCGCCGATCGCGCCGCGCTCGATCCCGAGCCGCTCGCGGCAGTGCACGCCGAGTTGCTCGAGAAGGACGAGGCCCTGCGCGGAGCGACGCTCGCACGAGCGGCCGCCGGTGAGGCGCAGCCGCTCGAAGCGTTGGCGGCGCTCGATCGCATGCGCTGGCAGCGGCGTGCGTTGCTGCACGCCTGGCGCATCGCGTCCTACTCGAGTGCGGCGCGGTCGGAACGCTCCGGTGCCTCGACGCGTGTCGGCAGTGCAGCCGAGAAGCCCTCGACGTCCTGACCGACGACCGCCGGCAGCGGCGTGCGTTCGATGACCGAGTCGCCGAGCACGAGCACGTCCATGCGCGTGCGCAGGAAGCAGTCGAGCGCTTCCTCCGGACGTTGCACGATCGGTTCGTTCTCGTTGAACGACGTGTTGAGCACCATCGGCACACCCGTCAGCGCTTGGAACGCGCGGATCAGGCGGTGGTAGCGCGGGTTGGTCTTCGCGCTCACGGTCTGCAAGCGGCCCGTGCCGTCGGCGTGCGTGACGGCCGGGATCCACTCGCGCTTCTCCGCGCGGATCGGCAGCACCATCGACATGAACGGCACCGGTTGTGCGTTCTCGAACCACGCGTCCGCCTGTTCCTCCAAGACGCTGGGCGCGAACGGCCGGAACGACTCGCGCCGTTTGATCTTGAGGTTGAGGATGTCCTTCATGTCGCTGCGGCGCGGATCGCCCAGGATCGAGCGATTGCCGAGCGCGCGCGGGCCCCACTCCGAGCGGCCCTGGAACCAACCGACGACGTGACCCGCCGCGAGGTGGCGCGCGACGTGGTCGCACAGTTCCTGTTCGTCGGCGTAGCGCGTGTGGTCGACGGCCAGCTCGGTGAGCACCTCGGCCGCGTCCTCGATGCTCGTCGCGAGTTCCACGGCGTCGCTGCCGGGCCCGAGGTACGGACTCTCCATGGCCTCGACGCGCCGACGCCCGAGCACGTCGCACCAGACCGAGAGCGCCGCTCCGATCGAACCGCCCGCGTCGCCGGCGGCCGCCTGCACGTAGACCTCTTGGAACGGCGTCATGCGCGTGATGCGGCCGTTGGCGAGGCTGTTCATCGCACAGCCGCCCGCGAGGCACAGGCGCCTCTCCCCCGTCTGTTCGTGCAGGCGCTTCAGGAGCGCGAAGAAGACGCGTTCGTACACGACCTGCGTCGACGCCGCGATGTCCTTGTGGCGCTGGGAGAGTTCCTCACCGGCGCGGCGCGCCGGACCGAGCAGCGTCTCGAGTTCGCGGCTGAAGGCGCGCGCGATCTTCGGCTCGCCGCCGTCCCACGTCATCGCGATGCCGCGGCGCGTGAGTTCGAAGTACTGCTGATCGAGCGTGAACGACAGGCCCTCGACCTTCACGAGGCGGCCGATCCGCTCGACGTGGTGCGGCTCGCCGTACGCGGCCAGTCCCATGACCTTGTACTCCGAGCCGTACGACTCGAAGCCCAGGTACTGCGTCAGCGCCAGGTAGAAGAGCCCGAGTGAGTGTGGGAAGCCGACGCGCCCGAGGACGGTCGTCGAGTCTCCGGTTCCGTGCGCGAACATCGCGCTCGAGAAGTCGCCGAAGCCGTCGATCGAAGCCACGGCGGCGCTCGCGAACGGCGAGGCCAGGTAGGCGCTCGCGAGGTGCGCGCGGTGGTGTTCGACGCCGTGGAAGCTCGCGTTCCACGCGGCCGGTTCGAGGCCGAGTCCGAGGGCGAGTTGTTCCTTGAGGCTGCCGATCGCGCGTGCGTTGCGCGTGCGGTCGAGCGCCGCGCGCCACGTGTGCGGGTGCGTGAGCGCGAACGCGACCTTCGAGAGGAGGTGCGCGCGCCCGTCGCGGTTGATCGCCACGTGCGTGACGTCGCGCGCGTCGACGCCGGCTTCACGCAGCACGGCGCGCGCGGATTCGAGCGGCAGACCGGCCCAGTGTTTGACGCGCACGAGCCGCTCCTCCTCGACGGCGGCGACGATGCGACCGTCGACGAGCAGGGCTGCGGCGGAGTCTCCGTGGAAGGCGTTCAGGCCGAGGATGATGGTGCGCTCGCTCACGTGGCTTCTCGAGGTGTCGAACCCGTGCGCACGATCGGCGCAGGCCGGGCAGGTCCTGTCGATCGGCCGCGCGCGCCGTCGAGTGGACCGCCGTGCGTGTCGAGGTCCCAGGGCGTGGAACTTGGACGAGCGCCAAATGTGAAGTCGAAGTCGCCCTCTCATGCGGCCCGCGTCGCGTCCGATCACCACAGCGGCGCACCAGGTGTGAGCGCCGTCGCGCCCCCCTCGTCCCTCGCCGCCGCACGCGATGAACCGCCCCACCCCCGACCTCGTGCGCCCTGCTCCGGGTGCGCTCGCGGACCTGTTCGCCGTCGCTGCGCACGATCTCGTCGAGGTCGCAGCGCCGGCGGCGCCGCGCGAACGGAGCACGTCGTCCGACGTGCCGACGACGATCGCCGCGCCGCACGGCTTCTACGCCGACGTCGCGCGTCCGCTGGCCGAAGCGCTGATCGTGCTGCTCGTGCTGCCGGTGGCACTCGCGCTCGCGCTTCCGATCGCGCTCGCGAACCTCGTGGTCTTCAAGGACCCGCGCAAGATCCTGTTCCGACAGGAGCGCGTCGGTTTGAACGGCCGCGTGTTCAGGATCAACAAGTTCCGCACGATGCGCGACGCGCGCAAGAGCGCCTTCGACTCGTGGAGCGGCGCGAGCGGCGCGAGCGACGCCGCGCGCGTCACGCGCTTCGGAACGTTCCTGCGCAACTCGCACCTCGACGAACTTCCGCAGCTCGTCAACGTCGTGCGCGGCGACATGAGCCTGATCGGGCCGCGGCCCGAGATGGTCGAGATCGAACGCTGGGCGGAGAGCGAAATCGCGGGCTTCGGCGCGCGCCTCGCGGTGCGGCCCGGCATCACGGGCCACGCACAGATCACTCAGGGCTACGTGGGCCGTTGTCGCGTGGGCTACGAGAAGAAGCTCGCGCTCGGCCTCGAGTACCTCGCCAACTTCGGACCGCGGCAGGACGCTTCGATCCTCGTGCGCACGCTCTTCTGGATGGCCGGTCGCAAGGGCTGGCGTTGGCAGGAGCAGGGTGTGGCGAACGAAGCTGCAGGCAGCGGCGAAACACACGCCCCGAAATGAAGTGGACCCCCGACCGTGGCAGCGGTCGAGGGTCCGAGGGGACGAGGCGGAGGCGCCTCAGAGTCGAGCCGGGGGGCTCTCAGAGCTCGCGGGACGGAGCAGTGTTCTGTTGGTTGGTTGCGTGCGGCGCGTGATGTGCAGCCGGCCGCTCGAGTTCAGATCCCGAACGTCAGGCCGAGCGACACGAACGGCTCGGGATCGAGTTCGACTTCGGAGAGCGTCTCGCCGCTCTCGAGGAACGTCAGTTCGCGCCAGGCCGTGAAGCCCGCGCCGAGTTCGAGGCCGGCGCCTTCGCCGAGTGCGTAGGCGAACGTCGCACCGAGGTCGATCTGTTCGTCGCGGAAGACGGGCTCGTTCACACCGCCGGCGCGTTCGAGGCGGAACTGGCGTTGGCCGTAGCGAGCGAAGAGTTCGAGTTCGAGTGCGTCGGTGAGTTCGGCGACGAGTGCGACGCGGTTGCCTTCGGCGGCGAGTGCGATGGCCGACGTGACGTGCCACTCGACTCCGATGTACGGCATGACGACGGCGTCGTCTTCGAGGCGCGAGAAAGCGAACAGTCCGAGCGTGAGTTCGAGGTTCTCGGTCGCGCGGTAGGCGAGGCCGCTCGTGAGGCCGAGTGTGGTGCTCTCCGCGATACCGGCGTCGGGCTCACCGGCCACGACGAACTCGAGGCCGTGGTAGTACGAGAGGCGTTCGCCGATCGGCCCGTAGTACGTCGCGCCGATGCGCGTCTCGTAGACGTCGTTGATCGGGTCGGTCGACGTGCCGATGAGCGGCGCCGACGCGGCGAAGTCGTAGAAGGAGGCTTCGTTGGCGACGCGCAGTGCGACGATCGAACCGCCGTCGAGTTCCTGCACGAGGCCGGCCGCCCAGCCGAAGCGCTGTGTGGCGACTTCGCCGGTGTTCGTTTCGAGCGCGGCGGCCGGGTGCAGCGTGCCGCCGGCTTCCAGGGTGATCTCGCGACGGGCCGGTGCGGTGAACAGAGCTTCGAGACGCTCGTGCGGCGTGGCGGCGGCGGAGGCCGGCGCGGCCGACACGGTGTTCCAATCGAGCGGGCGCGGGATGCGCGGGACCGGGCGAACGGTCGATTGGGCGAACGCGGCGTCGGCCAGGGCGACGAAGACGAACGCGCTCGCGATGTGAACGATTTTCTGCACCGAGTCCCCCGAACCGGTCGCCCGCGGCCGAAGTACCGCGGGCTCGGCGCTCATCGCGCCGGTGCGAAGTGCGCGCCGTCCCCACGGCCGCTTCCCCTCACACCGAAAGCTATCCCGACGAAGCGGAGCGGGGCGGAGACGCTCTGCACGAGGCGCTCCGAAGCAGCTTGCGTGCGCGCGACTTGCGGCGACGGACAGTGTCGCTACCGTCCGCGGCCATGATCGAACTGCTCGTGCTCGAGGACGACGACGACGGCCTGCACCGCGCCGATCACGCCCACCCGGAGCGGCCGGAGCGCACGCGTGCGGTGCTGGGCGCCTTGCGCGGCGCGGCGTTCGCGCGGCGGCTCGTCTTCGAACAGGCGCGTGAAGCGACGTTGGGTGAGCTGGAGTCGGTGCACACCCACGCACACGTCGAGCGTGTGCGGGCGACGTGTGCGGCGGGCGGCGGTTGGCTCGACGAGGACACGTACGCGACCGCGCGTTCGTTCGAGATCGCCGCGCGCGCGGCGGGTGCGGCGCTGCGCGGCGTGCGCGCGGTGTCGAGCGGCGAGGCGCGCGCCGCGTTCGCCGTGTGCCGCCCGCCCGGCCACCATGCGGAGAGTCGGCGCGCGATGGGCTTCTGTCTGTTCGATCAGGTCGCGGTCGCCGCGCAGGAGTTGGTGCGGTCGCGCGCGGCGGAGCGCGTGTTCGTGCTCGACTTCGACGTGCACCACGGCAACGGCACGCAGGAGATCTTCTGGAGCCGCGGCGACGTCTTCTATGCGAGCCTGCACCAGTCGCCGTGTTATCCGGGCACGGGCGCGGCGCACGAGGTCGGCGAGGGCGCGGGGCAGGGTGCGACGCTCAACCTGCCGTTGCCGCCGGGCAGTGGGCCGGAGCAGTGGTTGCGCGCCGTCGAGGAGCGCGTGCTGCCGGCGCTCGAGCGCTTCGAGCCGCAGTTCCTGTTGTTCTCCGCCGGATTCGACGCGCATCGCGCGGATCCGCTGGCCGAGTGTCGATTGGAGAGCGCGACGTACTTCGAGTTGACGCGGCGCGTGCTGCAAGCCGCCGCGCCCTTCACGCGCGGCAAGGTCGCGAGTGTGCTGGAGGGCGGCTACGACTTGGTCGCGTTGTCGGAGAGCGCGACTGCGCACGCGGAGGCCCTGCTCGGTTGACGCGTACGGTGTCAGACACCGGATCCGTCACGAACACGCACGGTGCCGCACCAGGAGTTGCACACCCGGCGGCCGCGGCGCGCGCTTCGCGCGCGCTGCCGC
>JBIKNC010000029.1:0-27664 GCA_044358925.1 Planctomycetota bacterium | reverse complement strand
GATCGACTCGTCGCCCTGGCGACCGATCACGACGACGGGATCACCCACGGTGACACCCGCGACGTCGGTCACGTCGATCGTCGTGTAGTCCATCGACACACGGCCGACGACGGGCACCCGTCGACCGCGCACGAGCACGTGCGCGCGATTCCCGCAGCGCCACGCCATGCCGTCGTGGTAGCCGATGGGCAGCGTCGCGATGCGGCTGTCGCGCGTCGTCGTGTACGTGCCGTCGTAGCCGATCGGCGTGCCGCGCGGCACGTCCTTGAAGAACACGACACGCGTCCACAGCGAGAGGATCGGCTCCAGTTCGTTCGCGTGGGGGAGTTGCGGCGGCAGAAGTCCGTAGGCGGAGATGCCGGGGCGCACGCCGGAGTAGAGCGGTGCGCGCCGTGAGGCGGCCTGCGTGGCGGCCTGTGCGGGCGCCGCGTGAGCGGTGCGCGCCGCCGGCGCAGTGAACAGCACGGCCGAGTTCGCGGCGTGGACCAGCGGCGGCAGCGCTCCGCGTTCGAGAAGACCTGAGCAGAGCGCGTCGAAACGCTCGATCTGCGCGCGTCCGCGCGGATCGGCGAGACCGTCGCAGGCGGCCACGTGGGTCGTGAGGCCGACCAGGTCGAGGCCGGGCATGTCGCGGATCTCGCTCGCGAGTTCGAGCGCGCGCTCCGGATGCACACCGAGGCGCCCCATGCCGGTGTCGACGTTGAGGTGCACACGCGCGCGCGTCCCACGCCGCACGGCGAGGGCGTCGAGCATGCGGCAGCGGTCGCTCGAATGCACACACAGCTCGATGCCGTGCGCGAGGGCGTCGTGCGATTCCTCGTCGACCAGCGTGCCGAGCAGCAGAACGCGCTCGCTGATCCCGGCGCGCCGCAGTTCGACCGCCTCCTCGACCGTTCCGACGCAGAACGTCTTCACGCCGCGACCGCGAGCGAACCGCGCGAGCGCCGCCGCGCCGTGTCCGTAGGCGTCCGCCTTGAGCACGAGCATCACCTCGACGCCCGCACCGGCCGCCGCCTGGATGCGCTCGAGGTTGCGCCCGAAAGCCGCGAGGTCGATCTCCGCCCAAGCCCGCACGCGCTGCATGTTCGCGAGGCTAGCCGTGGGTTCGACGCGCTCCGCGCGGCTTTCGGCCCGCGTGCCCCGCGCGGCACTCGCGCGCCGGCCGCGCACCGATCGCGCGCGAACCGCCGAATGGAGGCCGTCCGCGCCATCCTTCGCTCCGGGCGCGCCGATCGAGCGCGTTTCGTGTCAGAAGCAGGAAAAGCGGGCGGAAAGCCACCATTCCGCCAATCCCTGCCGACTTCGGAGGTTGACTCGCAGCGCGCGTGGCGACCAAGCTCTCCGGCGTTCCTTTCGAGTTCGGGCGCCAAATCCCGCTTTCCCGCGCGAATCGCGCGGGGCGGGGCGAGCTGCCCGACCCAGCCTGTTCCCCAGACGACTGCAGCACGACTGCCGTCGCAGCCCCCAACCACAGCGCTTCGCGCGCTACCCAGCCATGGCCAAGAAGAAAGCCAAGAAAGCCGCCGCCGCAGGCAAGAAGACGAAAGTCTCGTCCGGCGAGTACATCATCTCGAAGAGCCGCACCAAGGCCGCCTCGGGCATCAACGTCTCGGGCGACTTCTACGGTGCGCTCGACGGCGCCGTCCGCATGCTCATCAAGACGGCCGAACGCCGCGCCACCGACAACGGTCGCAAGACGCTCCGCCCGCAAGACCTCTGATTCGAGTGCGTCGTTCGACGCACGTGCCGTGGCCTCCGATGCGAATGCGTCGTCCGACGCGCTCGCGGTGACGGTCACCACGACTGAACACACACGAGGGCGAGGCGCCATGCCTCGCCCTCGTGTGTTTTCGTGAGGCGTGTTCGCGCGCGCTGAGTTCGCGCGCGGCACGCTCCAGCGCGGCATCGGCGCGCGCTCGGCCGGCGCGTCAGGAGCGCCGCGGCGCCCGCACCTGGAAGTCGCGCAGGTAGAGCGGCTGCGGCGGCGTCGGACTCGGCGCGCGCTCGCGCCCCAGGCGCAGCAGGTGGTCGGCGCTCGGCGCGAGTTCGCGCTGGGCGAGCCCGCTGCGCTCGAAGTCGAAGCGCTCGCGCGACGACGGATCGCACAGCACGAGCGCGCGGTCGCCGTGTTCGTCGCGAAAGCGCAGCGCGAGTGCACGCACCTCGTCCTCTCCGAACGAGACGGGCGCGAGGAGTTCGCGCACGCCGCCTGCGCCGACCGCGTGACACGCGACGTCGAAACGTGCGCCGCGCGCGTCGTTCACGATCAGCACGGCGTGCTCGCCAGCCACGGCCGCGGCCGCCGCTTCGAAGGACGACACGCCGACGAGAGCCGCTCCGGCGGCGCGTGCGATGCCGAGTGCGGTGGCTCCACCGACGCGCAGGCCCGTGAGGCTGCCCGGACCGAGCCCGACCACGACGCGTGTGATGTCCTGCGGCGTCGTGCCGAGGCGCGTGAGCAGCGCGTCGAGCACCGGCAACAGATCGCTCGCGTGTGCGCGCTCGCCTTCGAGACGCACGAGCTCGATCGGGCCCGTCGCGAGGGCGGCGGCGATGGAGGGCGCGCGTGTGGACGTTTCGAGCGCGACGGTGACGGTGCGGCTCCCAGCCACGCCGTTCATCGCGCGCCGCCTTCGGCCCCGGCGCGGTCGCGTCCGATGGCGCGCGTCAGGTGCGCCGCGATCGCTTGCGCGCGCGCCGCGATGTCCTTCTCGTCGGGCCCTTCGACCATCACACGCGCCAGCGACTCGGTGCCCGAGTAGCGCAGCAGCACACGACCGCTCTCGCCGAGTTCGCGCTCGTGCCGTTGCACCAAGTCGGTCAAGCCCGCGATGTCGTCGAGCGGCGGTTTCTCGCTCACGGCCACGTTGAGGAGCACCTGCGGCAACGACTTGAACTCCGCGACGAGCGCGGAGAACGGGCCCTTGCGACGAACGAGGCACTCGAGCATGCGCAGCGCCGTCACGACGCCGTCGCCGATCAGCGCGTCGCCGCCGCCGAAGACGATGTGACCCGACTGCTCGCCGCCGAGCGAGAGTTCTTGCGCACGCAACGCCTCGACCACGTGTTTGTCGCCCACCGGCACGGTCTCGACCGAGATGCCGTGGCGCGCGAGTGCGAGGTGCAGCCCGCGATTGCTCATCACGGTCGCGACGATGCGGTCGTGAGCGAGTTTCTTGCGTTCGAACAGGTCGCGCGCGAGAGCGACGAGCAGCGCGTCGCCGTCGACGAGGCGCCCGCGTTCGTCCACGAACAGGCAACGATCGCCGTCGCCGTCGAGTGCGATGCCGAGGTGTGCGCCGACCGAGCGCACTTCGCTCTGCAAGGCTTCCGGGTGCGTCGATCCGCAGTCGGCGTTGATGTTCTCGCCGTCGGGTGAAGCGGCGACGGTCGTGACGCGCGCGCCGAGTCGCGCGAACACCCGCGGCGCCACGCGACTGCCGCCCCCGTTCGCACAGTCGATCACGACGTGCAGCCCGGTGAGGTTCAGCGCGCCGGCACTGCGCAAGAGGTGCGCTTGGTAGCGCAACTCCAGGTCCGGATCGTGTTCGGCACTCGGGCCGCTCTCGACGGGAGCCGGGTGCTTCGCGAGATCGGCCTCGATCTCGAGTTCCTGTTCGTTCGTGAGCTTCGCGCCGCGCGGCCCGAAGACCTTGATGCCGTTGTCGGAGGCCGGGTTGTGCGACGCACTGACCATCACCGTCGCGCGCACGCCCAGGTCGCGTCCGATCCACGCGAGCCCGGGCGTCGTGACGAGACCGGCCGTGCGCACCGAGAAGCCCGCCGCCGCGAGTCCGCGCGCGAGCGCCGCTTCGATCCAGGGGCCCGAGCGTCGCCCGTCGTTGCCGAGCAGCGCGACCGGATCGCGCGCGCGCCCCTTCAGCACCGTCCCGATCGCGCGGCCGAGCGCGGACACGCGATCTTCGCGCAGCGGGCCGTCGCCGGCCTTGCCACGGATTCCATCCGTTCCGAACAGTCGCGCGCTCATGAAAGGAGGGGGCCGGAGATCACGTCCCGCTGGCCAATTCGAGCACGACTTGCGGCTCGCTCGAGAGTTCGACGTTCAGATCCGACCAGGAGCTGAGCGTAGCGGCTTCGAGTGCCAGCTCCGCGCGCGTTTCCGGCTCCATCAGTTCACGCCGCAGGAAGTACTTCACGCCCAGGCGTGCGGTGCGCGACTCGCTCGACGACGCACCGACCGGGATCTCGGAGACGTCGACGTACGCGACGACGTTCTGTTCGACGAACGTCGACAGGCGCGTGACGAGAGCGGCGATCGCCTCTTCACCCGCGTCGACCGGCAGCACGCCGATCGCCTCGACTTGGAAGCGCGCGGTCTGGTTCGAGGCGGCGAGCGACCAACCCTCGAGTTCCTCGGCCCGTTCGGGATCCATGCACACGACCGCGATCTCGACGTCGCCGAGCGTCCACGTGCGGCGGCTGCGCGAGACGAGCGGCTGGGCCTCGACGGCTGTCGAGAGGCGCACACCCGCGCTCGTCCAGCGCTCGGCGAGGACGAGCGGATAGCGCGCGTCGGGCACGGGCTCCTTGCCGAGTTCGAGCGGCGCGAACAGAGCGCCGCTGCCTTCGCTCGCGATCACGTCGAGCGTCTCGACCGGACCGTCGAGCATCACTCGCGGCGGATGGAACGCCGTGCGCATGGGATCGACCGCGATGCTCGGCAGCACGGCGCCGGCCCCGATCGGCAGCATCGCTGCGGTCAGTTCGAACTCGCGGCCGCCGACGCGCAGGAAGGTGAGGCGCGTCGGACGATCGACCCGCCAACGCAGACCGAGGCCGAGTGTGTCGGTGTTCCAGTCGAGCAGTGCGGGTTCGAGCACCACGGGGTCCGCGGTGTTCGTGACGCGCAGCTCGCCGGCCGCTTCGCGTCGGAAACGCTCGATGCTGGAGCGCGAACCGCTGACGACGAGATCGAGTTCACGCGGCAGGTCTTCGCCGCTGAAGTCGTGCGTCGTCGGTTCGAGAACGACGAGGATGCGACCGGGACGGGCGACGAGGCGCTCGCGCACCGCGGGGTCGGTCGAGTCGATGTCGGCCGCGCGGGCCGCCACGAGTTCGAAACGCACGTCGTCCTCGAACGCCACCTGTTCGTGCGCGACGTACAGGAGTCCGGCGGCGAGCACGGTCGACACGGCGACCCAGTAGCCGTCGCGAACGACGTGGCGTGCGAGCGCCGCCGCGCGTGCGAAGAGCGAGTCCGGCGCGGCAGGTTTCGCCGTCGACCCGCCGAACCCGAGAGCTGCAGCCAGTTCGCTTTCCAAGTCGGCCGCAGCGATCGGACCGATGAGCTTGCCGTCGTTCGCGATGCTGATGCGTCCGGTCTCCTCGGAGACGACGAGTGTGACCGAGTCGGTCTCTTCGGACAGGCCGATCGCGGCACGGTGGCGCGTGCCGTACTGCTGTGCGAGGCCCTGTGACTCGGTCAGCGGGAACACACACGACGCCGCGACGATGCGGTCGCCGCGCACGACGACGCCGCCGTCGTGCAGGGCGCCGCTCGGTTCGAACAGGCTCTCGACCAGGTGGCGATCGATGCGCGCATCGATCGTCACGCCGCGTTCGATCCAGGGATCGAGCGACGTCTCGCGTTCGAACGAGACGAGCGCACCGCGTCGGCGACGCGCCATCGACTGCGCGGCGGCTGCGATCTCCGCGATCGCCGCGACTTCGAGCGCGCGACCGCTCATCGACGCACCGAGGCGCGCGAGTTGTCCGAGAGCGCGACGCAGTTCCGGCTGGAAGACGATGGCCAGCACGACGACGACGAAGCCCGTGACGCTGCTCAGCAGATGCTGCAGTTCGACGAGTGCGAGCGTCTCCGTCAGACCCCACAACGCGACGACGGCCGTGGTGCCGCCGGTCACGAGCGCGCGAACGACGCGGTTGCCGCGCGACTGTCGCGCGATCAACAGGAACAGGTAGATCACGCCGCTCGCAAGAGCGAGTTGCAGGAGCCACGACCAGGCCTGCGGCAGGGCGATCACTGCCGAGCCTCCGCGGCCGCCGTGCGGCAGCCGTGCACGAAGTCGAGCGCTTCGACCGTGGCGCGCACGTCGTGCACACGCACGGCAGCGGCGCCGCGCTGTGCGGCGAGCACCGCGGCGGCGATGGAGCCCGCTGTGCGCGCGGCCGGCTCGGCAACGTGCGACCACGTGCCGACGAAGGACTTGCGCGACGCACCGACGAGCAGCGGCACCCCCAGCGAGCGCAACTGTGCGAGGTGCTCCAGGAGCAACGCGTTGTCGACGAGGCGTTTGCCGAAGCCGAGGCCCGGATCGGCGATCAGGCGCTCTGCGGCGATCCCCGCGTCGAGGCAGCGCGCGAGTGCAACACGCAACTCTTCCGCGACCTCGGTCAGCGTGTCGTCGTAGTGGGGCGCGGCTTGCATGGTGCTCGGTGTGCCGCGGGCGTGCATGCACACGAAAGCACCGCCGCCCGCGGCCACGACGGACAGCATGGCACGATCGGCGCTCCCGCCGCTCGTGTCGTTGACGATGCGAGCGCCGAGATCGAGAGCCGCGCGCGCCACGTCGGCCTTCGTCGTGTCGACGGAGATGCGTGCTCGCACGAGCCGCCGCGCGAGTTCGCGCAGGACGGGCAGCACGCGTTCGCTCTCGGTCGCGACGTCGACCGACGCCGAACCGGGGCGGGTCGACTCGCCGCCCACGTCGATGACGTCGGCGCCCTCTGCTTCGAGTTCGAGGCCGCGTTCGACGAAGTCCTCGGTGACAGCCGCCGGAGCTCCATCCGAGAAGCTGTCCGGCGTCGAGTTGAGCACGCCCCAGACCGCCGGTCGCACGAGCCGCTCGGACGCTCGTGCGATGGCGGCCGCGAGGGTCGCCGCGACTTCGCCGCTCACCGCCGCGAGACCCGCGCGGGTGGCGTGGAGCAGCACGCGTCGGTGCTGTTTCGGTGCGGGCTCGATCCGCCCGCAGCCGGCGACGAGCGGCGCCGCTTCCGCCGCGCACTCGACGACGAACTCGGGCCCGTGTGCGAGGAGCACACGCGCGGCGAGCCGCCGTCCGAGCGGCCCCAAGAGGCGCCGTGCGTCGTCTCCGCGACCGACGTCGTCTTCGCCGCCGGCCATCGCGCGCAGCTCAGGCGGGGGAGAGGCCCGGCGTCCCCGGCAGCGGAGGCGCGTCGCCGTCGTCGGCGAGTGCGCGCGGCCGCGAGCCGCCTTCGCTCTTGCCCGGGGTCGCCGGCGGGGGCGTCGGCTCGTCGGGGCGCAGCGTGGTGTGGCTCTCGCCCTTCACGAGACGCATGACCTCCGCGCCCGAGAGCGTTTCGTACTTCAAGAGCGCGAGCGTCGTCTCCTCGACCTCACGACGGTGCGCGCGGATCACTTCGACGGCGCGTGCGTACGACTCCTCGAGGATGCGGCGCACCTCGCGGTCGATGACCTGCGCAGTCTCCTCGGAGTGGAAGACGGCTCGACCGATCTCGGTGCCGAGGAAGTCGGAACCCTGGCGCTCGGCGTAGTTGATCGGACCGATGGCCTCGCTCATGCCGTACTCGGTGACCATCGAACGCGCGAGGTCGGTCGAGCGCCGGATGTCGTCGTAGGCGCCGGCCGAGATGTCGCCGCAGAACTCCTGCTCGGCGACGCGTCCGCCGAACATCATCGCGAGACGCGACAACAGGCGGCGGCGTTGTGTGTGGTAGCTCTCCTTCTCCGGCAGCACCATCGTCACGCCGAGCGCTTGGCCGCGCGGGATGATGGTGACCTTGTGCGGCGGATCGGTCTCGGGCAGGAGCGCCGCGAGCACCGCGTGTCCGGCTTCGTGGTACGCGGTGATCGTGCGATCGGCTTCTTCGATGCGGCGCGATTCCTTCTGGCGGCCGTAGCGCACCTTGTCGCGCGCCTCCTCGAGGTCGTCCATCGAGATCGCTTCGCGTTTGGCGAGCACCGCCATGATCGCGGCTTCGTTGACGATCGCCGCCAACTCCGCGCCCGAGTAACTCGGCGTCGAACGCGCGAGCACCTCCGAGTCGACCTTCGCCTCCGTGCGCACGCGGCGCAGGTGCACGTCGAGGATGGCCTTGCGGTCCTCCTTGTCGGGCAGGTCGATCGTCACCTCGCGGTCGAAACGACCCGGGCGCAGCAGCGCGGGGTCGAGCACGTCCGGGCGGTTCGTGGCCGCGACGACGATGATGCCTTCGTCGGTGCCGAAGCCGTCCATCTCGACCAGTATCGCGTTGAGCGTCTGCTCGCGTTCGTCGTGGCCGCCGCCCATGCCGCTGCCGCGCCGGCGACCGACCGCGTCGATCTCGTCGAGGAAGATGATGCACGGGCTGTTCTCGCGCGCCTGTTTGAAGAGGTCGCGCACGCGGCTCGCACCGACGCCGACGAACATCTCGACGAAGTCGGAACCGCTGATCGAGAAGAACGGCACCTCGGCTTCGCCGGCGATGGCCTTCGCGAGCAGCGTCTTGCCGCAGCCCGGGGGACCGACGAGCAGCACACCGCGCGGGATGCGACCGCCGATGCGTTGGAAGCGGCCCGGGTTCTTCAGGAACTCGACGATCTCGCGCACTTCGCTCTTCGCTTCGCGCGCGCCCGCGATGTCGTCGAACGTGACGTTCGTGCGGTTCTCCTTCGTGTACATCTGGGCGCGACTGCGCCCGAAGTTCATGACGCCGCCCGCACCGCCCTGCGAACGCAGTTGGCGCATGAAGAAGAACATCACGCCGATGATCAGGATCCACGGCAGGCCGAGGATCAGGAAGTTGCTCCACGCGGTGCTGACCTTCGCGGCCGTCGTGCCGCCATCGCGTGTGATGTCGAAGGTGTGGCGCTCGAGTTTCGCACCGCGCGTCACGACCGCGGTCTGCAACGCGGCGAGGTCGTCGATCTTCGACGGCTCGACGCGCAGCCACAGCGCACCCGATGCACTCGGCAACGGGTAGGGCTGGTCGCTCGCCGCGAAGTCGTCGCGCGCGCGCGCCACGACTTCGACGTACAGGTGTTCGCGCCGTTCGATCGTGCGCGGGCGCTCGGCCGGCTCGACCTCGACCTGTGTGTCTTCCGGACCGGTGGTCGCCGGTTCGACGCCTTTCGTGGTCGTGATGCCGACGATACGCGTGGGTTCGTAGGCGCCGGCGTCGAAGGCGGCGAGCAGCGCGTCGGGCTGAACGGACTCGTAGCGCCGCGCCTTGACCTCGCGCAGTTCGTCCTCGCGCTTCGCCGCGTCGGAGAACTCCGTCTCGAACTTCCGCAACTCGCTGCCGTGCGAGCGGCGGTAGCGCCCCTCGACCTTCGAGGCGTGTTCGCCCTCGATCTGGAACGCCTGCGTCTCGACGCGGCCGTCGTAGAGGTGGAACAGGTACTCGTCCTGCGACAGGACGTCGGGCTTGCTGACGCTGCTCCCGCCGAGGAAGACGAGCACCACGATCAGCACCGTGAGGAACAACAGGAACGTTCCGAACGAGCGCGACTGGCGCTGGCGCTCCTGGTCGTTCTTCTTGGTTTCTGCCATGGTTGGACGCGGTTCGTGAAAGCTGGTCGTCGGCGGACGGTGGTGGGGGCGAGAGGCGCACCGGCGCGGCCCGAGTGTCGCACACGGCCGCCGACCCTCGGCTGTCGCCCTTGGCCGACGTCCTCGGGTATCGGACGTGCGGAGCACCGGCCCGAACGCGGCGGTTCGTGTGTCGTCCCGCGGCAGACGCGCTCGTCGTTCAGCCCGGATCCGCAGCTCGGTTGTAGGACAGCGGCGCGAACAGGTCCAGCACGACGCCGTCGGCCAGGTTGTCCAGCAGCCGCGCTCGTGCGGCCGGTTCGTCGGGCGACGTCGCGGGGCTCTCCGCGGTTCCGACGACGTAGCCGGACGTGAGACGGCGTGTCGTCGTTCCAAGCACGGCACCACTGCTGCCGTCGACGAGGTCGGCCTCGATCACGAACGTCGCTCCGGCCTCGAGCAGGCGCGCGTCTTCGCTGCGCACCCCGCCGCGACGGCGCAGGTCGACGATGCGCGCCTCGAGCAGGAGATCGGCGGACCCGTCCGAAATGGCGAGGTCGAGCCTGTCGAGCGCCGCGCGGTGCAAGGCGTTCGTGAGGTCGACCTCCACTTCCGGCAGGCGCGTGTCGTTCTGAGCGAAACCGATCGCGATCGTGCGCGCGCCGGTCGGCACGGGCATGCCCGCGCGCCAGCCGCAGCCGGCCGCGAGTGCGGCGGACGCAAGCAGCGCGACGAGCGCGATGCGCCGGCTCGCACTCACGGCAGCGCCTCGGTCGGACCGGCGGAGGGCGTCGGTGCGCCGCTCGCGACCGCGTTGCGCGCGAGGATCTCCTGCGCCTCTTCGACTTCGTCGACGAGGCCGGCGCGTTCGCCGAGCTGTCGCGCGCGAGCGGCGTGCATCCGCGCGCCGAATTCCTCGCCCAATTGGTCGTAATAGCGCGCGACCACGAGGTCGGCCCGCGTCCAACGCGTCAGGCACTCGATGCGCAGCGCTTCCATACGCTCGACCAGCGCGTCGTGTTCGGCGTCGCCGGTGCGCGCACCGTGCCGCGCGAGCCAGGTCTCGGTCTCCGTGCGCGCACGCTTGACGAGGTTCGTGTCGAAGTCGACGCGCACGTGGTCCAGGAGCCGCAGTTGCGGGATCTTCGCCTCGGCGTCGACGGCGTACGGGCTGCTCGGGTGGAACAACACGAGGTCCTCGTGGTGCGCGATGGCGCGCTCGTAGTCGCGCCCTTCCTCCGCGAACTGGGCGAGCAGCCAGTACGCCTCGTCGCAGCCGTGGTGGGTCGGGTGGCGCAGCACCAGGTACTCGAACACCGTCGGAGCACGGCCCCGATCGGTGAAGAAGATCAGATAGCGACCCTTCGACTCGTACAGCGCGTTGCCCGCGCGGTACACGAGGTCGGCCGCTTCGCGCGTGAGGTGGTGCGACGGATAGATGTCCTCGAGCTTGCGGATCTCGTCGTAGGCCGCGAAGGGCTCGCCCCGCTCGACCAGCAGCCGCGCCTTGCCCACGCCCTGCATCGCCCGCACCGCGCGCGGCAGTCGGCTCGGGCGGAAGCGATCGAGCTGCGAGGGCCGTGTGCTCCTTTCGATGCCGCGCCCGAACGCGTCGATGAGGAGCTGCGTGGCCGCGTTGCCCTGTTCGGAGTCGAGGCGACTGTCCTCGATCAACTCGAGCGCGCGCCGCGAGGCCTCCCACACGAGGTCCTGCTCGAACTCGCTGCGTCCGATCTCGATCTGCCGATCGATCTCGGCCGACGAGAGATCGCTGCCCGGCATGGGTGCGAGCGGATCCTCGTCGAGCGCGAGCAACGGGCGCGTCGCGCTGCACGCACTCGCGGCGAGCGCGAGGACGAGCAGACACAGGCGCAGGGCGAGAGCGGTCATCGGGTGGGTGCGAGACTCCGGCGCTCGCGTTCGAGGTGGTGGTTCGTGAAGCGGTCGACCAGGCGTTCCAGTTCCAAGAGACCGTCCAAGCGGCGCGCGCCGACCGCCGCCGACGCCTCCGCGCCCGCGGCGCCGCCCGCGAACGTCTCGCGCCCCTCGAGCAGTGCGGCGGCCTGTTCGAGCAGGCGCGCGCGTGTGCGCGAGAGGGCGGTCGCCCCCTCTGCATCGCGGCGCGTGCGGGTCGCACATGCTCGACACAGTCGCCCGCCGTACGCGACGGCGAACGCGGTGGTCTCCGCGGCGCTCGCGGCCGCCGGCGCGCGGCGACCGCACGCGGCGCAGTGGAGGAGCGCGGGTGCGAGCCCGAGATTGTGGAGCGCGGCGAGGTCGAAGGCAACGCGCGCGCCGCGAGCGGCGAACTCGTCGCCGTCGTTCGCGGCGCTTTCGAGACGCGTGAGCGCGCTCTCACACGACTCGAAGAGGCGTGTCTCGCGCACACCATCGCGCGCGACCACGCGCGCCGTCTCGAGCACACACGCGGCCGCGCGGTACGCGGCGCCCAGGCGCACGATCCGCGGCCGACGCACGAGAAGGTCGCCGCTCGCGAGGAGCGCGAGGCCCTCGCCCGCAGGCGCGCGCCACTCCAGCTCGAGCGTGTGGAACAGGTCGAGCACGTAGGCGAAGCGCGACGTCGCTCGATACGCACCCTTCGCGAGCAGCCGCACGGGCCCGTGCCGCGCGGTCAAGACGTGTGCGACCAGCGACGACTCGCCGTACGGCGTACGGGCGAGCAGGAGCGCGCGATCGGACGCGGTCCGGGACGGCGCGCGCGTCACGGTGTGTTCTCGGTGACGAGTTCCAGCGTCTCGTCCCAATCCAGCCGCAGCGCCAGGACGCGCCGCTCGTTCGCTTCGACCACGGTCACGCGCACACGCCCGTGGCGGAGTTGTTCGCCGCGCTTCGGGAAGTGGCCCAGCTCGAAGAGCACGAACCCGCCGATCGTGTCGTAGTCGCCGTCCTCCGGCAGGTCGAGAGCGAGGCGTTCGTTCACTTCGCTGACGCGCATCGAGGCCTGCACTTCGGCGGACACGTCCGACAGGAGTCGCAGATCGAGGTCGTCCTCGGTGCCGGCGACTTCGTCGGCCACTTCGCCGACGAGTTCTTCGAGCACGTCCGCGAAGGAGACGAGACCCGCAGTGCCGCCGTACTCGTCGACCACGATCGCGACCTTGATGCGTTGGCGGCGGAACTCGCCCAAGAGTTCGCTGAGGCGTTTGGTCTCGGGCACGAACCACACCGGCCGCACGACCGACGCGAGCGTCGCCTGGTCCAAGGTGTCGTTCGCGACGAGTTCGAGCACGTCGCGCGCCACGAACACTCCGACGATCTCGTCCAGCGTTCCGCGGTAGACGGGCAGCCGCCCGTGACCGGCTTCGGCGACGCGTGCGATCGCCGTGCGCACGTCCGTCGCGACGTCGATCGCGACGATGCGCGTGCGCGGCGTCATGACCGAGGCGACTTCGACGTCGCGGAACTCCATCACGTTCTCGATGATCTCGCGCTCGCTCTCGTCGAGTTCGCGGTCGAGCTGCGAGACCGTCACGACCTCGCGCAGGTTCTCGACGATGCGGCGAGTCGTGTCGCCGTCGCGCTGGCCGCCGACGAACTCCGACGTGCTCCCGCGCAAGTGCGTGAGCGCGCGAGCGAAGGGCGCGATCGGCAGTTGGAGGAGTTTGAAGGTCGGCAGGAACAGTCGCAGCAGCGCGTCGCCGCGCGTGTCGACGAGAGCGTGAGGAACGACCTCGACCGCCAGGGCGAGCAGCGGAACGCCGAAGGCCGCGGCGAGGGCCACGTCACCGCCGTCGATCGGCCCGTCGCCCGCCACGAGGCCGAGGACGAGCAAGGCGAACGTCAGGTCGCAGGCCGTGCGCAGCGTGCCGGCGCTGGTCGCCAGAGCGTCGATGTCACCGAGCAGGCGCGAGAGGCGCTCGCGCTGTCGACCCGCGACGAGGCGCGCCAGCACGCGCTGGGGGACCGAGCGCACGAGCGACAGGCGCGTGAACGCGAACAGCGCCGAGCCCACCAGGCACAGCGCTGCAAGCAGGACTTCGACCGCGGGCGGTACGGGCAGGGCCAGGGCCGCGGGGAGAGATGTCGCTGGAGGCAGTGGCACGTTCGGTTGCAGCGGGCGCCCATCCGAGGCGCTCGGCCGCCCCATGGTAGTCGGACGCGGCGCCGCTCCGGAAGCAGGGCGGGCGCGCACGGCGAGCGGGCCCCGGCGAGCGGAAGCGCTCGCAACCCGCGGGCGCGGCCCATCCTCGCAGCACGCGCGGGCGCGGCACGGGATGTGCCCTGCGCGGCTCCATGCCCCGCCCCCAGCTCGTGCGCCAGCAGCAGCCACCCTCCGGAACGACGCGTGAGGCCTGGGACAGCGTCGCGACCCAGTTGATGGCGCGCTTCCGCGACAGCGGGACACAGGACGACTTCGAGGCGCTCTACTCCTACACCCAGCGCGACGTCCTCGTCTGGCTCTATTCGCTCCTGCGCCAGGGGTCGGCGCAGCTCGACGCGCACGAGCTCCTGCAGGACACGTTCGTCAACGTCTTCCGCTATCCGCACGCGTTCCGCGAAGACGGTCCCGCGAGTTTCCGCGTCTGGGTGCGCACGATCGCGGGGAACGTCGTGCGGCGCGCGCGCACGCGGCTCGCGACGCGCGCGTCGACGTCGCTGCCGGATGCGGCGTTCGAGGTGGCCGACACCGCCGCCGGTCCGGAGCGCGAAGCCGATCTGTCGGAACAGGCGCGCGAGTTCGACCGCACGTGGGCCGTGTTCCTGCGCGTCTATCTGGAGGCCTGGAGCGGACTCGTCGTCCGCGACCGCCGCGCGCTCGAACTCGTCGAAGTGCAGGGGCTCGACTACGCCCGCGCGGCCGGTGAGCTCGAAGTGCGGGCGCCCAACATGAAGATGATCGTGTTCCGCAGCCGTCAACGACTCGCGCGCCGCATGCGCGAGCTGTTCGAGGCCGCGAGTGCCGGTGCGAGTGACGCCCTGCCGGGAGCGCTGCCTACACTTCCCGGATGCAACTCGCCGCGCTCGGCTCGGACGGCCGCATTGCCGTCGATCGGCTGATCGTCGGCACGGGGGAAGTCGTCACACCGCTCGGGCGCGCCGCGCTGAGCGGTGCGGCCTTCGGGACGGTGGCGCGTGTCCCGGACGGCGCCGTGGCGATCGACGGCGGTCGCATCGCGGCGATCGGGCCGCGCGTCGAGTTGGAGCGGCGCTTCACCGCGCGCGAGAGTTTCGACGCCCGCGGCGGACTCGTGCTGCCGGGTTTCGTCGACGCCCACACGCACCCGGTCTTCGCCGGCACGCGCGAGAACGAGTTCGAGCTGCGCACGGCCGGCGCGACCTACGTCGAGATCGCGCGCTGCGGCGGCGGGATCCTCGCGAGCGTTCGCGGTGTGCGCGAAGCGAGCGAGGATCAGCTCCTCGAGCGCTTGCTCGTGCGCCTCGATCGTTTCCTCGAACAGGGCACGACGACGGTCGAGTGCAAGAGCGGCTACGGCCTCGACACCGCGAGCGAACTCAAGTCGCTGCGTGTGATCGCGCGCGCCGCGGAACTCCATCCCGTCGAACTCGTGCCGACCTTCCTCGGCGCGCACTCGTACCCGGCCGAGTTCGCGGGCGACCGCGCGCGCTACGTCGACCTCGTCGTCGAGGAGATGCTGCCCGAGGTCGCACGCCTCGGGCTCGCGCGCTACGCGGATGTCTTCACCGAAGCGCACACGTTCGACATCGCTGCGTCGCGCCGCATCATGCAGCGCGCTCGCGAACTCGGACTCGGCTTGCGCATGCACGTCGATCAACTCACGCCGCTCGGCGGCGCGCAGCTCGCGGCCGAACTCGGCGCGGCGACGGCCGACCACTGCGAACGCACCGACGATGCCGGACTGGCTGCGCTCGCGGAGCACGGCGTGCAGCCGGTGCTGTGCCCGCTCGTGCCCTTCTATCTGCGCGAGGAACGCTTCGAAGCGCCCGCGCAACGCATGCTCGCCGCCGGACTCGCGCCCGTCGTCTCGACCGATTTCAACCCGGGCTCCTGCTACAACCAGAGCATGTCGGACACATTGACGTGGGCGGCGCTGCGCTATCGCTTCACGGCGCCGCAGTGCCTCGTCGCCGCGACACTCAACGCGGCCGCCAGCCTCGGCCGCGCCGCGAGCAGCGGAACACTCGAGGTCGGCAAACAGGCCGACGTGCTCGTGCTCGACGTCCCGAACCTCGAACACCTGGTCTACGAGTTCGGGCGCAATCCGGTGCGCGCCGTCTTCAAGCACGGCCGACTCGTCTGTGATCGACCGGCTTTCGTGGCGGCGCGCGGCGCCGAGCGTGAGGGGCAGGCATGAAACTCGTCGCTTGGGGCGCGGCGCTCGTCGTCGTCCTGCTCGTCGCCCTGTCGTTGCGCGAGCGCAGCGCGCCGGCCTTCGTCGTGCCGCCGACCATGTCGTTGCCGGGCGGGTCGACCTGGCAGATCGACGACTTCGACGGCGCCTACCACATGCGCCGTGTGTCGATCGCGCTCGCGTCCGGCGAGGTGCCGGCGTTCGATCGCATGATCAACCACCCGGACGGCAGTGCCGTGCCGTGGCCGACGTTCTTCGACGGCCTGCTGACGGTCGTCGCCGAGCTGACCCTCGCGCCGAGCCCCGACGGTGAACCGGAGCTCGGCGGCTATCGCGAGGCCGACGTCGAGGCTGTGCTCGTGCACGTGCCGCCGGTGCTCGGCATGCTCGCGGCGCTCGCCGTCGCGTTCGTCGTCATCGCCGCCGCGTCGCGCGAAGGTCGAGTGTGGAGCGGCGCGGCGCCCTGGTGGGCGCTGTTCGGCGCACTCGTCTACGCGACGGTTCCGACGGCGATCATGTACGGCACGGTGGCGCGCATCGACCACCACGTCGCGACGGGTCTGTTCCTCGCGCTGCAACTCGCGTGCGCGCTGCGCGCGCTCGTGACGAAGGACCCGATCGAGGGCGCGCTGATGGCGGCCGGAGCGGGCCTGTTCGGCGCGCTCGGAATCCTCACGTGGCTCGCCCACGGTGTGTTCCTCGGGTTGTGCGGCCTCGCTTTCGCGCACCGCGCACTCTCGCGTGACGCCGTCGAGAGCAAGCGCGGCTGGCAGGGCGGCGCGATCGTGTTCGCGATCGCGACGCTCGTCGTCCTGTGGCCGGCGGCGACCAGCCCGTGGAACGAGACGCAGCCGGGGTCGCTCATCAACCTGTCGCTCGGTGTGCCGCGTGCACTCGGCGCGGCGGTCGTTCCGTTCGTCGTGTACGGACTCGTGGGGCGCCGGAGCGACAACCGCTTCGTGCGCAGTGCGCTCGGCGCCGTCGCGCTGATCGCGGTCGTGTTCCTGCTGCCGGGTTTCGTGTCGCAGGTGCGCGAAGGCCTGTCATGGGCCGACCGCTCGAACCAGTTCATGGCGGTCATCGACGAGAGCGCGCCGATGACCTCGATGGCGAAGAGCGTCTTCGGTGTGCCAGGGATCCTCGGCCACCTCGGATACACGTGGTACGCGTTGCCCGTCGCCGTTCTCGTGCTGGTGATCCGGCCGCGACCCGAGCGTGTGTTGCTCGTCCTCACGACCGTGCTGCTCTTCTGGGCGGCCGTGAAGCAGCGCCGTTTCGCCGACGCTCTCGCCGTGCCGATGGCCGCGAGCCTCGCGGTGGGGGCGCTCGATCTCGCGCGACTCTCGCGTCCCTTCGTGACTTGGGTGCTTCACACGCTGATTCCATTCACGCGTCGGTTCGCTCGCGAGCGACTGGCATTCGTTCCGCACGTCGTGCTCGCAGCCATCGCGTCGTTGCCGCTGTGGTGGACCGCGGCGATCGCGCAGCGTTTCAACGCCGAGGAGATGCTCGGCAACGCGACGCGCTGGAACTTCGTGCTCTCGGGCCTGCGTTGGATGCGCGACAACACGCCCAGTCCGGGGCCGTGGAACGATCCGCTCGCCGAGCCGAGCTACGGCGTGCTCGCCAGTTGGAGCGACGGCCACCTGATCGAGTACCACGCGCGAAGGCCGACGGTGGCGACGAACTTCGGCAGCTTCTTGGGCGTCGAGAACTTCCAAGCGGCGCCGGATGCACTGCTCGAGAGCGATCCGGACGAGTTCGTGCGCAAGCTGGAGGCGCTCGACGTTCGTTACGTCGTCATGCGCCCGCCGGTGCTCTCGTGGTTCATCGACGAGGCGCGCGTCGCCGGTTGGACCAAGGAACAACGCCAGACGCTGTGGAACCCGGACCGTTCCTACTCGCAGCGCGCGCTGCACAGTCCGTACTTCCAACTCGCGCTGCACGACCAACAGGTCGGTGATCTCGCGCGCCGCTTCCCCGCGCTCGAACTCGTGTGGCGCTCGCCCCTGCGCATCGAGATCAACGGCAAGGTGGCCGAGGACGACGTCGTGCTCGCAGGCCCCAGCCTCTCGATCTGGCGTGTGCTCGGCGAGTGATGCGAAGAACGAGCGCGCGACGAAAGTGAGCGGCCCGCTCCCCGTGAAGGAAGCGGGCCGCTCGTGGCGCGATCACCTCGTCAGCGCGTCGTGACTCTCAGCACCAGCCGCCGGGCACCCACACCCGGACGTTGCGGCACTCGACGCGCTCGGGTTCGATCACGACCACGTCCCAGTGGCCGGGGCTCACGCAGATCTTCTTCACGTTGCCGCAGGCGTCGACCACGTACTGGTACACGGCGTCGTGCCACACGCGCTGGGTGCGAGCGGGCACCGTGTAGTGCTCGACGCGCGTCTCCCAGTGGCCCGGCACCCAGCGCTTGCCGCAGGTGTTGCCGTGGTTGCCATGTCCGCCGAAGCCGATCGTCACACCGATGGACGGCTTCTTGCCGCCTCCGAGGCCGAGGCTCGCGTGGACTTTGATGCCGTCGCCGAAGGCCGTGGCTGCGGCGACCGGTTGCGCGGCGGCGGTACCGGCGAGGGCGAGGGCGGCGGTGAGAGCGAGGAGGTTCTTCATGGCTCTTGGTTCCTGCGTGGTGGGGTGAGCTGGGGTCCCGACGGGGACCTCGTTCAGCTGCCCCGGGAAGGCGAAGCGCGTGCCACGGCCTCGAAGGCCGCCCAGAGGCTCTCGGGGCGCCATCCCGCTGTGGTAAACGTGTCCCCCGCGGGCGACCTGTCCGCGGCCGAGGACCGACGGGCGACCGCCCGGAAGGACAGCCAGCGCGAGAGCAGCCGCCCGACATGACGAAGCGCGACGACGACGATCTCGGGGGCGACCAGCGCCACAGTCCGCGGGCGAAGCTCGCGACGAGCGTGCGCATCGAGCTGACCGGCACCCACGTCGACGGCACGACGCGCAACGTGTCGAAGAGCGGCCTGTTGCTCGTGACCGAGGAGAGCCTCTCGGCGCTGGTCGAGTACGTCGACGGCGACCACCACGTCGCCCGTCGCGGACGCATCGTGCGGGTGCAGCGCCTCGCGGGCGACGCGCTCGGCATCGCGATCTCGTTCGACGAGGACGAGTGATGAACGAACCGACTTCGTTGCCGCACGACTCGCTCGCTGCGAAGCGCCAGCGCTTCATCGAGAAGCAGCGCGCGCTCCATCCCGAACGCACCGACGTCGCGCGCCGGCGCGGTGCGCCGCAGGGCGACGGGCCCGCGAACCGCCACGGCCTGCCGAAGTTGCCGGTCAACCAACGCAACGTCCCGAACTGGCCCGTCCTCGATCTCGGGCATCAGCCCGACGTGCCGCTCGAACGCTGGCGCCTCGAGGTCGACGGTCTCGTCGAGAATCCGTTCACGCTCGACTGGGCTGCGTTCCAAGCGCTGCCGCAGGTGGACGAGGCGAGCGACTTCCACTGCGTCACGGGCTGGAGCCGCATGGACATGCGCTGGCGCGGCGTCCGCCTCGCCGACCTCGTGCTCCTGGCGGTGCCGCGCGCCGACGTGACGCACGTGCTCTTCACCGGCTACGACAAGGCACCGGGCACGGACATCGAGTACACGACGAACATCGAACTCGCGCGCGCGCTCGAGCCGGACGTCCTCGTCGCACACACCGTCGACGGCGCGCCGCTCGCGCGTGAGCACGGCGGTCCGGCGCGCGTGATCACACCGCGCCTCTACGCCTGGAAGGGCGCCAAGTGGATCCGGCGCATCACCTTCCTCGCCGCCGACGCGCCCGGCTTCTGGGAGGTGCGCGGCTACTCGAACAGCGCCGATCCCTGGGCCGACGACCGCTACAGCGGCGCGCCGCCGCCGGGCGCGAACTCGCTCACGCCGATCTACTGAACGCGCTGCCCGCGCGACCGAAGGCGGGTCTTCACTTGGCGCCCAGCGCTCGGGCCACGGCCTCGATGCGGCGAGCCAGGTCGACGTCGAGGCGCGTGACTCCGCCGGCGTCGTGGGTCCACAGCTCGAACGCGAGCTTGGTGTAGACCCCCGACCAGGCCGGATGGTGGTCGAGTTCCGCCGCCGCGACGGCGACCGCCGCCAGGCAGGCCGTCGCGCGCGCGAAGTCGGGCAACTCGTAGGCCCGCACGAGTTTGTGGCCCTCGAGGCGCCAGCCGGGCAGTCCAGCCAGGGCGGCGTCGCAGTCGGTCGGTGGGAGCAGCGTCGGTCGGGGACTCATGGTGGGCCGGGTGGCTTGGTCGATGACGGGGGGGACACACGCGGTGCCAACGCTTCGATCGAATCTGCACCGACGCTTCGATCGAACCTGATCCGAACCCGCTCGGCGCACCGGTGCGACCGTTCGTCGTGCTATTTTCCTGCACTCGGCGGTCACGTGCTCCGCTGGCGGTCCTAAGCCGCTCCGAACGAGCGCCCAAGTGGCGCTCTTCGTATTCGAACACCCCGCGTCCGGACTCCAACACCTCCATCATCATGAAGAAGATCGCCCTTCTGGCGTTCGTGCTCGTGGCCCTGCTCACGGGCCGCGCGCTCGCTCAAGATCCCGGTTGCGATTGCGCTCAGTGCATCGCGACGATCGAGGCGGCCCAACAGGAAGCCGCGCAGCAGGTCAAGCAGGTTGCCGCCGATCAGGCCGCGGTCGCCCGCGAAGCGAAAGAAGCCGAGCTTCTCGGCCAGTGGTCGCGCCTGACGGCCGCCCGCGAGCGCCTTGCGAAACTCGACGCCGAAGTCGTTCGCCTCGAGAGCGAAGTGGCGCGCCTCGCCGGCCAGTTCGAAACGAGCACGGAGCCGACGCCGGCGACCCAAGTCGTCGCCCCGGTCCGCAACACCGCCCCGGTTCTGCCGCAGTGCGGTTCGGGCTGCGCCTCGGAACTGCGCGAGACGTTCCAGACGAACGCTCCGGCCGCCCAAGAAGGCTGCGGCAGCTGCGACGGCGCGGCGACGCAAGTCAAGCAAGAGGGCAAGGCTTGTGGTTCGGGCTGCGAAGGTGCGGCCGCGACGCAAGTGAAGAAGGACGAAGGCTGCGGCTCGTGCGGCAGCTGTGACGGCGCCGCGACGCAAGTCAAACAAGAGGCGAAGGCCTGCGGTTCGTGCTCGGGCTGCGAAGGTGCGGCCGCGACGCAAGTGAAGAAGGACGAAGGCTGCGGCTCGTGCGGTAGCTGTGACGGCGCCGCGACCCAAGTCAAACAGGAGGGCAAGGCTTGTGGTTCGGGCTGCGAAGGTGCGGCCGCGACGCAAGTGAAGAAGGACGAAGGCTGCGGCTCGTGCGGTAGCTGTGACGGCGCCGCGACGCAAGTCAAGCAAGAGGCCAAGGCCTGCGGTTCGTGCTCGGGCTGCGAAGGTGCAGCTTCGATGCAAGTCAAGAACCAGTTCGACTGCGGCACGACCTGCGAAGGCGCCGCCACGATGCAAGTGAAGAAGGACGAAGGCTGCGGCTCGTGTGGCAGCTGTGACGCCGCGGCGACGCAAGTCGTCAAGGCCTACGACACGCGTGGCACGGCCCTCGAGTGCTGCCCGCAGAGCACCGCCAAGAAGCTCTCGTGCTGCGAACTCGAGCACGCGCTCGCCATGGCCCGCACGCGCGTCGCTCGCACGGAAGCGGCGATCGTCGGCGCCACCGTCAAGGTGCGCTCGCTGAAGACGGAAGTTGCGATGGGCAAGCTCGGCGTGCGCGTCGACCCGGTCACGCAACAGGTCAAAGCTCTCGGCGCTCAGCCGAACGACTGCTCGGCCGGCACCTGCGGTGACTGCGGCTGCGGCATGAACGAAGCCAAGGCGCAAGTGAAGGCCGCGGCCGACTGCAGCGACTGCACGGATTGCTCGGACTGCGGCCCGGGCTGCTGCCCGGCCGCCGCGGCGACCGAAGTGAAGAAGGAAGAAGGTTGCACGGGTTGCGGCGGCTGCGAGAAGTCGGCCGAGACCCAAGTGAAGAAGGAAGAATCGGGTGCGTGCGGCGGCTGCGAGAGCGGCTGCACGGGCGCTCCGAAGTCCTGACCGACGTCGCGGCCGCATGTGCGGCTGCTGACTCTGCACGGGGAGCCGCGAGGCTCCCCGTGCTCGTTTCCGGGGACTTCGTCGGTAGCTCGCGTGGCCCGCAGGGTGGCAAGAGCGGGCCCGAGTTCCCCAACAAGCGCGGCGACGCTGACGCCCGCGGCTCTCACGTTGCATGCTTCCGACCCCGCGATGCTCGCGAGCCAGCTCCACCACCTGCGCCGACTCGTCGACGGCGACGACACGGCGCTCGCGCAGCGCATCGCCGATCGGCTCGACCGCGATCTCGTTCCGCGGACGCGCCTCAGTGACGACTGGCTCGTCGTGGCGATCGTCGGACCGAACAACGCCGGCAAGTCGGCGCTCTTCAACGGTCTGGTCGGAGAGGACCTGAGTCCGTCGCTGCCGACGGGAGCGGCGACGCGCCGGCTCGTGGCGGCGGCCGAGCCCGCACTGGCGGAGGAGCTGGTCGCGGACGGCGCGGGTGGGCGCTTCGTCATCGTTCCGTGGCACGCGCGCGATCAGGCGCTCGCCTCGGCGGAACGGCCCGAGGAGTTGCTGCTTCGCGCCGCGGCGACGATGCCGAGCGGCGTGTTGCTCGTCGACGCTCCGGATTTCGACAGCATCGAGGAGCGCAACGCGGCGGCGGCACGCGCCGTCGTCGCCGCGGCGGACCTCGTGGTGTGCGTCGTGACGAAGCACACCTACCAGAACGCCGAGGTCGTGCGCTTCCTCTCGAGCTGGCTCGCGAGCGGCCGACCGTGGATCGCGGTCTACAACGAACAGCCCAGTGCTGCGATCGCGCGCGCGCACCTCGACAAACTCGCGCGTGACATCGGTTCACCGCCCATCGCGCGTTTCGGGGCGCCGTACGACCACGCGGTGGCGGAGGGGCGCGTGCCGCTCGTGCCCGCCGAACTCGACGGGACGGGTCGGACGCTGCTCGAGCTGCTCGGAACTCGCGAGACACGCGCACAGTGGAAAGCAGCCGCGCTCGCGGCGTCGCTCGATCAACTCGCGCTCGACGTCGCGCGGTACGCGGCGGACCTGGCGCACGACGCCGAGCGTCACGAGCGTCTGGCGGCAGTGGTCGTGCAACTCTCCACTCGCGCCGGTGAGGAGATCGCGCGCGAAGCGCTGCCCGCGCGACCGTTCCTGGCGGCGTTCGCCGCCGTGGTCGATCGCAGGCGCAACCGACTGCGGCGGCGCTGGCACGGAGCGGTGCGAGCGCTGACGGTCGCTCCGCTCGCGGTGGCGCGAGCGTTCGGTGTGCGCACCAAGTCCACTGCGCCGCTCGAAGCGGGGCTCGTCGACCTCGAATCGCGCTCGCTGCCGGCCGTGTGCAGCGCGCTCCACGAGGAGTTGGCGCGCACCGTCGGCCCGGCGGCGCACGAGCGCGACGTCGACGTCGACCTCGCGCGCGCATTCGACACCGACCTCTCGCGCACGGCCGACGACGCTCTCGCGGGAGCGCTCGCGGCGCACCGCGCGGCGCCGGTCGAGACGGCCGGGTTCCAAGAGCTGTGCGAGGGCCTCGTCGAGCGCGCGATCGAAGAGCGCGGTCACGATCGCGACGTGCAGGCCTTCATGGATCTCGCCACGTTGTTGCCCGTCGCTGCTGCGACTGCAACGGTGTTCCTCACCGGAGGCTTCGCGGTCGACGTCGCGATCGCCTCGAGCGGCGTCGTGACGACCGCGTTGCTCGAACGCTACAGCCACTGGTTCGACCGCGGCATCGCACGCGACGCGCGGCGTCTGTGGCGCCGGCGACGTGGCGCGGAACTCGGGAACCTCCTCGCGCGAGCGCTCCTTCCGACGTCATACGAGCCGCTCGTTCGGCGGGTGGCTGCGAACGCCGAGCGCAGTCGCGCGCTCTTGGCCTGGAACACGAAGTCATGAGCGCGCCCGAAGAAACGCCTGCCCCGAACTCGCGCACGTTCGCCCGCTCCCAACGAACGGGCGGTCGCGAGCGCGACGAACTGCGACGCGTCCTGCGTCACCAACGCCAACGGCTCACACGCTCGCTCGCCGTCGTTCACGGCCTGTCGGCCGTCGAGGAGCGGCGCTCGGACATCGACGAACTCCTGGCGGATCTCGATCGCCAACTCGAGCGCACCCACGGCGCACTCGTCGTCGTCGTCGTGGGTCCGACGGGCGCGGGCAAGTCGACGCTCGTGAACGCTCTCGTGGGCGAAGAGGTCACGCGCGAAGGTGTCGATCGGCCGACGACGAGCGCAGCGACGATCGTCGCACCGAGCGATGCGGACCTCGAACCGTTGCTCGCCGGACTCGTCGGCGCGCCGCCGAACGTCGTGCGCGTCGCGGCGCGGAGCGAGCGCTCGCCGGTCGTGCTCGTCGACGCACCCGACGTGAACAGCGTGCGCGAAGAACATCGCGACACGGTGCACACACTCGTGCAGCGCGCCGACGTCGTCGTCGTCTGTCTCCATCGCCAAGCGCTGGTCGAAGCCGCCGTGCACACCTTCGTCGACGCGTACCGCGGCGTGCGGCACGTGTTGTGGGTGCTCGGGCGCGCGGACGAACTCGTCGAGAGCGCTCGCGTTGCGCTCGAACGACAACTCGCATCCGTCAGCAGTGCTCCCACCGAGGACATCTTCGTTCTCAGCGCGTTCGCGGCGCGCCGCGGCGGCGACGCGGGCTTCGAGCGCTTCGTGCGGCGCCTCGACGAGTTGGCGAGCGGCGGTGAACTCGGCGTGCGCTGCCACAACGCCTTGGGCGCGGCGGCCGAACTCGGTGCGACGTTCGGTGCGGTTCGTGCGGCCGTGGACGGCGAGCTCGCAGCACTTGCGGGCCACGTCGAGAGCGGCTTCGAACTGCTCGCGAGCGACTTCGTGGACGAGATCGACGTGCGCCTCGAGTTGCGCGCGCGACCGCTCGCCCGTCTGCTCGTCGTCGAGACGGGGCAGCGCTGGGAAGGGCCGGGCGGTCTCGCACTGCGCGCGGGCGGACTCGCCGCCCTCGGGACGGGCGTCGGCCTGCTGCTCGCGCGACGCGCTCCGATCGCGGGCGCGGCGACCGCGCTGACGGGCGCGGCGGCGAGTGGAGCACTCCGCGCGCACGAGCGTCGCTCGCTCGCCGACGGTGCCGCCCTCCTGCCCGAAGCCGGACGCCAGAGCGCCCTGGTGCGTCGGCACTTGTCGAACGCGCGCCTGTCCGCCGATCGCCTCGCTGCCGCACGCGACACCGTCGGGCTGCCCGAGGACGACGCACTGCTCGGAGCGCTTGCGACTTCGGTCGGGGACGAGTGGCAACGCCTCGTCGAGCGCGAGATCGCCGTCGCTGCGGAACGAACGGCGCCTCCTTGGGTGCGTTGGCCGCTCGACCTGCCGATCTACGCTCTCGTCGCGTTCGTCGCCTGGCGTGTGGTCGAGGGCTTCGTCGCAGAGAGCTACGTCGGCGTCGACTTCCTCGTCAACGCCGGCCTGATCGCGCTGCTTCTCCTCTGGCTCGTGCGCTCGATCGTCGTGGTCGCCGCGCGCGTGCGCATCGCACGCCTCGTCGCCGCACTGCGACGCGACGTCGTGTCCGGCATCGAAGCGCGCGGCGCCGAGTTCGTGGCACGGGTGACGGAGCGCACCGACACGTTGCGCGGTGAGTTGCGCGATCTTGAACGGCTCGAGGCCGACTGGCGCAGTCGTCTGCCGGCCGTCGGTGAACGGACGTCGCGTGTGCGTGCGTGATACCTTGACGGCGATGTTCGCGCCGAAGTTCGCACGTCGATCTCGTGGACGAGGGGCACGCGCTGCCGCGTTCTGCGCCGTGTGCGCGGTTCTGCCGGCGTGTGCGAACGAAGTCGAACCGGACCCGCCCAACGTGATCGTGTGGCTCGTCGACACGCTGCGCGCCGACCGCACGTCGGCCTATGGTTACGAGCGTCCGACCACACCGAATCTCGAAGCGTTGGCGCAGCAGGGTGTGCTCTTCGAGCAGTTCCACACGCACTCGAATTGGACACAGCCCTCCGTGGTGTCGCTGTTCAGCGGTACACACCCACTCGTCTTCCCGCGCGAGTTCGCGCGCAGTGTGCCGCCTGCGCTCATCACGGCGCCCGAGTGGTTCAGCGACAGCGGCTACCAGACCGTTGGATTGACGGCCACGATCGCGACGTCGGCGCAGTTCGGCTTCGCCCAGGGCTTCGACACCTACCTCGAACTCGACGCACACCTCGAAGGGCGCGCACGCGAGTGGCGTGAGGATCCCGTGTACGACGCCGAGAACGTGGTCGGGCGTGCGCTCGCGTGGATCGACGGAGCGGAGCGCGATCGCGAGCGACCGTTCTACATGTACTTGCACACGATGGATCCGCATCTGCCGATCACGACGCGGGATCCAGCGACATCGTTCGCGGCTGCCGGCTACGAGGGTCCGCTGGACGGATCGGTCGGAGCGTTGACGCGCGCGCGTCGCAGCGACTACCAGTTCACGCCGGCCGACGTCGAGCACATGGGCGGGCTGTACGACGACGAGGTGCGCTACAACGACGCGTGGCTCGGCCACCTCGTCGAGGCGCTGCGTGAGCGCGAACTGTGGCGCGACACGCTCTTCGTGGTCGTCGCGGATCACGGCGAAGAACTCTTCGAGCGCGGCGAGTACGGACACGGTCAGGCGAATCTGCACGCCGAGTTGACGCGCGTGCCCTTCGTGGCCGTGTGGGAAGGAGTGCTGCCGAAGGGCCGGCGAGTGGAGCGCCTCGTGCGCGGCATCGACTTCTTGCCGACGGTGCTCGAGTTCGCCGGACTCGAAGCGTTGCCCTCGGCCGACGGTGTGTCCGTCGCGGGTGAGGTCTTCGGGAGACGTGCGGCGCCCGACCTCGTGCCGCCCGTGCCCATCGATCGCGCGAAAGGCGTCGACGACGTCATCGCGTTGCGCACGCCGGTCGAGCTGTACGTGAGTTCACCGCAGGGCGGCCAGTTCGGCACGTTCGAGCGACTCCACGACCTCGTGCAGGATCCGCTCGAACGCCTGAACCTCGCGGATCAGCGTCCGGCTGCGGTGGAGCGGCATCGCACGCATCTCGCCGCTTGGCAGGTGTTGAGGCAGGCGCGGGAAGTGGCGTTCGGCAGTGGGGGGGAAGTCGAACTCAGTGACGAGACGAGGGCGCAGCTCGAGGCTCTCGGCTACATGGACGACGACACGCACGCAGGCGAACAACGCTGACCGTCACGGTGCGCGCACGAAGCGCCCGCCGCTGAGTCGGGCCAGCTCCTCGAGCGCACTCGCACGCCCACTCCCGATCTGGATGCAGTGGAACACCAGCGCGCCATCTCGGTCATGCTCCGCGAGCCACCGACGCGCCCAATCCGCACCCTCTTCCGTCTCACCGTCGCACAGCACGACGACGGTGTCGAAGTCGAGTGCACCTTCGTTCTCGTCGCGGCCCGCGATCAACATGTCGAGCCCGGAGCGCAGTTGCGTGCCTCCACGCGGACCATTGCGCCCGAGCCACGTGCGCACGGCCGCCCTCGAAGCAGCGTCGACGAATCGTGCTTCGTCTGAGAAGCGCTTGCCTTCGTCACTGAACAACACGACCTGGAACGTCGCAGGCTCCACGAGCGAGCCGAGCACGCGGTCCAGTTGATCGGTCGCCTCCTCGAAGCGCGTCTCCTCCGCCGGCTGCGTCGAGCGCGACGGCAACGGATAGTCCATCGAACCGGAGGCGTCGATCACGAACGCCACGGCGCCCGAGCGCACCTCGAGTCCGAAGAAGCCGCCTGTCACCGTGCGCAGCACCTGACGCGGCGCCTCTGCCTTCCCGTGACGCGAACGCCACCACTGCGTCCAACGCAGCGGCTCGACACCGAGCTTCACCCCGGAGCCGGCCTCGAGCAGCTCCGCGATCTCGTGCATCACGCGGCGCAGGCCGACCAGGT
>JBIKNC010000197.1:0-8316 GCA_044358925.1 Planctomycetota bacterium | reverse complement strand
ACAGCTTCGTCACGAACGCGCGCGCCATCTCGTCGGCGGCCGTGCGCTGCTCTGCCGTCGCACTCGGGATGGCGTCGATGCCGCCGAGTTCCTGCGCGAGCACGTGGCCCCAAGCCGCCAGGTAGTTCCAACGCGCGCCACCCGACGTCTTCGGATTGGGCGTGATGACCTCGACTTCGTCGCGCACGAGGTCGTCCCAGCCCAGGATCTTCTTCGGGTTGCCTTCGCGGACGAGGAACACGATCGTCGACGTGTACGGGCAACTGTTGTGCGGCAGGCGCGACTGCCAGTTCGCGGGCAGGAGCTGCGCTTCGTCGTGGATCGCGTCGATGTCGTAGGCCAGCGCGAGCGTCACGACGTCGGCTTCGAGCCCGTCGATCACGGCGCGCGCCTGTTTGCCCGCACCGCCGTGCGACTGGTTGACGGTGACCTTCTGGTTCTTCTGCGCGAGCCAGTGCGCGGCGAAGAGGTCGTTGTACTCCTCGTAGAACTCGCGCGTCGGGTCGTACGAGACGTTGAGGATCGTCACCTCGCTCGGAGGCGGCGTGTTCGGTGTGTTCGGCGCGGCGGACGGATCGGCGCTCGGGGTCTTCTCTTCGCTGCACGCAGCGAGGAATGCGACGGCGAGCGTCGCGGCGAGTGTTCCGCCGCGGCGCGCGAGGGAGCGAAGCGAGAGGTCGTGGAGCTGCATGAGAGATGGGCGTCGAAGGTCGGTTTGCGCGCGGCGTGTTCAACGCCGCACTGGTTTGTTGCGCGCGGCGTCAACGCCGCACGACGAGAACGGGTACGTCGGGCGGGCGTGTGAGGAACGACGGCACGAGGCCGGAGGCGGATTCGCGCGGCGCGCTGCTGTGCTGCGTGCTCGGCGGCGCGCCGACCACGACCAGGTCGTGTTCGCCGGTCGCGAGTTCGGCGCGGATCTGTTCGAGCGGCTCGCCGAACAGCACCTTCGAGCGCGCCGCCACGCCGCGTGCTTCGAGCACGGCCTGGCAGGCGCGCAGGAAGCGGTCGACGTGCGCCGGAGCGCTCCCGTCGGCGCCGCGCTCCTCGCCACGCACCACCGTCACGACCGTGGCGCGCGCGCCGAGTTGCCACGCGAGGCGCTCGGCGAACCGTACGTCGTCCTTGCCGTGTTCGCGCGGCGTGACACACACGAGCAGGCGGCGCGGCAACTCACACGGCTGCGAGACGAGCAGCACGTGGTGCCGCGCGAGGCGCGACCAGTCGATCGGCGCGAGTTGTTCGCTCGGGTCGAGTCCGAGCACGGCCACGTCGAAGCCCTCGCTCGAGTTCTCCGTCTCGAAGGCCACGTCTTCGGTCGCGCGCGGGCTCTCGGCGAGGCGCGTGCGCGCGAGGTCGTGGTCGACCTCGGTCAGGTGCGCGCCGACACGCGCGGCCAGTGCGCGGCCGAGTGCGTTCGCCGCACGCGCGGCCGGCTGTTCGCCGACGTCGACCAAGAGGCGCAGTCCGGCGGGCGCGATGACGTGGAAGCGCCGCACGAACACGTCGACCTCGGAGCCGCGCGCGAGCGGCGCATCGAGCGCCTCGTGCAACGGTCGGTGGGCGTCGATCTCGATGTCGCTGCGACCGAACGTGGGCAGCGGTGCGACGGAGCGCACACCCGCGAGCGGCGCGAGTGACAGGCGCAGCCGCTCCTGGCCGGCGACCGTGGTGCAGCGTTCGACGACGGCGCGACCGAGGCGCGTGCGTCCTTCGCCGCTCCCGCCGCCGACGATCACGTCCTCGGGTCGCACGAGCACTTGAGCGCGGCCGCGTGCCGCCGAAGGCGTCGAGCGCGTCGCGAGGGCCAGCTCGACGTCGCCGAGGCGCACGCCGCGTTCGGTGCTCTCGCCGACCACCAGGTTCGCGGCGCCGAGGAACGTCGCGACGAACGGCGAGCGTGGGCGCAAGTAGAGTTCCTGCGGCGAACCCACCTCGATCAATCGACCGTTGCGCAGCACGGCGAGTCGGTCGGAGAGCGCGAAGGCCTCCTCCTGATCGTGCGTGACGAAGACGGTCGTGAGGTGCAGCTCGCGTTGGATCGTGCGCAACGCTTCGCGCAGTTCGAGGCGGATCTTCGCGTCGAGCGCGCCGAAGGGCTCGTCGAGCAGGAGCACACGCGGCTCGTGCGCCAACGCGCGTGCGAGCGCGACGCGCTGTTGCTGTCCGCCGGACAGTTGCGTCGGGAAGCGCGCGGCCAGTCCCGCGAGGCCGACGAGCTGCAGCAACTCCTCGCGGCGCGCGCGGCGTTCCTTGCGAGCGACCTTGCGCACGCGCAACGCGAACTCGACGTTGTCCGCCACGGTCATGTGCGCGAACAGGCCGTAGTTCTGGAACACGAAGCCGATGCCGCGCTCCTTGGGCGGAACGTCCGTGACATCGCGGTCGAACAGGTGGACGCGGCCGTGGTCGAGTTCGACGAGGCCCGCGATGCTGCGCAGCAACGTGCTCTTGCCGCTGCCGCTGGGGCCGAGCATGACGAACAGCTCGCCCTGCGCGATGTCGAGCGAGACCCCGTCGACGACGGGCTGGCCCTCGTAGCGTTTCTCGACGTGTTCGAGGCGGATCGACATGTCTGTGGGTGGGGCGCGGTCGTCGACGGTCGACGGCGGCGACCGTCCGTCGCGACGGACGCTCCCCAGCCGAGCCAGCGTGACCTGTCGATCGGCGGCGGGCGGTCGCGGGCTTGGGCTCATGTCGGTGACATTCGTTGTCACCTCCGGCCATTCGGACGTGGAGAGACGTGCGCGGCGCCGCTACAACTCCTCGCGCGTGAACGCCGCCGACATGGGCCCCGGACTCTTGCGGCTCGCGGCGCCGCTCGTCCTGTCGTTCGTCATGCGCGCGGCGTTCGGGCTGGTCGACCGGCTGTACGCGGCGGGGCTCGAGGGGCTCGCGGACGCGTCGCAGGCGGCGATCGGGCTCTCGACGCCGATCGACTTCCTGATGATCGCGTGCTGGGTCGGCGCGTCGAACGGACTCACGCGCCACTTCTCGCAGGCGATCGGAGCGGGGGAGAGCGAGCGAGTGCGCCAACTGCGCGCGGCGGGGCGCGTCATCACGATCGTGCTGGGTGCGTTGTTCTTCGCACTGGCACTCGTGATCTGGTTCCGGCCGACGCTGTTCGCGCCGGCGAGCGAGCCCGACGTCGTCCGGCAGTTCCAGATCTACGCGGCGGTGGTGATCGGCGGCTCGGCCTTCACGATGTTCTGGTCGATCGTGCCGGACTCGCTCGTGAAAGCGCACCACGACACCGTCACGACGATGAAGGCGGGGCTGTTGTCGTCGCTGCTCAACGTGGCGCTCAACACACTGTTCGTGTTCGCGTTCGGTTGGGGCATCTTCGGCATCGCGTTCTCGACGGTGCTCGGTCGCATCGCCGGAACGTTGTACGCGTGGAAGCGCGCGAACGAACACGAAGCGCAACGACTCGCGAGGCCGGGGCAGGATCGGCCGGGGAGCTACGACGACGCGCTGCGCGCCGTGCTCACGATCGCGGTGCCGTCGAGCCTCGTGTACGCACTCATGTCGGTCGAGTCGTTCGTCGTGAACGAGATCCTGAAGCGTGCACCGGACGCGGAGTCGGCGCTCGCGGCGTGGTCGGCGTTCGACGGCGTCGGACGTTTCTTCCTGATGCCGGCCATCGCGATCGGTGTCGCGGTGCTGCCGCTCGCGGCGCGGTGGCGCGGCGCGGGTGTGCCGCGCGAACGATTGCTGGGCGAGTTGCAGAAAGGGCTCGGCGCACTGGCGCTCTATGCCGCCGTGATCGTGGCGCCGCTCGTGTTCGCGGCGCCGACGTGGCTCGCGCGCCAGTTCGTCGAGGACGAGCGCAGCATCGCGTTCGCGGCGGAGGGCTTCCGCTGGCTGCCGCTGGTCGTGGTCTTCGCCGGCGGCACGATCCTCGTGCGGCCGCTCTTCGACGTGTTCGATCGCTCGCGCCTCGGCCTCGGTCTCGCACTCGTGCGCACATTCGTGCTGGTCGTGCCGCTCTTCCTGCTGGGCGGCGTGGCCGCCGAGCACTTCGGCTTCGCGCGCATGAGCGGTTGGTTCGCCGCCTCGACGCTCTCGGCGCTGCTCGGCTTCGTCGCGACGTTCGGACTCCTGGCCCGGATCGGCGCGCTCGGAACGCAGGGACTGCTGCGGCGCCGCGTCAGCGCGAGCGGCACAGACGCGCGAAACGACTGAGCAATTCGCGGCTCGCGGGTGTCGGCCGCAGCCCGTTCACGAGCCGCTCGTGTTCCTCGCGGCTGCGGCCCGCGCGTTCGCCGCGCGTCTCGAGGTAACCGCGCTGCACGTGTTCGTCGAACTCGGGGTGGAACTGCACGCCCCACGTCGTGGGTGAGTGGCGCAGCGCCTGGTGCGGATCGTGTTCGTTCGCGAGCAACACGACCGCGCCCTTGGGCGCGCGCACCACGGACTGCGTGTGGCTCTCCTGCACCAGCAGCGGGTCGGGCAGTCCGGCGAACAGAGGGTCGTTCGCGGCCGCGGGAGTCGCGTGCACCGCGACCGTCCCGACCTCGACGCCGCGTGAGTTGTCGGCCACCGTGCCGCCGAACGCGGCGCCGAGCAGTTGGTGGCCGTAACAGACACCGAGCAGCGGCACGTGCCCGTCGGCGCGGCGGCACCAGTCCTCGAGTGCGACGCTCCACGGCAGACGGTCGGTCACCATCGCGGGTGAGCCGCTCAGCACGACGCCCGCGAAGCGCGACGGATCGCCGAGCGGCGTGCCGTCGGTCGCATCGAGGACTTCCGTGGGTCCGCCGAGGTCGCGCGCGAACCACGCGTCGAAGTCGCCGAAGCGCACGCGGACGGACGGCTCGGTGCGGCCGCACAGGACGATGGCGATCGGGCGCGACATGGGGCGCGTCGCCGTCGTTGCGGCAGCGCTCAGAAGAGGAGCGTACCCGTCTGCCGGTTGCTCACGAACAACGGGAACGCGGGCGCGAACAGGCTGTAGCTCGCGGCTTGGAACCAGATCTTCGTGCCGAGCGTGAACTGGCCGAGTTTGCCGGACGCGAAGTGGTGTGCGCCGGTCGCGGGGTCGACGAGCCCGGACCACACCACGTGGACGTCGAAGAAGTTGTTGCCGAGGTCGAGGGCCACGAGGCCCGGCAGCACGGACGGAGCGGGCGAGAAGGAGACGACGAGGAAGATGAAGTGGTCGAGCGGCGCGCCCACGTCCACGTGCGCACCGAAGGCCTGAACGACGAAGCTGGGGTCGGAGGCGATGAGATCGAGGCGCAGCGCGGAGTTCGGCGCGACGGTGAACTTCTGGACGACGCTGCCGCTCCCGTGGAAGAGTTCGATCGTGTGTTCGCCGAGCGCGAGGCCGTTGTCGACGCCCACGCGCAACTGGCTGTCGGAGACGACCGTGTACTGCGGAGGGAAGGCCGTCAGGTTCCGGCCGTCGAGTTCGACGCGCTGCACACCGAGGAGGCCGTGGCCCGACAGGAGCACCTGCGTCGGCGCGTCCACACGCACGGCCGCGAGTACTTTGGGCGCGAGGCTCACGACGCCGATCGGCGCACTCGGATCGGGCGGATCGAACACGGCGAGCGCGTCGCCGGCCGCGGCGAGATCGAGGCGGCCGCCGCTCGCCGTGCGTCCGACGAGTGTCGGAAGCACGTGCACCGCGTCGAGCATCTCACCGCGCAAGGCGAGTGCCGTCGTCGCCGGTGCGGCGACGAACGCGTCCTTGAACTCCTGCGAGGCCACGCCGTGCAACCACGCGACGGCACCACACACGTGCGGCGCCGCCATCGACGTGCCCGAGAGTTCGATCCAACCGTTCGTGCCGTTGCACGAGCGCACCTCGCTGCCCGGCGCACCGAGGTCGATCGACTGCATGCCGAAGCCGGACGGCACACGCGCGTCGTGGCGATCGGTCGCGCAGACGGCGATCAACCACGGGCTCGTGCAGGAACTCGGCACGTCGCCGACCAGATCGACGTCGACATCCGCGTTCGTCGTCGCGACGACCGACAGGATGCCGAGCTCGCCCATGGCGTCGAACACGCTGTTCCAGACCTGGAACGAAGGCGCGTCACAGTCGGCCGCGTCGATGCCGAAGCTCGTGTTCGTGACGACGACGTTCGCGCCGAGCGTGCCGCCGCTCGCGAGGAAGTCCTCGCGCAACTGCGTGACGTACGCATAGCCGGCCAGCGCCGTCGACGTGCTGCCGGTGGCCGCGACGTGGACGACACTCGCGACCTGGTTGACGCCGCTCACACCGAGAACGTTGTCGCCGCGGGCGCCGAGGATGCCGCTCACGTGGCTGCCGTGTGTGTCGGCGGGCAACAGGCCGTCGCCGCCGATGGCGTCCCAACCGAAGCGATCGTCGACGTAACCGTTGCCGTCGTCGTCGATGCCGACCGCACCGAACAGTTCGGACGTGTTCACCCAGCGGTTGGGCGCGAGGTCGGGGTGGTTGATCGCGGCGCCGCCGTCGAGCACCGCGATGGCGAAGTCCTTCGTGCCGGTGCCGCGCTGCCACGCCGCGAGCGCGCCGATGTCCGCACCCGGCAGGCCGCCGGACTGACCGGTGTTCGCGAGGCTCCACTGCACGCCGAAGAGCTGGTCGTTCGGCGGGCCGCCGGCAGCGGGCGGCGCCGCCGGCAGTGACGCACCGGCGCGCACGCTCGTGAACGCGTCGGGCCCCGCGCTCTTCACGAACGGCAGCGCACGCAGCTCCTCGAGCACCGCCGGCACACGTCGGCCGTCGACGATGCGCACGAGGAACACACCGGCGCGCGGGAAGAGCGAGCGTTCGACCGCGAGGTGGGGGCGCTCCAGGAGCAGGCGCGCGAGTTCCAATTCGACGGACGCGCCGAGTTCGACCACGACCTGGTCGAAGACGAACGGCGCGCGGCCGCACACGACGCGTTCACGCTCGTCGCGCGCCTCGTCCCGCGAGGCAGCGCCCCGCTCGTCTGCGAAGGCGTGCGCCGCCGTCGAGTGCGCGGGCGACGCGAGGTCGTCGCTCTGGAAGGACGGGGCCGCAAGACACGCGGCGACGAAGGAGCAGAGCGCGAGCATCGGGAACTGGGGGCGGACGCACGCCGCGCGCGCCATAGACTCGCTCGCCCGCGCGCCGGTTCCCCGATGTCAGCCGCTCACGCCCACCCACCGGAAACTCGTTCGGGCGCCCCCGAGGCAGCCAGCGGTCCGGTGCCGTGGCGCGCGTGGTTGGGCCTCGTGCGGCCGGAGGCGAAGCCGCTCGGCGCGGGCCTCGTGCTCGCCGCCGTCGGCTCGAGCGCGACCCTGGCCTTCCCGTCGGCGGTCGGCCTGCTGGTCGACGGCGCCACGAGTGCCGGCCTCGACGCGAGCGGGCTCGGCGTGGTGCTGCGTCCGCTCGTCGCGGGCGCGGACGGCACGGTCGATCTCGATCGGCTCGGCCTCGTGCTGCTCGTGCTGTTCGTCGTCAGCAGCACGTGCCTCGCGCTGCGCTACTTCCTGCTCGCGAACGCGGGCGAGCGCATCGTGCGCCGCTTGCGCGCGCGCTTGTTCGCGGCCGTGCTGCGCCAGGACTTCGCGTACCTCGATCGCGAAGGCACGGGCGAGCTGACGAGCCGCCTCGCCGCCGATTGCACGAAGGTGCAAGGCGTCCTGACCGAAGGCCTCGTCGGCGGACTGCGTGCGACCGTGGTCGCGATCGCCGGCATCTCGCTCCTGTTCGTGCAGTCGGCGGGGCTGACCGGGATCATGCTCGCCGGACTGCCGCCCGTGTGCCTCGTCGCGCTCGTGCTCGGCACGCGCCTCGGCAAGTTGTCGAAGACGGTGCAGGACGAACTCGCGCGCTCGAACGCGATCGCGGAACAGCGCCTCGCGAACATTCCGACGCTGCGGCTGTTCGGAGCCGCGCCGCTCGCACAGCGCGTCTACGGCGACGCGATCGACGCGGTCGCGCGCGCGGCGTTCGTGCGCAACCGCTGGGCGGCCGCGCTGACGGGCGGCGCGATGCTCGGTGTCTACGTCGCGATGGGCGTCGTGATCTGGTTCGGTGCGCGCTGGATGCGCGCGGGCGAACTGTCGCCGGGCTCACTGGTCGCGTTCGCGATGCTCAGTGCGTTCGTGGCGGGAGCACTCACCGAGTTGGCGTCGCTGTGGAACGAGATCAGCCACGCGCGCGGATCGACCGAGCGCCTGGAGGAGATCGCGGCGCGCGAACCGCAGTTGCCCAAGAGCGGAAGCGTGCGCATCGCCGGCTGGCGCGGCGACTTCGCCATGCGCGGAATCGAGTTCGTCTACCCGTCGCGGCCCGACGTGCCGGTGCTCACCGGCCTCGACCTCACACTCGAGCCGGGCCGTGTGCTCGCG
>JBIKNC010000196.1:0-8329 GCA_044358925.1 Planctomycetota bacterium | reverse complement strand
GCAATCGAGTGCGACTCTCACGCCCGTCACGCGTGTGGAACGATGCTTGCCTGATCGCGCGGCTCCGTCATGGCTTGGATCGTTCTCTTCCTCGTGCTCGGCTCGTTGCTGGGTGTGCTCGCGCTCCTCGTTCGTCGACGAGAGCGGCTCGCGCACTCCGCAGCCCTGGGTGAACGTGCGGTCGCTCGCTCAGAAGGAAGCGATCGTGCGCGCCTTCAGTACCCGCACGTCGACCTGACGCGTTGCATCGGCTGCGGCTCGTGTGTCGAGGCCTGTCCGGAAGACGGCGTGCTCGGCATGGTGCACGGCCAAGCGGTCGTGCTGCACGGCTCGCGCTGCGTCGGACACGGCCTGTGTGCGACGGCGTGCCCGGTCAACGCGATCGCCATCACGCTGGCCGACATCACGGAGCGTCGCGACATCCCGGCGCTCGCCGCCAACTTCGAGTCGACGCGCACGCCGGGTCTGTTCCTCGCGGGTGAAGTGACGGGCCTCGCGCTCGTGCGCACCGCGATCGCCCACGGCACCGCGGTCGCCGCCGAGGTCGCGCGGCGCTCGCGCGACGTCGAGAGCGTCCCGTCGCTCCTCGACCTCGTGATCGTCGGCGCAGGCCCCGCGGGGCTCGCGTGTTCGCTCGAAGCCAAACGCCACGGACTTTCGTTCGTGACACTGGAGCGCGAACAGGTCGGCGGCGCCGTCGCGCAGTACCCGCGCCGCAAACTCGTGATGACACAACCGGTCGAGCTGCCGCTGCACGGCAAGCTGGCGCGGACCACGTACGCGAAGGAAGAGCTGATGGAGCTGTGGGAGGGCGTCGCGCTGCGCGAGGAACTCCCGATCCGCACGGGTGAGAGCTTCGAGCGCGTCGAACAACTCGACGGCGGCGCGCTGCGAGTCTTCACGCAGACCGGTTCGTACGACGCGCGCAACGTCTGCCTCGCGCTCGGCCGGCGCGGCACGCCGCGCAAACTCGGAGTGCCCGGCGAAGACCTGCCGAAGGTCGCGTACGCGCTGCTCGACGCGCAGAGCTACACGCAGCGCCGCATCCTCGTCGTCGGCGGCGGCGACAGCGCGGTCGAGGCCGCGATGGGCCTGGCCGAACAACCCGGCAACGAGGTCACGCTCAGCTACCGCCAAGGTGCGCTTTCGCGCATCAAGGCGCGCAACGCGTTGCGTTTCGCACGCGAGGTCGACGAGGGGCGCGTGCGCGTCGTCTTCCAATCTCTGGTCCAGCGCATCACCGCGGACTCGGTCCTGCTCGAAGTGAAGGGCGACGAAGGCAAGCGCCAGCTGTGGCTCGACAACGACGACGTGTTCGTCTTCGCGGGCGGCACGCCGCCGTTCGAACAGCTCGAACGCTCCGGCATCTCGTTCGATCCGAAGGACCGGCCGTCCACGGAGCCGCTCGCCGAACAGGGCTCGGGCCTCGTGCAAGCGTTGGTGGTGGCCGCGGGCTTCGGGCTGCTCGCGGTGGGCTGGGCGCTCTTCGAACGCGACTACTACGGAGCCGAACCCGCCGTGCGCGCGCTCGCGGACGAGCACCGCTGGCTGCGTCCGTCGTCCGGTGTCGGGCTCGCGCTCGGTGTGTTCGCGCTGCTCGCGATCCTCTCGAACCTCGCCTACCTCGTGCGGCGCTCGCCGCGCTTCGGTTTCGCACTGGGCAGCCTGAAGATCTGGATGACGGCGCACGTCGCGACCGGTCTGCTCGCGTTCCTGGCCGCGGCGCTCCACGCCGGTTTCGCGCCGCGCCACACGGTCGGCGGGCACGCGTACTGGGCGTTGTTCGCGCTCGTCTGCACGGGCGCGATCGGCCGCTACCTGTACGCGTTCGTGCCGCGCGCTGCGAACGGCCGCGAACTCGCACTCGACGAGGCGCGCACGGAACTCGCGCGCCTCGCGTCCGCCTGGGACGGCACGAACCGCGCCTTCGGTGAGCGCGTGCGCGCGCGCGTCGACGAACTCGTCGCGGACGTCAGCGGCGCAGCGTCGTTCTTCGCGCGCCTGCGCGCACTCCTCGGCTCGCAGTTCGCGTTGCGACGCGCGCTCGCGGAACTCGTGCTCGAAGGGCGCCACGCAGGTGTCGCCCACGACGAACTCGACGCCATCACACACGTCGCGCGCCGCGCGCACCGTGCCGCGCTGATGGCGGCGCACTTCGCGGACCTGCGCGCGCTCCTCGGCTCGTGGCGCTGGTTCCACCGCTGGATCGCGCTGCTCATGGTGCTGCTCGTCGTCGTGCACGTCGTCACGGCCTTGATGTACGCGCAGCTCGGAAGCGGAGGAGCTCCGTGAAGGCCGGCGATCCGCGCCTGTGGTTGTCGCTCGCGTCGCTCGCGGTCGTGATCGTGCTCGTGGTGCTCGACCTCGAGCGCGCCACGCCCGGGCCGTTGACTCCCGTGCATGCGACGTTGCCCGAACTCGCGGGCGCGGCAGGCTGCGCCGCGTGCCACGGGCGCGGGGACGACGGCATGGCCGGCGCGTGTGCGACGTGCCACGCGGAGATCGGCACGCAGCTCGCGAACTCGAGCGGTTTCCACGGCGGCCTCGCGGCCGACCTGCGCGCGGACTGCGCGTCGTGCCACGTCGAACACCACGGCGACGAGCTCGAGCTCGTGGGCGAGTTCGCGTTCCGCCGCGCCGGTGTCGCCGGGCGCGATGCGTTCGTGCACGACCACGTGCCGTTCGGGCTCGTCGGCGCGCACACGGACCTCGCCTGCTCCGCGTGCCACACGAACGCGGACACCGATCACCTCGCGCGCGGCGACAAGCGCTTCCTCGGGCTCTCGCAGGAGTGCGCGTCGTGCCACGCCGATCCGCACGCCGGCGCCTACTCGAACGACTGCGCCACGTGCCATGGCCAGGAGCACCCGTTCACCCAGGTCGCGAACTTCAACCACGGCGACGCGTTCCCGCTCACCGGTGCCCACGCACGGGCCGGTTGCGCGGCGTGCCACCCGAGCGACGGTCCGCACGCGATCGGTGTGCTCGCGACGCGAGTCGCGAACGGCGCGAGTGAAGCGCTCGCCGCGCGCGACTGCGCGTCGTGCCACACCTCGCCGCACAGCACGGACTTCGTGTCCGCCGTCGCGAACGTCGCACGCATCACGGACGGCGCCGCGTGTGCGCTCTGCCACGACGCGCGTCATCCGTCGTTCGTCGAGGGCGCCTCGATCGAACCGGCCCAGCACGCGTTGACCGGCTTCCCGCTCGACGGGCCGCACACGGCCGTCGCGTGTGACGCGTGCCACGAACGCACGGAAGGCGCGACGTTCGAGCAGCGCTTCGCAGCGCGCGCGCCCAGCGACTGCGCCGCGTGCCACGAAGATCCGCACGGCGACACGTTCGCGGCCGGTTCCACGAGCGCGTTCGCCGGCGCCGCGTGTTCCGCGTGCCACGGCGGAACGAGTTTCGAGCCGCACGCGTTCGGACTCGAACAGCACACACAGACGCGTTTCGCTCTGACCGGCGCGCACACGACGGCCGACTGCTCGGCGTGTCACGTGCCCGAGCACCGCGTGAACGGCGTGCTCGACTTCGCCGCCGCCGAGCCCGATTGCGCGAGCTGTCACACCGACGCTCACGGCGGCAGCCTCGTCACGGCCGACGGACTGCGTGGACAGAACTGCGCGGCGTGCCACGGCACCGAGAGTTTCACGTCGGACGCTCGCACACGTTTCGACCACTCCTGCACCGGCTTCGCGATCGACGGCGCGCACACGAGCGTCGCGTGTGAGAGCTGCCACGTGAACACCGGTGTCGGTGTCGACGCGGAGCGTGTCCTCGGTCGCATTCCCGCGCCCGCCGTCGGCAGCCCCGACGGTGGTCACGCCGGCTGCGCCGGTTGCCACACCGACGTGCACTTCGGTTCGTTCGACGCACCGCGTGCCGAGACGGCCGCGCTGCAACGGCTCACCGGCGACCGCGCGGCGTGTGCGCGCTGCCACACGACCGCCGACTTCGCCGCGGTGCGTTTCGAGGTCTTCGACCACGGCCTGTGGACCGGTTTCGCGCTCGATGGCGCCCACGACGCGATCACCTGTGCGGCCTGCCACGGCGCGGGCGATGCGACGCGCGCGCTCGGTCGCGTGCACGAGCACTTCAAGGGCTCGTTCGACTCGTGTGCGACGTGCCACGCCGATCCGCACGGCGGCCGCTTCGAGCGCGCGGGCGCTCCGGCCGCGATCGACGGTCGCACGTCGTGTGCGCGTTGCCACACGAGCAGCTCGTTCCGCCTCGACGCGGCGGCGCCGTTCGAACACGCGCTCTGGACGGGCTTCGCGCTCGAAGGCGCACACGCCGCCGCGGCCTGCACCGCGTGCCACGTGGTCCCGCGACCGGATGCATCGCCCAGCGCACTCGGCCTCGTACGCGGAGCGAAGTGCGCCGACTGCCACGCCGATCCGCACGTCGGTCAGTTCGCGAGCGCCGGCCGCACCGATTGCGCGCGTTGCCACACGAACCAGAGCGCGTTCGACGTGCCCCACTTCGACCACAGCAAGGACACGCGCTTCGCGCTCGACGCGCAGCACGCGCAGCTCGACTGCAACGCGTGCCACCGCCCGGTCGAACTGCCCGGCGGACTCTCGACCGTGCGCTACAAGCCGCTCGGCACGGCCTGCATCGACTGCCACGCCGCCGAGCTGGGAGGCGGACGATGAACGCGCCGCGACTCGTGAACACGTCCGCGTGTGCGGCGCTTCTCGCCGCGCTGGGAGGCACGCTCGGCGCGTCGCGCGCCCTCGCGCAGGACGCGCCGCCGCTTCCGATCGACGCTTCGGCGCCGTCGACGCCGCTCGCCGCGCCCGCGCAACAGGACGACGAACACGTCGCCGTGCCGTGCACCGTCACCGGCGTCGCCGGCGCGAGTGTGTTCGTCGACGTGGGCAGCGACGACGGCCTCGAACCCGGCGACCGCGTGCGCATCGAGCCCGTCGGCCGACCCGTCGTCATCGCCGCCGTGCGCGCCGTGTCGAGTGCGAGCGCGCGCCTCGAACTCGAATCCGGCGGACCCGTCGACGTGGGCGACAGCGGCAGCGTGTTCGTGCCGCGCGCGCGGCTCGCCCGCGGCGACGAACAGCGTGCGGCGACGGGCGCTGTTCCCGCGCATCCGCCGTGGACCCACCCGCCCGAGTCGTGGTCGAGTGACCAGCCGCTGCTCGCGCCGAGCACGAGCGCCAGGGAGCGCGAGGCGACGCGCCGCGGATCGCTCTTCGCCCAGTTCGATGCCACGTTCGATCGCGAGGGCGGCGACTCGACGTCGACGTTCGCGCGCACGGGCCTCGACGCCGAATGGTGGAACCAGTTGGGTCGCGGCGAGACGATCGAGTTCGACGGTGAGATCGTGGCGCGTTCGTTCGAGACCGACGTCGATTCGGACGACGAGACGCGGCTGCGCCTGCAGCGCCTGTCGTACTCGGAGGGCGGTGACCGCGAACAGGCGACGCGTTGGCAAGCGGGGCGTTTCCTGCAAACCGGCTTCGTCGAGTTCGGGCTGCTCGACGGCGTCGAGGTCACGCGCCGCGTCTCGGGTCCGTGGCACGTCGGAGCGTCTCTCGGCCTCCTGCCCGAGCCCACCTTCGAACTCGGCTCCGGCGACGACACGCAGATCGCGCTCTTCGCGCGCCGTGAGCGCACGACGTCGACCGGCATCGCGTACGGCATCGGTTACCAGAAGTCGTTCCACCACGGCGACGCGGATCGCGACCTTCTGGCGCTCGACGCCGACTGGGCGCCGACGAAGACCTTCACGTTGCACTCGAACGCACTCGTCGACTTCTACACGTCGAACGAGCGCGCCAAGTCCGCCGGCCTCGAACTCACCGAGCTGCACCTGTTCGGCAACTGGCGCGTGACGCCGCGCACCAGTGTGTTCCTCTCGCACGATCGCACGCGACTGCCCGACGTGGTGCGGGCCGGGTTCGAAGACCTGCCGATCGACGTGCTCACGTCCGAGCGCTTCGAACGCACCGGCGCGCGCGTCCAACACCGCGTGACCGACTCGTTGCGCGTGTCGGCGCGCGCGGACCTGTGGCGCAACGAGAACGACGACGGCGCGGGCGCGGAGGTGCGCGGCGACTGGTCCGGCCTGCCGTGGCACGGCGCGAACTTCGGCGCGGCCCTGTTCACGAACGAAGGCTCGTTCACCGACGTCACGGGTGTACGGTTCGTGTTCGACCAGTACACGAGCGTCGGTTCGTGGCGCCTGGCCTGGGAGGTCTCACAGAACGCGATCACGAGCGCCGTCGTCGGTGACGACTCGCTGCTCGAGCAGTCGCTGCGCGCCAGCTGGGACCACGGCTTCGGAAAGAACAGCGTCTCGCTGTACCTCGAACAGTTCTTCGGCGACGGTCAGGACGCGACGTCGCTCGGTTTGTACCTGCGGCGCGGACTGTGAGCCGCGCCTCGACCGCCATGCACGACACACCTCGCCGCCGCTCGCGCCTCGCCAACGCCGCACTCGCGGTCGCCTTGGTGTTCGGCCTCTTCGCTTGCGCTTTGCAAGTCGCGAACGTGCCCGTGCACGACTGGTGGGCGGGCCGCGGACCCGTCGTGCCGCACGACACGTTCCCGGCCGACTGCTCGCTGTGCCACACCGGCGGCGACTGGAACACGCTGCGCGACGACTTCGCGTTCGATCACGCAGCCCAGACGGGCGTCCCGCTCGAAGGCGCGCACGCCAAGGCCTCCTGTCTGCGCTGCCACAACGACCGCGGACCGGTGCAGATGTTCGCCGCGAAGGGTTGCGCCGGTTGCCACGAGAACGTGCACCGCGGGCAGCTCGGCGACGTGTGTTCGGACTGCCACACGCAGACCGAGTGGCGCCCGAAGGAGCAGATCGCGCAGCACGCGCGCACGGGTTTCCCGCTCGTCGGCGCGCACGCGTCGACGGCGTGTTGGCGCTGCCACTCGGCCGCGAGCGAAGGTGTGTTCACCGGCACGAGCACGGACTGCGCGGTGTGCCACGCCGCGGAGGCGCTCGCGACGACCTCGCCGAATCACAGCGTGCAAGGCTGGCTCGATTCGTGTGAGCGTTGCCACGTGCCGACCACGTGGAGCGGCAGCGGCTTCGTGCACGCGACGTTCCCGCTCTCCGGCGCGCACGTCGCCGCGGACTGCGAAGCCTGCCACCTGGGCGGTGTGTTCGCCGGCACGCCGAACCAGTGCGTGGACTGCCACTCGACCGACTATCAGGCCGCGACGGATCCGGTGCACTCGCTGCCGAGCTTCCCGAACGACTGCCAGACCTGCCACGGCACGAGCGGCTGGCAGCCCGCGACCTTCTCGCACACGACGTTCCCGCTCACGGGCGCGCACATCGCCACCGACTGCGCCCAGTGCCACACGGGCGGCGTGTACGCCGGCACGCCCACGGACTGCGCGAGCTGCCACCTCGCCGACTACCAGGCCACGACCGCACCGAACCACGCGGCCTCCGGCTTCCCGACCGCGTGTGACGCGTGCCACACGACGACGGCCTGGACGCGCTCGACCTTCGACCACGACTTCTTCCCGATCACGGGTGGCGACCACGGCGGCCTCGACTGCGCCGACTGCCACCTCGTGCCGAGCAACTTCAGCTCGTTCTCGTGCACACACTGCCACGAGCACCGCAAGAGCGAAGCCGACGACGAGCACCAGGACGTGCAGGGCTACGTGTGGTCCTCGCCCGCCTGCCTCCAGTGCCACCCGGACGGGAAGGACTGACGACCGCTGATTCGCGCGCCGCGGACCTGACAACTCCGCCGCGGCGCGACAGAATCGGCGCCATGAAGTCCGAGATGCCGCAGGCCGTCGAGGCCTTGAAGTCGATCGTCGAGATGGAACTCGCCGGGGTCGTGCGCTTCACGCACTACGCGTTGATGGTGCGCGGACCGTACCGCTTGCCGATCGTGGCCTTCTTGCAGCAGCAGGCGAGCGAGAGCCTGCTCCACGCGCAGCGCGCCGGCGAGATCATGACCGGACTGGGAGGTCACCCGAGCATGCGCATCTCGAAGATCGAGGAGACCGGTCAGCACGCGATCAAGGACATCCTCGAGGAGAGCTGGGCGCACGAGAAGCGCGCGATCGAGCTCTACCGGAGCCTGCTCGATGTCGTCGCCGGCAAGAACATCTTCCTCGAGGAGTACGCGCGCTCGATGGTCGCCGCGGAAGAGGAGCACGTCATGGAACTGACGAAGATGGTGCGCGACTTCGAGGACTGACCCCGAGCGACGTCGAACTCACTCTCGCGGGCACGGAGCCGGTTGGCGCGTACGGTGCCAGGCACCTTGTCGCCAGATCCGGCACTTCGACGGCACCGCCCTGCCGTGTCGGCCGCGCGAAGCGCGGC
>JBIKNC010000028.1:0-27759 GCA_044358925.1 Planctomycetota bacterium | reverse complement strand
CGATGCGCTGCGCGCATCGCTCTTCTTGTTGCGCTCGCGGCAACTCCGCGGCGCCTGCCGTCCTGAGGTTTTTTGCTACGGCACCGTATTCTCAGCCGGACACGTCGCAGCTCGACCCGGAGCCACGCGTCCGCCGGTCGGACTCCAGCAGGCGCTTCTTCGCAGCGCGCACCCGACCGAGGTCGTGCTGCACTTCCACCAGGCGCTCGGCAACCGCGTGTGCGGTCAGCGCGGCCAGCGCACGCGACTTCGCCAGCTCCGCGCCGAGTTCCGCCGAGAGGCGACCGCCGGCCAAGGCGCGTTCGAGACGCTCGCCCGCTTCCTCGCACCGCCGCCACACGTCGCCGAGTTGCGACGCACCGACGTCGCGCACGCGCAGTGCGTCGAGCACCGCGCGCTGACTCGCGACGAAGGCCTCGAACTCGTGCTCGACCGCGTTCACGCCGCCTTGCCGCCCTGCGTCTGCACCTCGACCGCACGCCAGGCACCGAGCAGGTTCGACAGCACGGTCGCGGCATTGGCGAGCGGCTCTGCGCTGCGCTCCGCCATGGCGTTCATGAGCTGCTCCTCGCAGAAGAGGTAGAGCTTCTCGAGCGAGCCGCTGATGTCCGGGGCCGGCGTGTGATCGAGCGACAGGCGCAACTCGACGACGATCGCGTCGGCCTTGCCGATCGACTCGTTGAACACACGCGAATCCGTGCGCGGATCGACGCGGCGCGCGCGTTCGAGGTGGGTCAACGCCTTCTCGTAGAGCAACCGCGTGATCTTGATCGGCGGCGCGTTCTCGAGCAGGGACTGCTTGTAGAGGAGGGTCGGGTCGGCGGCCATGGTGGGTCAGTTGTTGTTGTTGTTCGCGCTCAGACTGTCGAGGAAGCCCTGCTGCGAGTTGAGGTTGCCCATCAACTGTTCGAGTGCGGAGAAGCGTGTGACGAGGTTCAGCTCGAAGCCCTCCATGCGCAGTTCGAGTCGTTCGATCTGGTCGTCGATGCCCGAGATGTCGGCTTCGAACGACGACTTGCGCGATGCGATCAGGCCTTTCGCCGTGATGCCGTTGCCGACGTCCTGTACGTCGAACAGGCGCTCGAGGCCCTTGGCGAGGAGCGTGAAGATGCCGGTGTCCGCCGTGGTGTCGACGTAGGCCTGCGGCGTGCCGTCGGCCGCGCCGCCGTCGTCGAAGCCGTCGGTGTCGAGGAAGAAGTCGGCGAAGGCTTCCGGGTCCTCGGCCAGTTTGGCCTTCACCTTGGTCTCGTCGACGGAGAGCGTGCCGTCGGAGCCGAGCTTCATCCCGACCAGGCCCATCGAGCCGAAGGAGCTGGTGCCGTTGACGGCCGCGCCGCTGAACAGCGTGCTGTTCATGGTGTTCATGATCGTCCGCAACGAAGACTCGCCCGAGAGCGGCCCGCCGGACTTCGCTTCCGCGTCGTAGTCGTTCTGACCATTGATGAAGTTCACGACGTTGTTGTAGGCCGTCGTGAACTCCTTCAGCTTCGTGATGATCCCATCGGCATCGAGGCTGACGCTCGCGTTGACCGCCTGTGTCGTCAGCGCTTGCGCTTCGAGCGTGAGGCCGTCGACGAGTCCGGTGAACGTGTTCGTCGAGCGCTCGACCGTCAGCCCGTTGAACACGATGCGCGCGTTCGAGGCGTCGGAGAGCTGCGTGGTCGTGTCGAGGTTGCCGGACGCGTTCGTGACGACGAGGTTGTCGATCGAGAAGTCCGCGCCGGTCTCCGTGCCTTCGAGCACGAGTTGGTTGTTCGGCGACGCGAGCGTGCCGGTGTTGACGACCTTGGCCTGAACCGCGCCGCCGGTGGCCGTGTCGATGGCCTCGGCCAGGTCGTTCAGCGAGGCCGAACCGGCCGTCAGTGCGACGTTGTAGGTCTGACCGTCGTAGTCGAACGCGACGCTCACGTCGCCGAGGTCGGCGCTCGCGTCGGCGATGCCTTGAACGTCACTCAGTGCGTAACGATCCACGGACGCCAGCGCCTCGACCTCGACGGCATAGTTGCCGGCAGCGGAACTGCCGGTCGCGGAGACGCTGAAGAAGCCCTCGCTCGAGAGCTTCGTCTTGTTCGCGAGGAACGTGCCGCCGGAGTTCGAGAAGTCCTGCGCCTTCTTGAGGAGCGCGTCGACGTGTCCCTGCAGCGTGCCGAGCAGGTTGATCTTCTGCTGGCTCTTCGTCTTGCGCGACTGGAGCTGGTTGATCGGGATGCGCTCGGCCGCGACGAGGGCTTCGATGATCGCCGCCGTGTCGAGGCCGCTCGCGAGGCCGCCGAAGGAGATGGGTCCGGACATGATGTGGTGGGCCCTGGTGAGGGCGCCTCGGCCTCGTTATCGGAAGGGACCGGCATGCGCGTGAGTGCCGGCCTCCCGCTGTTCCGGCGCGCGGCGCGTAAGTGGCGCAGCACGCCGTCCTGAAACGGCGCGAGCCCCACCCGGAACTTCTTTCCGGGTGGGGCTCGTGCCTGCGGCCTCGAACGTGCGCGTGCGTCGCGCGTTCGTCGCCGTCGCGCTCAGCCGATCAGGCTCAGTGCGAGCTGCGGCTGCTGGTTGGCCTGAGCGAGGATCGAGACCGAAGCCTGCTGCAGGATCGAGTTGCGCGTCAGGTCCGCGGTTTCCATGGCAACGTCGACGTCGCGGATGCGGCTCTCGGCGGCCGAGAGGCCCTCGCGGGTGTTCTGGATGCTGCGGAACGTCGAGTTCAGTCGGTTGACCGACGAACCCAGCGCACCCCGCGACGTGTTGACCGAGTTGATCGCGTCGTCGATGAGGGTCAGCGCGTCACTGGCGTTCGAGGCACTCGTCGTGTCCTCGCCGTCGATGCCGAGCGTTGTCGTCGTCACGTCCTGCGTGCTGATCGCGATGATGTCGCCGCTGTCGAGGCCGACTTGGATGTCGACATCCGTGGTCGCGTTGAGCAAGTTGACGTCGTTGAACGTCGTCTCGCCTGCGATGCGGTCGATCTCTTCGACCAGCGACTGGAACTCGGTGTCGATGACCGTGCGGTCGTCGGTGCTGAGCGTTCCGTTGGTAGCCTGAATCGCCAGCTCTCGCATGCGGATCAGGTTGTTCGAGACTTCGTTGAGGGCGCCTTCAGCCGTTTGCGCGAGGCTGATGCCGTCCTGTGCGTTGCGGCCCGCTTGACCGAGCGAGCGAACCTGCGAGCGCAGGCGCTCCGAGATGCCGAGACCGGCTGCGTCATCGGCCGCGCTGGCGATGCGCAGGCCCGACGACAGTCGGGAGAAGTTGCCGCCGAGGCGCTCACTCACGTTGGAGAGGTTGCGCTGAGCGGTCAACGCGAAGATGTTCGTGTTGACGCGAAGACCCATGATTGAAGGGTGGGAGTAGGGGACAGGTCGTGGGAGCGACCGAGAAGCACGGACTCGGGGAAGAGTCCGACAGGCCCGACGGGGAAGCGTCGAACGCGTGTGCGGGTCGCGCTCCGTGGAGCGCGTGAGGCGGTTGCGAGGAGGAGCGCGGCGGCGGCGAGAGCTGTGCTCGATCGCGCCACGACGGGTGGGCTCGTGTGTGTTCTTCGAGGTCCGAGCTCGCGTGATGCGAGCCCGGACCAGCGGTTGGCGGCGCGGCGCTTCTCGAGCGCTGCGCGTTGCCGGCGGCGTCAGATGAGGCTGAGCGCCAGCTGCGGCTGCGTGTTGGCTTGCGCGAGGATCGACACCGCAGCTTGCTGCAGGATCGAGTTGCGCGTCAGGTCGGCCGTCTCTTGGGCGACGTCGACGTCACGGATGCGGCTCTCGGCGGCAGACAGACCCTCGCGGGTGTTCTGGATGGTGCGGAAGGTCGAGCTCAAGCGGTTGACCGAGGCGCCGAGGCTGCCGCGGGACGTGTTGACCGAGTTGATCGCGTCGTCGATGAGCGCGAGTGCGTCCGAGGCGTTCGTCGTCGAGGTGAGGTCTTCACCGTCGATGCCGAGCGTCGCGGTCGTCACGTCTTGCGTTTCGATGGCGATCGTGTCGCCGCTGTCGAGACCGACTTGGATGTCGATGTCCGCGGTCGTGTCGAGGAGTTGGACGCCGTTGAACGACGTCTCGCCGGCCGTGCGATCGACCTCTTCGAGGAGAGCTTGGAACTCGGTGTCGATGACGGCGCGGTCGTCCGTGCTCAGCGTTCCGTTCGCGGCCTGGACCGCGAGTTCACGCATGCGCACGAGGTTGTTGGAAACTTCGTTCAGCGCGCCTTCGGCGGTCTGAGCGAGGCTGATGCCGTCTTGAGCGTTGCGGCCGGCTTGGCCGAGTCCGCGGACCTGAGAGCGCATGCGCTCCGAGATGCCGAGACCCGCCGCGTCGTCCGACGCACTGGCGATGCGGAGACCGCTGGACAGGCGAGCGAAGTTGCCGCCCAGGCGTTCCGACACGGCGGAAAGGTTCCGCTGTGCGGTCTGTGAGAAGATGTTCGTGTTGACACGAAGACCCATGTGAATTCCTCTGGATTGGAGTCGAAGGGTGGTGGTCCGGCGATGTGCTGGTCCACCGAGTCAGGTGCACACGCCCTCCTGCGACTTGCATCGCAGGGGCACGTGGGTGCGTGCACCGGGGACGGCGATCCGCTTGGGATCGCCGCCATCACCGCTCGCCTCTGTTGGTGGCGAACGGCGTGGTCATGGAGCCCGTGAACCGCTGCGGCTGAAACTCGACGCGGAGCGTCGAGCAGCACGGTCGGAAGAGTCGGGCTCCTCCTTGCACTACTGCCTGGTTGTCAATGAGCGTCGCGTGTCGCGCCGAGGCGCGCCGCGCTGCTTCGACCTCGCGTGGAGGTCACGACTCGTTCGGTGGGCCGCTTTGGATTGGGGAGCCGCCGCGAAGCGGCTCCCCCCCTCAGCGATCCGGCCCAACTCGAGCCGTTTCTCTTTTCAGCCCTGAAGCAGGGAGAGCGCGATCTGCGGCTGACTGTTCGCCTGCGACAGGATGGACGTGGCGGCTTGCTGCATGATCGAGTTCCTCGTCAGGTCGGCGGTCTCCGCTGCGACGTCCACATCACGGATGCGGCTCTCGGCGGCGGAGAGGTTTTCACGCACGTTCAGGATCGAACGGATGGTGCTCTGCAGGCGGTTCTGCGAGGCACCGAGGTTGCCGCGCGCCGTGTTCACGGAGTTCGTCGCGGTGTCGAGTGCTGCGAGCACTCCTTGAGCGTTGGCGACGTCGGTGACGTCGAAGGTTCCACCCGACAGTCCGAGTGCGGCCGCGCCGACGTCCTGCAAGCCCACCGTGATGGTGTCGCTCACCGCGTTCTCGAGGCCGACTTGGATCGTGACGCTCGCTTGCGAGCCGTCGAGCAGCGGGATGCCGTTGAACTCCGTGGAGTTCGCGATGCGGTCGATCTCGGCGATGATGGCTTGGAACTCGACGTCGAGGACCGAGCGGTCGTCGGTGCTGTACGTACCGTTCGAAGCTTGGATGGCGAGTTCGCGCATCCGGTGCAGACTGCTGTGCACTTCGGCGAGCGCGCCTTCAGCGGTCTGCGCCAGGGACGAACCGTCCTGCGCATTGCGAGAGGCTTGTCCGAGTGAGCGGATCTGAGCGCGCATGCGCTCCGAGATGCCGAGACCGGCCGGGTCGTCCGAAGCGGAGGCGACTCGCAGACCGCTCGACAAGCGCATGAAGTTGCCACCGAGACGTTCGGTGACGGTCGAGAGGTTGCGTTGGGCGGACATCGACATGATGTTCGTGTTGACTCGAAGGCCCATCGGGGGCTCCTGTGGAAACGGGGTTGAGTTGGATGAATCGCGGTTGAGGGTGAGCGAAGCGAGAGAGGGGCTCGCTGGTTCGAGTGGAGTTGGCAGCTCGAACCGGTGCTCGACGAGGTTCTCGGAGGGAGCGCGGCGCGCATGAGCCCGGACCACCGGAATCCGTGCGAATCGCGAAGAGCGGTCGACGGCGAGCGGCGCGCGAACGGGAACTTCTTTCCGTCCGAGGCGCGCGAACACTCAGCTCGCGGGGCAACGCGCTCGATAGGCGGCACGTGGGCGGCGGCGCGATCGCGCGCACACACGCTCCACACCTCTATATATGCAGTCGCCGACGCCGACCTTCGCCACACCGTGTCACGCGGTCGAAGCCGTACTCGCGGGCACGTCGCCGCTGGCCCTCGAACTCGTGCGCGCGGTGGAACGGGCGAGCGCTGCCCGCACCGTCGTCGTTCGCGGACCGGCGGGCAGTGGGAGACGCCAGGTCGCGCAGGCGCTGCACCGGTTGGGTGCGGAGCGGCTCAGCGCAACCAAGACCGCCGACGCGGGCGCGACGTTCGTGCGCTGCGCCGGACTGACCGGCACCTGGGGCGTCCAGCGGCTGCTCGGCACACGCGACGAAGCCGGGCTGTTCGACGTGGCGCGCGGCGGGACGCTCGTGCTGGTCGATGCCGAGACACTCGAACACGACGTCCAGTCCTCCATCGCCGAAGCACTGGGCCGCGGCGCGTTCACGCCGCTCGGAGCCCGCGCACCGCGCGCGCTCGACCTGCGCCTGGTCGCCCTCACGAGCGACGAGGACCTCGAACGCGTCCTCGCGCCCGAACTCGCCTATCGACTGAACGACCACGCGGTGCACGTGCCGTCGCTCGCTCTGCGCGCCGCCGACCTGCCGGACATCACGCGGGTGCTGCTCGCCGCGAGCGGCGGGCCGCAACTGTCCGCGGCCGCCGCCCTCGAACTCTCTTCGCAGGTCTGGATCGGGGGCATCGACGAACTCGCCGAGCTGGTCGCTCGCGCCGCACGCGCGGCGGGCGCCGGGCCGATCGAGCCGCGCCACCTCGGTGAGCGCCGCGGACCGAGTGCTTCGCCGGCCGCCCTGCTCGCCACCGACAGCCTGCCGCTCCTCGACCGTTCGTGGCGCGCCGTCGAGAAGGCGCTCATCGAACGCGTGCTGCTCGAGAACGACGGCAACAAGAGCCGCGCGGCGCGGGTGCTCGGTTTCAACCGCAGCACGCTTTACCACAAGCTCGCCGAACACGGACTCGCCTGACCCGCCCGGCGAGATCGTCGCGTTTCGCGACGGTCGCTCGCGCTCCCGCGGCGCAGGAGCGGGAAGGAAGTTCCGAGCTGCCGTCGGCCCTTCAAGTCTTTCCGGGTCGGGGTCGAAAGAACCTCCCGCGTGAGAGCTCACCCCGAGCACTCGCGCTCGCGTCGCACCTCTTCCCCCGTCCCCCATGTCCACCCAGCGACACATCACCGCCGTCTCACGTCCGCGCGTCGTGCCCATCGACGACTCGCCCGGCACGCGCAACGGTCACCGCATCGAAGTGCGCGCCGACGCCGGCGGTGAAGCGCGCGCGCTGCGCTGGTTGACGTCCTTGTGCGTGTGCTGGGGCCTCGGACTCGCGGTGCGCGCACGCATCGGCACCGCGGTCGGTGAGATCCTCGACAACGTCGTGCGCCATGCCTACCCGGCGAACCGCGCGCGTGCGCTGACGGAAGCGGAGCGCGTCGTCGTCCTCGTCGCCCGCGACACGAACTCCGTGCGGGTGACCGTGCGCGACTTCGGCGTCGGTGTCGACAACCACACGCTGCGCGCCGCGATCGCTCCGCCGCCGGGACTGTTCGCGCTGGGTGTGCTGCCGAGCGGCCTGCGTCGCGCGGCGTGCCTCTCGGACGGCCTCGACGCGAAGAGCGACGCTTTCGGCACGCGTGTGCACATGCGCTTCGAGACCCATGGCGCTGCATGGAGCAACGCCGGCGCTGACCACAGCGACGACGACTGGTTGACGGCGCGCGCCTGCCGCGCACTCGTCGCGGCTGTTCGCGACGGCGACGGCGCACTCGCTCATCACCTCCCGCCGCACCTCGCGGTCGTGGTCGGACGCATCCTCGCCGCGGCTCCGGGCCGCTGATCTGGGCTGCGAAACGAGAAGCACCATGGCCGAATCCAAGGACATCGAGTTCGACGAGGACGAAGACCTCTTCGACTTCCCGGCGCCGAACGACGCCGAGACGAAGACCGCCAAGGGCGACGACGAATTCGACATCGCCGAGTTCCTCTCGACGATCGACGACAAGGACGTCGGCAACATCGTGGACCTGGCGGCAAGCGTCGCTCCGACGGCGGAAGCCGCTGCAGCGGCTCAGGTCGCCGGTTCAACGGCAACGAACACCGGCGTCATCACTCGCGTCGAAGTCAGCGTTCCCCTCTGGCGCCAACGCGGAGTCCTCGCGGTGCTCGCCGCCGTCGGGCTCCTGCTCGCATCGAATCTCGTCGGCACGTGGTTCGCCTACCAGCGCAACCGCTCCGTCGTGGAGGAGATCGAAGGTGTGCGCCTCGATCTGCGCTCGACCGTCGAGAGCGCGCGCCGCGACATCCAAGCGGAGACGTCGCGCCTCGAAGGCCTGACGCAACCGCGCGCCGCCGTGCAGATCGGCTCGGTCTCGTTCCAGACGATCGAGAGCCACATCACCGCGAACGACTTCGCGACAGCGCGCCGCCTGCTGTACGGCAAACTCGCGATCCTCGATCGCCTCGCGCCGAACGAGCGCGATCCGATCGAAGCACGCGCTCTGTTCCTGCTGGCCGAGGCCGATCGCAGCGAAGCCGCTCTGATCGCAGCGTCGGAGGTCGGCTCGTGATGGACCTGCGCCTGCTGTTCGGCGGTGCGCTCGTGATCGCGGGCGCCGCAGCGCCGCTCGTCTTCGACATCGCGCCCACCGAGGCGCGCGCCGAAGAAGGTTCGACGGAAGCGGCTGCGCTGCCGGTGGAAGCCGTCGCGGCGGAGAACGCGAGCGTCGTGCAAGTCGCCGACGCGGTGCCGCTCGATCGAACGCGCGGTCAGGACGACCTGTCGGTCCCGCTGCGTGTCGAACGCCGCCTCGACGAGGACGGCGTGGAGTACGTGACGCTCGTGGGATCGAACGTCTCGCTGTTCACGGTGGCGCGCCGCGTCGCCGAACTGTCGAACCGCTTGCTGTTCGGCTTCGAGGAGCGCGCGCTCGCCGCCCCGCTCGTGACGGTCGACCTGCGCGACCGCCCGCTCGAAGAAGCGCTGGAGTACGTGCTCGGGAGCGCGGGCCTCGCGGCGGAGATCACGCCGTCGGTGCTCGACGTGCGCACGGCCGATCTGTTCGGCGACGCCGACGCGCTGCGCATGCGCGCGCTGGCCGGTTACTCGCGCAGCACGCTGCGCCACGTCGACAGCGCACTCGCGCCGCGTGCCCGACTCGCTCAAGGCGCGCTCGAAGAGGAGCGCGGCAACGACACCTCCGCGATCGGTCACTACCAACTGCTGATCGAGGCGCACCCGGCGTCGCCGCTGGTCCTCGAGGCCACGCTGCGCATCGCGGATGCGCTCGCCCGTCAAGGCGAGTGGAACCTCGCTCTCGGCCAGTACACACACGTCACGGCGATCTCGCCTCAGGCGCTCACGGACGCCGGGCAACTGCCGCGCTCGCTCGAGGAGTACCGCGTGCGAGCGACGCTTCAGATCGCGCGCTGCAACGTCGAACTCGGCCGCGCGGAGTTCGCGGTGTTGATCCTGCGCGTCCACGAACGCGAACACCCCGACCTCGAGCGCGACATGCTCGTGCAGCGCGTGCTGCTGATGGCGCGTGCGCGCCTGGCGGGAGGCTCGTACATCGAAGCGCTGAACGAACTCGACGAACTCGAGCGCGGCCCCGTCGCGCTGAACGTCGCAGTCGAAGCTCTCGAGTTGCGAGCGCGCTGCTTCGAAGGCCTCGACCTGCGCAAGGAAGCGGCGCGCGCGTGGTTGACCCACGCTCGTCAAGTGCGCGACCCGGAGCGCGCGGCGAGTTACGAACGCGCCGCGGAGCTGTTCCTCGCACTCGAGGATCACCTCGGTGTGCTCTTCGTCGCCGGTGAAGCCGGCAACGCTGACACGAGCGCCGACCTCGGAACGCAGGAGCGTCTCGCACGCGCCGCACTCGGCCTGCCCGTGCATCTCGACGCCACGAACTCGAGTGCACAGGAGCGCTACGAAGCCGCCCAGCGCGCCGCCGCGCGCGAGGACTGGGAGGGCGTGGCGCAGTTGATCGCGCCGCTCTTCCGCGAACTCGAACTCGTGCCCTTCGAACTGCGCGACGACGTCGTCATCGCCCACGCACAACATGCCTTCGCGACGAAGGGCCTCGACGCAGCGCTCGACGTGCTGCGCGACGCGCGCATCACGATCAGTCGCGTCGCTCCCGACTCGATCGCGCGCATCGACGGTTACGCCGGCCAACTGCTCGAGCAGAGCCGCCAGTTCGAGCGCGCCATGGAGGCCTACGACGGTCGCTACTGATGCTGAAAGCCATGCTGCCCCTCACTTCCATTCTCGGTGTGCTCGTCGCCGTGCCGCTCGCGGTCCAGGACCAGGCGCCGCGCACGCTGCAGTCGGCGCTCGAGGAGACCATGCGTTCCCTCGACGTGCTGCGCGGCGTCGCGACGGTCGAGCGTCCGGACATCGGCCTCGTGCGCGCCGCGACGGAGGCGCCGCTCGCGGACCCGATCGAACGCCTCGCGCGTCTCGATCGCCTGCACGGCGATCTGTCGCGACTCGAAGCGCACCTCGAACTGCTGCGCTCGGGTGTCGCACCCGCGACCGCCTTCATGAGCTTGCCGACCGAGGCCGCACCGGTGCCGACACGTGGCCTCGGCGACGGTGAGATCGCGCGCCTCCTCGAGGCGACGCGCGCGCCGGTCGCTCCCGAACCGACGACGCCGGAGACCGGCCGCGAGCGCTCGTCGATCACCGACCTTCGGCGACTGCTGCCCGAGACACCGATCGACGGCGGCACGACGACGCCCGCCGACACGAACACGAGCGGCGCGCTGCCGCCGCCGCCGATGGACGAGTCGCTCGCCTTCGCGAAGGCGCGCGCCGCCTACCTCGCCGGTCAGTTCGACCGCGCGCTCGCCGCGTTCCAGTCGGGGCCGGACGATCCGCGCCACCGCTACTGGCGCGCGCTGTGCCTCGATCGCTTGGGCCGCGTCGAAGAAGCGCTCGCGCTCTACGACGTCGTCATCAACGACTCGAACGCCGGTGAGTACGTCGAGCGCTCACGCAGCGACGCCGACTTCCTGCGTTGGAAGAGCGCCTTCGGCAAGCCGCAGCCGGTGCCGGTGAGCACGGACCCGGCCGAAGGCGGCGCCGACGAGCAGGGCTGAGCACGACGACCGCACACACATGGAACGCACCCTCCACATCGGCGCCACCGCCGACCTCGACGACGCCGCGCGCGCCTTCTCCGTGATCACGGAAGGGCTCGAACGTGCGTACGCCGCGCTCGAGCAACGCGCGCTGCGCGTCGAGGCCGAACTCGCGCGCACGAATCGCGAGCTCGAGCAGAAGGTGCGTGAACTCGACGAGGTCGGACGTGCGCTCGGTGCGATCCTCGAGAGCCTCCCGACAGGCGTCGTCGTCCGCGACGCGAGCGGTCGCGTTGTGCGTACGAACCCGGCGGCGCAGGCGCTGCTCGGATCGCGCATCGACGCACTCGAGCACCTCGAGGCCGCACGCGGCACGACCGCGCGGCTGCTGTGCGACGACGGCGCGACCAAGCGCGTGCACGTTCGCACGGCGCGCGTCATCGGCGAGGGTGGTTCACACCTCGGCGCGCTCACGATCCTCGACGACCGCACCGAGATCGAGGAGCTGTCCGCGCGTCTGCACGTGCAGGAGAAGATGACGGCGCTCGGAACGCTTGCGGCGGGCATTGCGCACGAGATCCGCAATCCGCTCAACGCGATCTGCGGCTTCGCGGGCCTGCTCGAGAAGCGCCTCGACGAACCGACACTCGCGCGTTGGGCGAGCCTGATCGCTCGCGGAGCGCACGAGATCGACGGCATCGTCACCGGCCTCGTGACGATGGCCAGCCCCGAGGCGCTCGAAGCCAGCTCGGTCGACACCCACGAACTCGTCGAACGCGCGGTGCAGCAGGCCATGGAGCACCGCGAAGCGCCCGAGCGCTGGCGCATCGAGACCAACGTCGCGCTCCCGCGACTGCGCGGCGACGCCGTGAAGCTGCGCCAGGCGCTGAAGAACCTGATCGCCAACGCGGCCGACGCGCAGCCCTCCGGCGGCGTCATCAAGGTCGAGATCACCGCCCGCGGCGACGACCACGTCCTCTCCGTCGAGGACGACGGGCCCGGCGTGCCGTGTGAGCTGCGCTCGAAGATCCTCGAGCCGTTCTTCACGACACGCGCCGAAGGCACCGGCCTCGGCCTCGCTCTCACGCACACGATCGCGCAACTCCACGGCGGCAGCGTCTCCATCGGTGACGCGCGACCGCCGCTGCACGGCGCCTCGTTCCTCGTCCGTTTCCCCACCACCCCCACCGGCCTCTGCGAATGACCCTCGAACGGATCCTGGTCGTCGACGACGATCCCCTCTCCCGCGAGTTCCTCGGCGAAGCGGTGCGCTCTCTCGGCTATGCCGTCGAGACCATCGGCAGTCCGCTGCGCGCGCTCGAACGCCTCGCGACCGGCGGCTTCGACCTCGTGTTGACCGACCTGCGCATGCCGGAGATGAACGGACTCGAACTCGTCCGTCGCATCACCGAAACGCAACCGGGCCTCCCGATCGTGCTCGTCACCGCGCACGGCTCGGTGAAATCCGCCGTCGAAGCCATGCAGGCCGGCGCGTGCGACTTCATGTTGAAGCCGGTCGCACCGGAAGCGCTCGCGATCGTGCTCCAGCGCGTCGCTCGCACCGAGAAGCTCGAGCATCGCGTCGAGTATCTCGAGAGCCAGCAGAGCGCCGCACATCCGCAGATCGTCGCGAAGAGCCCGAAGATCCTGCAGACGCTGCGCAGCGCCGCTCGTATCGCACACAGCCGCGGCACCGTGCTCATCACGGGTGAGAGCGGCACCGGCAAGGAGCGCATCGCGCACTTCATCCACGAGAGCAGCCCGCGCAAAGGCGGACCGTTCGTGCGAGTGAACTGCGCGGCACTGTCGGAACAACTGCTCGAGTCCGAACTCTTCGGCCACGAGAAGGGCGCCTTCACCGGCGCGCACCGGAGGCGCGAAGGGCGCTTCGAACTCGCGGATGGAGGGACATTGCTGCTCGACGAGATCGGCGAGATCGCACCGTCCGTGCAGGTGAAGCTGCTGCGCGTGCTCGAAGAGAACGAGTTCGAGCGCGTCGGCGGCGACCGCACGCTGTCGGTCGACGTGCGCGTCATCGCGGCCACGAACCGCAACCTGCCCGAGGAAGTCGCGGCCGGTCGCTTCCGCGAGGACCTCTACTACCGATTGCACGTGCTGCCGATCCATCTGGATCCGCTGCGCGAACGCACGGAGGACGTGCTGCCGCTCGCGGAGCACTTCGTCCGCCACTTCGCGCGTCAGCAAGGCATCGTGCCGCCGCCGGAGTTGACCGACACGGCCAAACTCGCACTCGAGGAGTGGAGCTGGCCCGGCAACGTGCGCGAACTCGAGAATGTCGTGCAACGCGCCGTCGTGCTCTCGCGCGGCTCGCGCCTGCGCCGCGAGGACCTCGCGTTCGGGGTCGAGATGCCGTACGCGCTGGCACCGAGCCGTGGCGACGACGAGGCCGAAGGCGCCGACGAGAGTTTCGGCTACAGCCCCGAACACCTCGCCAATCGCAAACTCGCCGACATCGAACGCGACGCGATCCTCGCGACGCTCGGCGACACGGGCGGCAACAAGACGGAGGCCGCGCGTCGACTCGGTGTGACCGCGCGCACACTCTCGAACAAGATGAAACTCTGGCGCCAGCTCGGTCTGGTCGCCTGACGGAGGCGCACATGAACGTCACGGGACCGAACGACTCACTGCTGATGCGTCTGCTCGACGCCGCGACTCTCCGTCACGGCGCGATCGCGAACAACATCGCGAACCAGAACACACCCGGCTTCAAGCGCCAGGTCGTGCTCTTCGAGGAAGTCCTCGAGGACGCCATGGCGAGCGGCAAGAGCGATCTCTCGCGCTACCAGCCGCTCGAGACGACGGACCTCGTGACGCCGCCGCGCGCCGACGGCAACAACGTGACGGCGGAACTCGAACAGGTCGCGGATCAGGAGAACCGCATGCTCTACGAGACCTACCTCACGATCCTGCAAGGGCGCTACTCGCTCATGAACACCGCCATCACCGGCGGCAACTGAGAACCGCAATGACAGGACTCGATCGCTTCTTCGAAGGTATGCGCACGTCCGCGTCCGGCCTCGCCGCCGAACGCGTGCGCATGAACGTCATCGCGCAGAACATCGCGGGCGCCACGATCACACGCACGCCGGAAGGCGGTCCGTACGTGCGCCGCGAGGTGCTGTTCGAGCCGCTCGTCGGCCCGGACGGTCGCTACGCGGGCGTCAAGGCCGCGGCGATCGCACGCGACACCAAGACGGAGTTCGTTCGCATCCACGATCCGAGTCACGCCCACGCGGACGCCTCCGGTTACGTGACACTGCCGAACGTCAACAACCTGCGCGAGATGGCGGACATGATCACCGCGATGCGCAGCTACGAGTCGAACCTGCGTTCGCAGCAAGGCTTCGCCCAGATGGCGAGCCGCGCACTCGAACTCGCACGTTCGAACTGATTCGTCAACTCACACCGAACTGACCACCCGCCATGACACGCATCGACTCCGGAGCCGGGCGCGACGATCTGTTGCGCGGCGCCCTCTCGCGCATCGCGAGCGGGGGCGGCGACGCGAGTGCGTTGCGCGAGATGTTCGAAGAGCGCACCGCGCAGCTCCGCAAGAGCTTCGAGGAGTCGGCCGCCCAGACCAATGCGTCGAGTGATCCGCTGTCCGATGCCGCGCGCAACGGACTGCGCACACTCGACGCCGAACTCACGAGCGCCGACTCGATCACGACCGACGTGATCGCGGGGCGCATCGACTCCGCTCACGAGGTCGCCGCGCGCATCAAACGCGCCGACCTCACCATGAAGTTCTCGATGGAGATCCGCAACCGCTTGATCGACGCGTATCGCGAGGTCATGCGCATGAGCGTCTGAGCGCTCGTCCACGCGATGAAGAACGTCTTCGAAACGATCTGGAAGCGCCTCGCCCTCACGTCGGCCGCGACACGCGCCGGCATGGTCGCACTGACATTCGGTCTCGTGATCGCGTCGGTGCTGGCGGTGCAGTACTCCAACAAGCCGCACTTCGAGATGCTGCTCTCCGGCCTCGACGACGCCGAGACGTCGCGTGTCGGTGAAGCACTCGCGGGCGCCGGCGTGGAATGGCGTTCGTCGCAGCCGCCCGGCCCGTTCGTCGTGTACGTCGAAGAGGCGCAACTGACGCTCGCACGCAACGCCGTCTTCGCGGCCGGCGCGCTGCGCGGACACGACGGCGGCATCATCACCGAAGCGAGCGGACTCGCGACCTTGCTGCTCGGCTCGCAAGAGCGCCAGCAGATCATGCGCAAGCGCATCTGGGAGGAGATGGAGCGCATGCTCGAACTCCAGGACTTCGTGCAGGAAGCGAAGGTCCAGACCATGGTGCCCGAGGGTCGTGTGTTCGGCCGCCAGCCGCGCATCACGGCATCGGTGACGCTGGTCACGCGCGGCGGTCAGGAACTGACACGCAAACAAGCACAGACGGTCGCGCGCCTCGTGCGCTTCGGTCTCGGTATCGCCGAAGAAGACCTGATCATCGCCGACGACCAGGGCAAGAGCGTGTTCGACGGGCTCGACCTCGCCAACGGTTCGGGCATGGTCGACGACTGGCTCTCGGCCGGTGAAGAGGCCGACCGCCGTCTCGAAATCAAGGCCTCCGACGTGCTCGACTCGATCCTCGGTGAGGGCCTCGCGAAGGTCTCGGTGCGCAGCGAGTGGGACTTCACGACGAGCACGACGCTGGCCGACACGGCGACGTCGAGTCCGGGGGCGCTGCTGTCGGAACGCGTCACCAGCACGACCGATCCGCGCTTCGCCGGTGATCCGGTCGTGGGCGGCGCCGCCGGTTCCGCCGGCAACCTGAACACGGCGAACAACAGCTTCGCGGCGCCCGATCAGAGTTCGGTCGACGTGCGTTCGGCCGGCAAACAACAGGCGTCGGCCGAACCGGCGCTGTCGAAGGCGTCGGAGCAGGAGCGCGTCTACGCGCCGTCGCGCACGCTGACGACGACCGAACAACGCACGCCGAAACTGTCGCGCATGAGCGTCGCGCTCTACATCGACTCGTCGGTCTCGGGCTCGGCGAAGACGGCGCTCGAGAATGCGGTCAAGGCGACCGTCGGCTTCTCGACGACACGCGGCGACGAGTTCCAGTTCGCGCAGCTCTCGTTCGCGAAGCCGGAAGCCGTCGAGGGCGAGGCCGCGGAGACGAAGAGCGAAGGCCTGCCGCCGATCGTCGCGCTCGCACTCGACCGCGGCGTCGAGATCGTCCTCGGCATCGCGTTCACGATCTTCCTGCTGCGCGCTTGGCGCGGCTCCGCGAAGGCGCGCAAACAACGCGAGGCGCAACTGGCCGAAGTGCGCGAACAAGAACTCGCCGAACGCAAGATTCGGAACGAACGCCTGGCCGCACAGGCACAGGCGCGCGTCGAAGAAGCGGACAGCCCGCTCACGCAGGCGCGCCCGCGCGTGGCCGCACTCGTCGGCGAGGAACCGGACAAGGTCGGCGAACTCCTCTCGGCTTGGGTGCGCGACGCCCGCAAGGTCTCGGCGAACTGAGCCAACGCTCCCACGAACATGGCCGCAGAACCCACCATCGCCGGCGCTGAGCGCGTCGCCACGTTCCTGCTCACGCTGGAACGCAGTGCCGCCGCGCAGATCCTGCGCCACCTCGCCGAGGACGTCGTCGCCGAAGTCGTCGAGGCGATGGAGTCGATCGATCCGACGATCGCGACCGACGACGTGGTCGGGCAGATCTATCTGGAGGTCGCGGCGATGCGCTACGAAGGCAACATCCGCCCGACCACGACGAAGGAGCTCGAACAACTCCTGCAGGCCGGACTGGGCGGCGAGCGCGCGAAGAGCGTGCTCGATCTGATCGAGCGCCGCCGCCGGATGGAGCGGCCCTTCGTCGTCATCGAACAACTGCCGCCGCGCACACTCGCGCGCGCCTTGGCCGAAGAGTCGCCCGCGGCGATCGCCGTGGTGCTCGCTCACATCGATCCGCAACTGTCGGCCTTCGTGCTGGGCGGCTTCGAGGTCGAGCGCGCGCTCGAGGTCGTGCGCCACATGGCCTCGCTGACGCCGCCGAGCTACGAGATCCTGACGCTGATCGCGCAAGACCTGCACTCCCGCATGCTGCGCTTCTCGGAGGAGCCCGCCTCGCGCACGAGCAGTCAGCGTCTGCAGACGATCGCCGAGCTGCTCAACAGCGCCAGCGCCGAACTCGGCTCCGGAGTCCTCGACGGACTGGCCGAAGGCGACTCCGACGTCGTCGGACGCATCCGCGAGTACATGTTCACGTGGGACGACATCGCGGACGTCGACCGCCGTTCGATGCAGCAGATCCTCGGATCGGTCGACACACGGACGTTGGCGGTCGCGCTCAAGGCCTGCCGCGAGGAGATCGAGACGAACGTGATGGAGAACCTTTCGAGTCGCGTGAAGGACATGGTCAAGGAGGAGCGCGAGCTCGCCGGCCCCATGCCCATGTCCGAAGTCCTCACGGCCCGCGAGCAGATCATGAAGGGCGTCCGCGCCCTGATCGAGAGCGGCAACTTCAAACCTGCGAAGGGCGGCGATGCACTCGTCAGCTGACCGGATCAAACTGCCCGTGGCGCCGACCGGCGTGCACGTCTCGAACGGCGCGTTCTTCGCGGCGCTCGGGACGGCGCGCGAGGAGGGTCGGCGCGCCGCGCTGGCCGAACTCGAGGAGTTCGTGGCCGCCTGCCGACGCGAGGTCGATGCGATGCGCGAGTCGATGCTCGACTCGGCGATCGAGATCGCGAGTGTGCTGGCCGAAGCCGTCGTCCAGCGCGAGTTGGCGGCGGACGACGACCTCTCGGGTGTGGTGCGCCACTGCCTGGCGGGCACGAACGAACCGACGGCCGCGTGTGCGGTGCGTGTGCATCCGGACGCGTTGCCCGCGCTCGAACGCTCGGGGCTGGGAGCCCGCGTGACCCTGCGCGCCGACGCCGACCTGGCGCGCGGCGAAGTGCGCCTCGACACACCGGTGGGCACGCTCGTGCACGATCCGTTGGCGGTGCTCACGCAGGCGCGCGACGCGCTGCTCGCCGAACTCGGAGCCGCGCGATGATCGACCGCGAACACCTGAAGCGCGTCGTCACGCGCGCCGCGAAGCCGCTCTACCGCGGCCGCATCTCGCGCATCAGCGGCATTCTCGCGGAGGCGGACATGCTGCCGTCCGCGATCGGCGAGGTCTGTCGCATCGGCGGCGCGAACGGCACGACGGCCGAGACGGTCGGCTTCCGCGACGGGCGCGCACTCCTGATGCCGCACGGCGACCTCGCGGGCATCGCACCGGGCACACCGGTCACCGCACTCGGCCACCAGTTCGAGATCGGCGTCGGTTCGGGCCTGCTCGGGCGCGTGATCGACGGCTTCGGTCGCCCGCTCGACGAGCGACCGCTGCCGGCACTCGCGGCGAAGCGCGCGATCCGCGCCGCTGCGCCGTTGCCGCTCGAGCGCCCGCCGATCGACGAACCGCTGCAGACCGGCGTGCGTGTGATCGACGGCCTCCTCACGATCGGCCGCGGCCAGCGCCTCGGCATCTTCGCCGGCTCGGGCGTCGGCAAGTCGACGCTGCTCGGCCAGATCACCTCGGGCACCGACGCCGACGTCGTCGTCATCGGCCTCGTCGGCGAGCGCGGTCGCGAAGTGCGTGCGTTCATCGACGACGTGCTCGACGAAGAGCGTCGTGCGCGCGCCGTCACGGTCGTCGCCACGTCCGACCGCCCGCCGATCGAGCGCTTCTACGCGCCGTTCAGTGCCGTGACCGTCGCGGAGTACTTCCGCGATCAGGGTCTCGACGTTCTCCTGGTCATGGACTCGGTCACACGCTTCGCCGCGGCGACGCGCGAGATCGGTCTCGCGGCCGGTGAGCCGCCGACGCTGCGCGGATATCCGCCGAGCTTCTTCGCGACGACGCCGCAGCTCGTCGAACGCCTCGGTCGCACGAAGACCGGCAGCATCACCGGCCTGTTCACCGTGTTGCTCGACGGCGACGACATCAACGACCCGGTCGGTGACACGTTGCGCGGTCTGCTCGACGGCCACCTCGTCCTCGACCGCGCGCTCGCGCACAAGAACCACTTCCCGGCCGTCGACGTGCTGGGCAGCATCTCGCGTCTGATGCCGGAGCTCGCGACGCGCGAGCACATGGACCTCGCCGCCAAACTGCGCACGGACCTGGCGACGTTCCAGGAGAGCCGCGACCTGATCGAGATCGGCGCGTACAAGGCAGGCAGCAATCCGAAACTCGATCGCGCGATCGCGCGCCGCGAACTGGTCGAGATGTTCCTGCGCCAGGCGCGCGACGAACGCACGTCGCTGGCCGACACCCGCGCCTTGCTCGCGACGTTGTTCGCGGAGCAGAAGCCGGCGCCGCGGCCGGTCGCGAGGAAGGCCTGATTTGAAACGCCTGCGTTTCCGACTCGAGCGTGTGCTCGCGCTGCGACGCATGTCCGAGCGTCAGGCGCTCGCGCAGTACGCCGGTGAGCGCGCCCGAGCCGAGCACTCCGAGGCCGCGGCCGCGACCGCGCGCGCCGAGGCGCAGGACGCACTCGCGCAACTGGGTGCCGTGAACGTCGCTCCCGGGCCGCGCATCGTGGGTGAGCGCGTCGTCCGCGTGCTCGACGTGCGCGCGAAGGAACACGGCCGCCGCGCCGTCGAGGCTCGTGCCGAGGCCGATCGGTCGGTCGTGCGCTGGCGCGCGCGCCGCGTCGAGGCGGAGGCCATCGAGCGCCTGAAACAGCGCTCGCGCGAACGCCATCGCACCGAGTTCGACCGGACCGAGGAGCGCGAACGCGACGAGGCCGTCTCCGCGCGGCGCGCCACCGGGACCGCCGCCGCCGAGGACCTCAAGCGCTCGCGGCGCGGGCTCCGATAGCGCCGAAGCGGCGTGCTCCCGAAATGGGCGCACGCGCGCGATCGCCCCATGCTCAAACCCGTCGAGATGGCCCTCCTCGGCCTGGGTGGCACATCGCTCTTCTCGGTGTGCTTCCTCGGTTTCGCGTCGGTCGCCGGCGTGCCGATGCACTCGCTGCCGGTGGTCGGCTCGTTCTTCCCGGCTCCCGAAGTGCCCGAACCCGAGCCGCCCGAGCCGGAGGAACCGGACCCGACGCGCAGCGAGTCGCTCACGCCGCAGCGCCGCCTCTCGAACGAGGAAAGGCGCATGCTCGAGAGCAACATCGCGTCGCTCGCGAGCTGGGTCCTGCCGCCGCCGCTCGACGCCAAGGAGATCAACAACCTCGTCGCCGAACTGCGCGACGCGAACTCGGACCTCGGTCGCCGCGAACAGGAACTCGAGCTGCGCGAGGCGCAGATCGCCGAGCAGATGCTCGCGCTCGGTCAGCGCGCCTCGGTGCTCGAGCAGATGCGCTCCGAACTCGACTCGCGTGAAGACGCGCTCGAACAGCGCCGCATCCAACTCGAACAACTCGCCGGCACCTTGCAGCGCACGGACCTCGTGCGCAGCGAGAGCGCCGATCGCGAACTGACGCGCAAGGCCATGTTGTTCGCCGACGGCGACGTGGCCGACGTCGCCACGCGCCTCGTCGCCTACTCGCCCGAAGAAGCCGCCGCGATCCTCGACAAGCTCGAAGAAGCGCGCGCCGCCGCGATCCTGTACGCGCTGCCGCAGGACAAGTGGCAGGAGTACGCCGACGCGTACGCGCGCATCGGCTCCTGATCGAGAGAGCGGCGCTGTGACCGGCGCTCGGGCTCGTCAAGCCCGCACACGAACACGTCGATAGAGCGACCACGCGCGTTCGTCTTCCGTAGTGCGTCGGATCCCCAGAGGTCCACCCCATGGACATCATGACTCTGGTCGGCACGCTCATCGCGTGCGGCCTCCTCACCTACTCGATGGCCACCGGTGCGGGCGGCCTCGCACTGTTCATCGACATCCCGTCGGTGCTGATCGTGTTCGGCGGAACGCTGGGCGTGTTCCTGATGAACTTCACGATCCCGGACGTGAGGGCAATCGCGTTCGTGTTCTTGCGCACGGTGCTGTTCAAGCTGCCCAGTCCGACCGAGGAGATCGCGCGCGTCGTGCAGTACGCGACTTTGGCGCGCAAGGAAGGTCTGCTCGCACTCGAGAGCAAGCTCAAGGAAGTCGACGACAAGTTCTTCGCGAAGGGCGTGCAGCTCGTGATCGACGGCTTCCCGCCCGACACGGTGCGCGACATCATGGAACTCGAGAACGAGTTCCAGAAGCAGCGCCACGCGACGGGCAAGAAGATGCTCGACCAGATCGGCGCCTACGCGCCGGCGTTCGGCATGATCGGCACGCTGATCGGTCTGGTGCAGATGCTCATGGCCCTCGACGACCCGTCGAAGATCGGCGGCGGCATGGCGGTCGCTCTGCTCACGACGCTGTACGGCGCACTCATCGCCAACGTCATCTGCATCCCGCTCTCGGGCAAACTCGAGCTACGCGCCAAGGAGGAAGGCGCGTTGCGTGAGTTGATGATCGAGGGCATCTCCGCCATCCAGGCCGGCGACGGACCGCAGATCATCAAGGAGAAGCTGAAGTCCTTCCTTCCGCCGCGCGAACGCAGCGCCCTCGAGGCCTGAGCCGTGGCCGAAGCAGCGAAGAAGAAGAGCGCGGCGCCTCCGCCGCCGCCCCCGCCGCGCGAGAAGAAGGAGCGCGCTCCGGACCCGGAAGCACCGGGCGCCCCGGAGTGGATCGTCACGTTCACGGACATGATCTCGCTGCTCGTGACGTTCTTCGTGCTCCTCATGACGTTCTCGTCGATGGAGGAGTACGACCCGGTGCAGATCAAGGGCGTGCTGCAGGGCAACACGGGCATCGTCGTCCCGACGGGCGCGGCGCGCGTCGTGGCTCCGCCCGAGCGAGACGTTGTCAGCCACACCGATCCGCTCAAGGGCGCGCAGGAACCGCATTCGCGCGACGCGGAGTTCGAAGCCGATCGCGAGAACGAGCAGTTCCGCCGCCAACGCGAGAACGAGAAGCTGCGCGACCTCACGGACATCGCCGACGGCCTCTTGATCCAGTGGGGTGCTCAGGCGTCCTTCGAAGCGGGCTCGGCGAAACCGAATGCGGCGCTGCGCTCGGCGTTGCTCGACGTTGCGGCAGTTCTCGCCGCCTACGACCACGCCATCGTGATCGAAGGCCACGACGCACCCGATCACGAGGCAACGCGCGCGCACCCCGACTCCGATTCGATCGCACTCGCACGCGCCATGGCGTGCGCTCGCATCCTCGTCGACGAGGGCGGCATCGCGCCGGGTCGGGTGCAGGTCGCGAGCTACGGCGCGACGCGCGCCAAAGCGCTCAACGACTCTCCGCAGGGCCGCGCGCACAACCGGCGCGTCGAACTGCGCGTCCTCTCCATGCCGCGCGATCGCGCAACGAGCAGCGGCCGCGGCTCGGGAACGGTGGTGCGCTGATGGGCCGCAAGTCCGCACCGCCCGACAGCAAGGCCAAGGTGCCCGGTTGGATGGTCTCGTTCGGCGACATGATGACGCTGATCCTGACCTTCTTCATCCTGCTCGTTTCGATGGCGAAGGAGCGTCAGGTCGGCCTCGTCGCGAGCGGCGTCGGTTCGTTCGTCGTCCGCATGGAGACCATGGGCCTCTCGGGCGTGATGAGCGGCGAGGAGAAGGACGCCGTGTTCAACGAGGTGCGCACGCGCTTCCAGTTGCCGCCCGAACGCGACCCGGACAAGTCCGGCGGTCCCGAGGAAGCGGCGCCCATGGAGGTGCTGAACGCGGACACGCTGTCCGACATGGAACCGCACGACTCGCTGCTGCAGCCCGCGGTCGCCATGTTCGCCCCCGGGTCGGTGGCCCTCGACGCGAACGCACGGCGCTACTTGGACATGCTCGCCCCAACTCTGCGACCGGGCGCCGATCAGGTGCTGGTCCTGGAGGGCCACGGCATGAGTGGCGAGCCCGGTTCTGCCGATCCCATCCAGCTCGGACACCGTCGAGCCGCCGCCGTGAAGGACTACCTCGTCGAGAAGCACGCCTTCAAGTCGGCGCGTGTCGAGTCACGCACGTGGCTCGACTCGACGCTCCAGTCGACGGAGCGCTTCCTGCCCGTCGATGCCCGCCTGATCCTGCCCGCGAAGAAGTGAGCGCCCCGCCATGGCCAAGGACAAGAAGGACGAGACCCCCAACAAGGACGCGAAGCCGGAAGGCGACGCGGCCGCCGCTCCCGTCGGCAAGAAGAAGAAGCTGCTCATCTTCGGCGGCGGAGCGCTCGGCCTCGTCCTCGCAGCGTTCATGGTCGCGCTGTCGGCCGTGCCCAAGAAGGAGGAGTACAAGACCTTCGAAGGCATGTTCGTCGCGCCGCTGTCGACCGACAAGGTCACGACGAACCTCTCCGGCGACGGGCAGAAGAACTTCTGCGTCTTCCGCGCCGAGGCCTACTTCGAGGCCTACGACCAGCAGTACGCGATCGATCGCGTCGCCGATCCGGTCTACGTCGCACTGATGAAGGACGTCGTGCTGCGCATCAGCACGCGCCGCACCGAACAGGAACTCAACTCCGACGTCGGCAACGCCGCGTTCCGCGAAGACCTGCGCCAGTCGATCGACCCGCTGCTCTTCCCCGTGCACATCGGCGACACCAAGTCGCCGACCGAGGCCGACGGCAAGAGCGGCCTGCGCATGGGCATCTCCGGCGTGCGCTCGAACTTCCGCGGCAGCCTGTTCGACGGGAAGCTCGTCGTCGAAGGCAGCCCGCGCACCATCCGACTCGGCCGCGGTCGCCCCATCGAATTCGAAGGCGACGAGAAGGACCTGCGCATCGAGGACGAGAACGGTCGCTACGTGTTCGTCGACGTCAGCGGCATGATCGACGGCTTCACGGGCAGCGTGAAGATCGGCGTGCACGGCCGCATCCGCGAGATCCTCTTCACCGAGTTCAACATCCAGTGAGCGCGCCGCTGCGTGCTCTCGCCCCCGCTTCGTGAGTTCGAATCTGTCACCCGCCGAGCTGGCCGCCCTGCGCGAAGGTCGCGAAGGGCGCGCCGCAGATCCGTCGTCCGAGGTCTCCCCGTGGGAGCTCGGCCGGATCCGTCGTCTCTCGGCGGACGACGTCGCGGAAGCCACGCGCTCGCTCGAGCGCGCGCTGCCGCACATCGAGGCGCGCCTGCGCGAGATCGCCGGCATCCCGATCCAAGTGCGACTCGCGGCGTGCCACGAGATCGCGTCGCAGACGTTGCTCGACGGCGTCGTGGACCCGCTCGCCCTGGTCGCCTTCGAAGTCGACGGCCAACCGGGTTGGTGCCTGTGGGACGCGCCGATGGCCGTCGCGACGTTGCAGTCGATCCTCGTCGGCCTGCCGAAGGACCCGGCGCCGACCGACGCCGAGAACGCGGAGGGTGAAGCCGCCGCCGAGAGCGCCGCCAAGTCCGACGACGAAGAGCCCGCCCCGCCCGCGCGCCCGCCCTTCGACCCGCTGCCGTTCACCCGCCTCCTGACGCCGATCGAACGCCGCGTGCTCGTGCGCGTCATCGGCCTCGTCATCGATCAAGTCGCTGCCATCTTCCGCGTCAGCGCGACCAAACACGTCGGCATCGAGCTGCGCAAACACGCGCCCACCTGGCGCGAGACCGCGGGCACCAAGCCCGACCCGTACCGACTCGCGATCGACCTCACGCTCGCGACCGACCGCGGCGAATCGACCGTCTCGATCTACCTGCCGATGTCGGGCTCGCGTGCGCCGCTCGGTGCGGAGCCGACCAAAGATCGCCCGACGCCGTCGCGCGCGCCCGAGCACCTCGACCCGATCCCGCTCGCCGTCACCGCCGTGCTCGGCCACGCCGAACTCTCGCTCGCCGACCTCATGGCCCTCGAAGTCGGCGACGTCGTGCCGCTCGACGCTTCCGTCGGCGACCCGATCCAGCTCTTCACGAGCGCCGTCGCTTTCGCACGCGGTCGCATCGGCACGCATCGCGGCCGCGTCGCCGTGAGTCTCCTCGCCGACGTGCAATCGCCCGCCGCCGTTCCGCCGCAGGCCTCCGCCCAACCGTCTCGCCCCTCCAAGTCATGAGCGACACCGCCAAACAACGCGACCTCGAATCGCAGATCGACGAAGCCACGCGCGCCGTCCGCGTGCAGGCCGAGCGGCTCGACGAACTCACGCCCGCCAAATCCGCCGGCGCCGGCATGGGCCTCGCGCACTTCATGGACGTGCCCGTCCAGATCACGGTCGAGGTCGGCCGCACGACCATGACGCTGGCCGAACTCGTCCAGCTCGGCCCCGGCTCCCTCGTCGAACTCGACCGCGAATCGCACGAGCCCGCCGACGTCCTCGTGAACGGCAAGGTCGTCGCGCGCGGCGAGATCGTGACGATCAAGGAGTCGTACGGCATCCGCATCACGTCGATCGTGCGCAACTGACACCGCGAAGGGCAGCCGCGGGTCGAAAAGTGAGGAAAAGCGCGCGCGAAAGTTCTGTTGCCGAGCGCGCTGTCGAGTGCTGGGCATCCGGCGGCGGGGCACGTCGACCGCTCGAAGAGTCGCTCCTCGTCTATTGGTGGAAGTAGGTAGCGAGCGACGCGCCTGGACGTGCTCGGGCGGGCGCTCGTGGATTCGTGCGGCGAAGTGACCGCGCGGCGTTCGCGACAAGCGTGCTCTCGAGCGCGCGCCTCGGCCGATCGTCGGCGCGCTGGGGGCCGATCGGAGTGCGCGCGAGCCTCGCCGGAGCCGGCGACAGAATCGCGGTTCGCGAGTACCTTCTCGTCACGATGACGAACTCCCTTGCCGACGCTGCCCACACACGAATCGACATCGACTCGGCGGATGCCTACCGCTCGGTGCGCGCCGCGACCGTCGCGACGTTCACCCAGCACATGGCTCTGGTCAAACGCTGGATCTACGAGTACATGGACGAACGCCTCGGCGTTCGCGTGCTTCCATCGGCCGAGAACCTGCAGCTCGACGAAGCACAACTGCGCTCGTGGTTCGAGGACTGGCTCCAACGCACGATCGCATCCGACGCGCGCTTCAGCGGTGCGTGGCTCGCGCATGTCGTGGAAGCGGAAGCCGGTCGCGCGGCGCAAGCCCTGGCCGTGCGCGATCGGGTCGCTTTCGGCGACTGGACGCGCGCCTTCGCGCTCGGCGGCAAACCGCGAACGAACGCGGCGCTCGCTCCCGCCAGCGAACAGTTGATGCGGCTCGGACCGACGGAACTGCCGGCGGGTGTGGCGACTCTGGGTGAGCTGCAAGAGCGCGCGCAACGCGACCGCTCGCCGCTCCCGGACACGGCGCAACGCGAGGGCTACCACGGCGATCGCCACTTCGACTTCTGGGCGAGCGGACTCAGCGACCATCTCGCGTGCCTGCGCACACTCGCGCGTCACGGCGTGCACCTCCGGCACGGCGCTCGCGTGCTCGAGTTGGGTTGCGCCACGGGGCGCGTCCTGCGCCACTTCCGCTACCAGACGGAAGGTCTGGAGCTGTGGGGCTGCGACATCAACGGCGCGCACATCGACTGGATGGGTCGCCACCTCCCGAGCGACCTGCGCTTGTTCCAGAACACCGTGCTGCCGTCGCTGCCGCTACCGGACGCGTCGCTCTCGCTCGTCTACGCGTACTCCGTCTTCACGCACATCGACGAGTTCGAACGCAGTTGGATCGCGGAGATCGCGCGCGTGCTCGAACCCGGCGGCGTGGCGTACATCACCGTGCACACGGAACACACGTGGAGCATCATCGACCGCGCGGGCGCGCTGCGCTCCGACCTGGAACGGGTCAAACACCAGATCACCGACTGGAAGATCGGCCCGGAACTCTTCGCCGGGCCGCTCCCCGCGGATCGCACGGTGTTCCGCTGGTCGGCGGCGCTCAACAACAACACGACCGTCTTCTACTCGACCGAGCACCTGCGCCGCGCGTGGGGCACGTTCCTCGACGTCGTCGAGATCGTGCGCGAAGGAGCGCACTATCAGGACGTGGTCGTGTTGCGGAAGCGCTGAAGTGGCGGACCCAAGGCGCTGCGAGCGGCGGGAGCCGAGCGCAGCGCTCGCTCAAGGCACCAGCGTCAGCGGCACCGCGTTGCTCACACCGATCAGGTCGAAGGTCAGCGGCTCGAAGATCAGGTAGGCGTGGTGCAGCGTGAGGCCGGCGAGCGAAGGCTCGAGGCCGGGCGGCACGATCAACGTGCGCTTGCTCACGCCGTCGATGTCGAGCAGGCCCAGCGAACCGAGGATCGGGGGCGAGTTGGTCGAGCTGATCGTCTGCAGCGCGTAGTTGTCGATGTTCAGCGGCGCCGTGATCGACGGTGAGAGCATGACGCCGGGCGTCGTGCCGGAGGCGGAGCCGACGATCCAGTGCAGTTTGAAGCCGTTCGCGGGGCCGGCGAGGAGGAGGAAGTCCTGTTGTTCGCCGCCGGTCACACGCACGGTCGTGTGGCCGTGCATGAGTTGGCCGCGGCGGAAGGCGAAGGCGGAACCGGAGGCGACGGCGGGCCCTGCGGGCGTGAAGCGCGGCGCACCGACGACGATGCACGCGTCGTCGATCGCGACGTCTCTGCCGCAGTCGTCGGGTGCGATGCCCGAACGGCTGTTCGGTTGCAGAGAGGCGAGTTCGCGCCAGATGCCGTTCGTCGCGCGAAGGAAGAGCGCGGCGCGGCCTTCGAGGGAGTTGGTTCCGGGACCGCCGAGCACGGCCATGTCGCCGCGCAACGCGACGCTGCGCCCGACCGGTGCGCTGTTGCCGAGCGGCGCGGCGAGCAGTTCGGCGA
>JBIKNC010000195.1:0-8342 GCA_044358925.1 Planctomycetota bacterium | reverse complement strand
GTCGCCGATCGCGTCGCGTGTCTTCGCGAGGCGCTGTTTGAGACGGTCGAGGAGTCCCATCGCGCTCAGGTCTTCGCGCCGGCGGTGTCGCCGGTGCCCGTGCCGCTCGCGTTCCCGAACTTCGGCACCCAGTAGCGCTCGCGGATCTTGTCGAGGATGCCGTTGATGAACGCACCCGAGTTCTGCGTCGAGTAGCGCTTGCCGAGTTCGATCGCTTCGTTGATCGAGACCTTGGGCGGCACGTCGGGCACGAACAGCATCTCGAACGCGCCGAGACGCAGCACGTTGCGGTCGATCGCGGCCATGCGTTCGAGGCGCCAGTTCTGCGCGACGGCCTGGATCATCACGTCGACTTCGGCGCGGCGCTCGACCGTGCCGCGCACGAGGTTCTCGGCGAAGCGCGCCGTCTCCGTGTCCGGCTCCTCGTCGCGCAAGAAGCCGAGCAGGTCGGAAAGCACGTCGGGACCGAGCAGGTCGACCTGATAGAGGAACTGCAGCGCGAGTTCGCGACCGCGGGAGCGCTTCTTGACGTTCATCGCGAATTCCCGAGCGAGTCGACGGCGCGCAGCGCAAGGAGCACTTCGATGGCCGCGCTGGCGACTTCGCGGCCCTTGTCGAGGCCGCCCTGTTCGCGCGGACGCGCGCGGCGTTCGGCCTGTTGGAGGTCGTTGGGCGTGAGCACGCCGAACAGCACCGGTGTGTCGGTTTCGAGCGACACGTCGATCAGGCCCTGCGCGACCGCGTGGGAGATGTAACGGTCGTGGTCGGTCTCGCCGCGCAACACGAGTCCGAAGCACAACACGGCGTGCACGTCCGGGCGCATGGCGCAGCGGCGCGCGACGATCGGCAGCTCGAACGCGCCGGGCACGCGGACCTCGAAGACGTTCGCGTCGGCGACTCCGGCGGCCGTGAGCACCCGCCGCGCGGAGGCGCGCATCAGCTCGATCAACTCGCCGTGGTAGGTCGACGAGCAGATCGCGATGCGCGTGCCGGGCGGGAGCGTGCGCGGGGCTTCGCCCTGTGGTGTGCGCGTGCGTTCGTCCTGGGCCATGGGGAGCGTGCGGGGGCAAGGAGTATAGTCGCGCGTCCGCAGCGAAGCTCCGCTCGCGCGGCTTCATTCCCCATGCGTCTTCGTCGCGCGCCGTCGTCTCGAGTCGCCCGCCGTTCCATCGCCGCGTTCGCGTGCGGACTCTCGCTCGCCGCGTGTGCGAGTTCGCGCGCCCCCGCGGAACTGCCCGAGCCGCTGCTGCCGCCGCCGGGCGTGCGCGTGCCGGCCGAATGGGAGCCGGCCGTCGGCGCCGTGGTGACCTACCCGTTCGAGATCCCGCTCGAGCTGGTCGCGGCGCTCGCCGAGGAAGAACTCCTGTTCGTCCTCGTGCGCACCGAGGACCAACAGGCGTTGCGCGACGAGCTGCGCGCGAACGATCTGCCGCGCCGCAAGATCCAGTCGATCGCGTCGGCCCACGGCCTGCCGTACACGCGCGACTTCGGTCCGCACCAGATCGAACTGCCGGGCGGCGAACTCGCGGTGCTCGACCAGGTCTTCGACGGCTATCCGCTGTATCGCTGGGACGCCGACCGTGGCGCCGCGGACGACGAGGAGTGGCGCTTCCCGGCGCGCGGCGCCGACGATCGCGTCGCGGAAGCCTGTGCGGCGCACTTCGACCTCGCGCGTTACGTCGTCCCGTTCTCCCTGACGGGCGGCAACTTCCTGGTCGACGGCCGCGGCACGGCCTTCTTCACCGACGCCCTCGTCGACGAGAACCTCGCCTGGCATGCGCGCGAGGAGTTCTTCGAGCTTCTGACGCGCTGCACGGGCGCGACGAACCTCGTGCACCTTCCGAACATCGAGGGTGTCGGCATCCAACACGTCGACTGTTGGATCAAGGTGCTGCCGGGCAACCGACTGCTCGTGCAGCGCGCGCCCGCCGACCACCCGACACACGCGCGGCTCGAAGCAGCCGTCGCCGAACTCGAAAGCGCGCGCGACACGAGCGGCGCTCCGTTCGAGATCCTGCGCATCGACTGCCCGGTGATCGAGCGCGAGGCGCTGGGCGACGAGGCGCCGCTCGCCGCCTACACGAACGCACTGATCCTGAACGGGCGCGTGCACGTGCCGCTCTACGGCGTGCCGGGCGACGAGATCGCTCTCGCGACGTGGCGCGCCGCGCTGCCGGAGCACGACGTGAAGGGCTACGTGTACGCGGACTGGCAGGGCTTCGACGCGCTGCACTGCCGCACGCGTGCGATCTTCGCGGGTGCGCGCCGCGCACAGGCCGAGCCGGAGCGCGAGCCGCGCTGATTCGAAGAGTCGCAGACGCCGCACACGACGACCACGACCCATGAGCACGACCACGAAGAGCCACACACCGCTCACGATCGTCCCCGGCCCGCAACGCGCACCGCGCGGCAACGAGCGGCGCTGCAAGAGTTGGAAGGCCGAGGCGGCGCTGCGCATGCTGCTCAACAACCTCGACGCCGAAGTCGCCGAGGAGCCCGAGAAGCTGATCGTGTACGGCGGTTCGGGCAAGGCCGCGCGCGACTGGGATTCGTTGCGCGCGATCGTCAGGACGCTGGAGCGGCTCGAACCCGACGAGACACTCCTGGTCCAGTCCGGTCGCCCGGTCGGTGTGTTCCGCACGTTCGAGAACGCGCCGCGTGTGCTGATCGCGAACAGCAACCTCGTCGGTCACTGGGCCAACTGGGAGCACTTCCGCAAGCTCGAGGCCGAAGGGAAGATGATGTTCGGCCAGATGACGGCCGGCTCGTGGATCTACATCGGCAGCCAGGGCATCGTGCAGGGCACGTACGAGACCTTCGCCGCTGCGGCCGCGCGCCACTTCGGCGGCGACCTCGCCGGACGCTTGGTCGTGACGGGCGGACTGGGCGGCATGGGCGGCGCGCAGCCGCTCGCCGCCGTCATGAACAACGCGGTCTGTCTCGCGGCGGACGTCGATCCGTCGCGCATCGAGAAGCGCCTCGCGACGCGCTACCTCGACGAGTTGGCGCCCGACCTCGACGCCGCGATCGATCGCGCGCTCGACTACAAGAAGCGCAAGGTCGCGCGTTCGATCGGCGTCGTCGCGAACGCGGTCGAACTGCTCGAGCGGCTCATCGCGCGCAACGTGGTGCCGGACGTGCTCACCGACCAGACGAGCGCGCACGATCCGCTGCACGGCTACGTTCCGCAGGGCGTGTCCCTCGCCGACGCGTTCGCGTTGCGCGAGCGCGATCCGGCCGAGTACCAGCGCCGCTCGTTCGCGACGATGGTCGAGCACGTGAAGGCCATGAACGAATTGCAGCGCCGCGGCGCCGACACGTTCGACTACGGCAACAACCTGCGCGGTCACGCGAAGGAAGCGGGCCTCGCGAACGCGTTCGAGTTCGAGGGCTTCGTGCCGAAGTACGTGCGCCCGCTGTTCTGCGAAGGCAAGGGCCCGTTCCGCTGGGTCGCGCTCTCCGGTGATCCGAAGGACATCGCGACGACGGACCGCATCGTGCGCCGCCTGTTCCCGCACGACACGGCGCTCCTGCGCTGGCTCGACATGGCGCAGGAACGCATCGCCTTCCAAGGTCTGCCCGCGCGCATCTGCTGGCTCGGTTACGGCGATCGAGCGAAAGCCGGTCTCGCGTTCAACGCCGCCGTGCGCTCGGGTGAGATCTCCGCACCGATCGTGATCGGCCGCGACCACCTCGACTGCGGATCGGTGGCCTCGCCGAACCGCGAGACCGAGGCCATGCTCGATGGCACGGACGCCGTCGCGGACTGGCCGTTGCTCAACTGCATGCTCAACGTCGCGTCGGGTGCGGCCTGGGTCAGCTTCCACCACGGCGGCGGCGTCGGCATGGGCTACAGCCTGCACTGCGGTCAGGTCACGGTGGCCGACGGCACGGCTGCGGCGGCCGAAGCGCTCGAGCGCGTGCTCACGAACGACCCCGGCACGGGTGTGATGCGCCACGTCGACGCCGGTTATCCGGAAGCGATCGCTTGCGCGAAGGAATGCGGCATCGACCTGCCGATGCTCGATTGACCCTCGAACGCTCGCGATGAACGGTCTCTTCTTCCTGCTCTTCTTCGTCGTGCTCGCGGTCGTGACCGTGCGCGGACTCGTGCGTGCCGTGAAGCGTGCTTCGTCCGCAGCGGCGAAGGAGCACGGCGCACGTGTGATCGTCGCGGGCAAGAGCGTCGCGGGCGGGCCGCTCGACGCGCCGACGTTGAAGACGCTCGAAGCGCTCGCGTCGGCGAAACTCGCCGAAGTGCGCGCGCCCGATTTCACTCCGCCGCCGAGAGTCGCCGCGGCGGCCGGTCGGGTCGTCGAAGCCGAGCGCGTTCGCGAGACCGTCGCGCTCCCGATCGATCTCCCCACGAACGGTCCCAGGCGCAACGAGCACGTGCCGCGCACGGCGGCGTCGATCGCGCGCGACCTGCGCGAATCGCGTCTGCGCGACCATCGCATCGCTGCCGTGCCGGTGCGCACTCCGGACGAACGCGCCACCGATTCGGCTGCGCTCGCACGGACGCTCACGACCGCCGTCGAACGGACGCTCGCGACCGCGGAGCACGGCCCGCGCCTGTCGATCAGTTCGTCGCTCGTGCGCCCGCTCGCGACGCTCTACAGCGCGGTGGTTCGTGTCGGGGCAGCCGACGAGAGCGCGGCGCGGCGTGCGCTCGCGACCGTCGCCAGCGAGTCGCGCTTCTTCGGCCTCGGCCTGGCCGACGCGCGTGAACTCGACGAAGCGCATCTCGTCGCCGCGAGCACCTGTCTGCGGCGTGCCGATGCGAGTCTGCGCGCCGCGGTCGAGCACGACCTCGGGGTGCTCGAACTGACCCTCGACGGCGCGGCGACGACCGAAATCGCGGCGCTGCGGCGGCTCGTCGGCTGAAACAGCGCGTCAGGGCACGTCGGGCTTGCGTCGCAGCGGCCCGGACACGACGCTCTCCCGCGCCGCCATGGACCGAGGGAAGGACGACAGCGAGGACGACTTCCCGCGCGAGCGGCGCGACGAACTCGTGCGCCGCGATCCGGCCGCGCTGGCCCTGTTCTTCGACATCTACTTCCCGAGGCTCTACCGCTACGTGAAGAGCCTGGTGAAGGACCAGCACCTGGCGGAGGACCTGACGCAGGACGTGTTCCTGCAGCTGCACCGCGGCTTCGCCACCTACGACCCGACGCGCGACCTGCGGCCGTGGGTCTTCGCGGTGGCCGTCAACCGCGTGCGCGACCACTGGCGCTCGCGCGCCGGCAAGCAGTGGGGCCTGTCGTTCGAGCGCGACGGCGAGGACGAACAGCGCGACGTCGTCGATCCGTCGCCGGGGCCGCTCGAGCCGTTGCTCGCGGCCGAGGACGCGGCCGCGATCCGCGAGGCGGTCGACGCGCTGCCCGAGGCGTACCGTGAGACGCTCTACCTGCGGGTCTTCGAGGACCTGTCGTTCGAGGAGATCGGGCGCGTCGTCGGGCGCAACGAGGTCGCGATCCGAAAACGTTTCTCGCGCGCGATGAACGAACTGCGCCGCCGCCTCTCGGGCCTCCAGGGCAGCCAGTCCTCCAGCGACGAACGCAGTACATGACGCGTCACGGGGCGTGTGAGTCGCCGTAGCGACCCATGCTCACACGAGCGAGAATCGACACCGATGCAACGACCCGACGAATCGCCTCTGTTCGAACGCGCCGAAGCGCGGCCCGAGTTCCGGGCCGGACTTCGGCGCGACTTCGTCCAGGGAAGTGGTCGATTCGCGGATGCAACGGGTGCAGGCGAGGTCCGCGAGCCTCATGAAGCACAACTGGGCGCACTCCTGCGCCGGTCGGCCGCGCCCGAGGCGGCCGACGTTCGTTTCGCGGCGGCTCTGCGCGCGAAGTTCGTGAGTGGCGCCCTTGGGGAAGCGACGCAGCCGGTCGGGCCCGAGGCACAGCCCTCGCCCGAGGCGGTGCCCGCGCCGCGGCTCGCGCCGGTGCTGCGCCCGCGCTTCGCCACCCTGCGCCGCGTCGGCGTCCCGCTCTTCGCCGCGGCGGCGGCGCTGCTCGCCGCGCTGTCGTTCTGGTGGGCGGAGCGCGCTCCGGCGTGGACCGTCTTCAATCAACGCTCGTCGGTCGCGCTCGTCGACGGTTCGCCGCTGCATGTCGAGAACTTGCGACCGGGCACTCGAGCCTGTGAGTTGTGCACGACCTCGAAGAACCTGCGCTTCGGCTACGGCGACCTGTTCCGCATCGAACTCGCCAAGGACTCGAGCCTGCACCTGCCCAGCCCGTCCGTGGACGAACGCGGCCGCGTGTCCGCGACGATCGGCATCCAGCGCGGCGAGATCGTGTGTGTCGCGCGCCGGGACCCGGACCTCGCGGCGCTCGTGATCGAGACGCCGACGGCGTTCGTCACGCTGACGAGCGGCTCGCTCTCGATCCTCGTCCTGCCGGGCGGCGGCGCGTGCATCTGCGTGCGCGAGGGCGAGGTGACGGTCGCGAGCAAGAGCGGTGTCGATGGCGCGGAAGCGCCCGTGCACGTCGTGACCGATGGTCAGCGCGCCCACGTCGGCGCCGACGGTGCGCTGGGTGTGTTCCCCGGCACGACCGACGAACGCCGCATGGCGAATCTGTCGGCGGCCTGCGACGACTTGGCGGGCGAGCGCTTCGAAGCCGACGACTACGCGCGCGGCTGGAACGTGCTCGAAGTGTTCTGAGGAAGTCGTCGCTTCGCGCCGGATACCACTCTCTCAGACGCCTCTGGCCCAACCGCTGGCGCGGTTGGAGCCCGATCGCGAGCTTTCTGCTCGCGCTCTGAGAGAGTGAGACGAAATCGACGCTGCGCGCCGGACATGCTCTCTCAGATTGCCTGTGGCCCAACCGCTGGCGCGGTTGGAGCCCGATCGCGAGCTTTCTGCTCGCGCTCTCCGAGCGGCCCGGCCCGATCCGCGGCGGGTTCGTGATGGAGGGTGCCGTGCGTCGGCACGCGACGACGTGCCGTGCTGCGTCGCGAGTGCGCGCTCCCGAGCCGGGAAGTCGCCGATCGATCGCGGTGCGCGTGGCTCGGCTTCGCCGCGCGGCGCGCTAGCGTGCCTCGCGCGCGGGCCGCTTCTTCGGCGCGCGGCGCCGCATGAACACACTGGCCATCGCTCTTCTGTGCCACGCCGCGGTCCACGAGACCGCGCCGCCGCTCGCACTCTCGATCGCACCGCAGGAGGTGACCGCGGACGGCGGCCTCGCCGCCGATGCGGTTGCCGACGACACGGGCGCGCTCGGACTGCGTGCGACGCTCGCGCTGCACCACGTCTCCACGCTCGATTCGCCGGACGGGAACGAGGACCTGGCGACGCGGCTCACGGACGCACTCTTCGCCTTCGAAGGCCGTTGGTACGGCTGGGACACGAGCATCGCGCTCGACTTCGACGAAGCCTCGGGCTCGACGCTCGACCGCGCCTGGCTGCAAAGGAACCTCGATGCGCGCCACGCCGTGCGCATCGGGCTCGTGCGCGTGCCGTTCCTGTGGAGCGCGTTCGCCGACGAAGGCGAGTTCGTGTTCCCGCTGCGCAGTCGGCTCGGGCGCGAGTTCGCGCTCTCCGACGAGGGCATGGAGCTGCTCGCCGACTACCGCGTGGTCGACCTGCGCGTCGCCCTCACGAACGGTGGCGACGACACGTCGGACGCGCGGCGCGGCACCGCACGCCTCGGCGTCCACCTCGTGGGCGAACGACCGCTCGCCGGTGAGCGACCGCTCGGTCCCGACGGCCTCTCGGTCTTCCTCGCGTACACCGACGAGGGCACGCTGCCGCAGGGCGACGCGTTCGCGGCGGAGATCCACGGCCAGGCCGGCGCGCAACGGGTGCACCTCGAGTGGCTCGACGCCGCCGAAGGTCTCGGCGATCAACGCGGAATCACGGGCACCTGGGCGTTCGCGCTGGACGGCGGCGAGTCCGAAGTGGGGCTGCGACTCGAACACCTGCGCGAACCGGTGCGGCGCTCCGCGATCGGCCTCGGCTACGGCCGCTCGTTCCTCGCGAACGCGGTGCGCGGTCAGATCGCGGCCGAGTACGTGATGGCCGATGGGTCCGCCTTGGACGGCTTCGCGTTCTCGGCCGGACTCGTGATCGCGCTCTGACCGTCCTGTTCGGCTCTGGGCGTTCAGTTCGCGCTCTGGGCGTTCAGTTCGCGCTCTGAACTGGGGAGCGAACGGAATCTCGCGCCGCTCCGCCATTGCGGCAACGCGCGCGCCGTGTTCCGATCCCTGCGGCTCGAGTGGTCGACGGCAGGGGTGCCGTCGCCCAGCCGCCCCTGCCAAGGGGCGCGCATGAGCCACGACGGGGTGTCGGTCGCCGCACACCGTCGGGTAGGGGCGGCGACGTGGCCGCGGTG
>JBIKNC010000194.1:0-8360 GCA_044358925.1 Planctomycetota bacterium | reverse complement strand
CGCCTGGCACCGTACGCGCCAAACCATGCCCACCACATCACTCGCCTACTCCGCCGCCTCCGCGTCCTCCCCGCTCTCCCGCGCGACCATCCAACGTCGCGACGTCGGCCCGCTCGACGTCGAGATCGAGATCCTCTTCTGCGGCGTGTGCCACTCCGACCTGCACACCGCGCGCGGTGAATGGCAAGGCGTCGAGTTCCCGGTCGTGCCGGGGCACGAGATCGTCGGCCGTGTCACTCGCATCGGTCGCGACGTCAAACGCGTCGCCGTCGGCGAGACCGCGGCCGTCGGCTGCATGGTCGATTCGTGCGGCACGTGTCCGGCCTGCGCGGCGCGCGACGAGAACTACTGCGAAGGCAGCAGCGGGATGGTGTTCACGTACAACAGTCCGGACGCGCACTTCCCCGGACGCATGACGTACGGCGGCTACAGCAAGAGCGTCGTCGTGACGGAGCGCTTCGTCCTGCGCGTGCCGAAGAGCCTCGACCTCGCCGCCGCCGCGCCGCTCCTGTGCGCGGGCATAACGACCTACTCGCCGCTGCGCCACTGGGGCGCCGGGCCGGGCAAGAAGGTCGGCATCGTCGGCCTCGGCGGACTCGGCCACATGGGCGTAAAATTCGCCGCCGCGTTCGGCGCGCACACCGTGCTCTTCACGACGTCGCCGAGCAAAGTCGCCGACGGCAAACGCCTCGGCGCCGACGAGGTCGTGATCTCGAAGGACGCGGACGCGCTGGCGAAACACGCGAACAGCTTCGACATGATCCTCGACACGGTGTCGGCGCCGCACGACCTCGACGCCTACACGAACCTCTTGCGCCGCGACGGCACGCTCGTCCTCGTCGGCGCGCCCGCGACGCCGCACCCGTCGCCCGGCGTGTTCCCGCTCATCATGAAGCGCCGCCGCATCGCCGGCTCGCTCATCGGCGGCATCCGCGAGACGCAGGAGATGCTCGACTTCTGCGGCAAACGCGGCATCACGTGCGACATCGAACTGATCCCGATCGCGAAGATCGAAGACGCCTACCGCCGCATGCTCGCGAGCGACGTGAAGTACCGCTTCGTGATCGACATGAGCACGCTGAAGTGACCCGAGCCGGCGCGCGCGGTCGCCATGTTTCGGCCGCCGCCGCGCCGCGCCGAGTTGGCGTAGCATCCGGGCCATGCAGGCTCGCCGCTCGCTCGTCTGGGTCGTCGTCGTTCTCGCCGTCGCGCTCGTGTTGTGGTTGCTGTCCGACCAAGAGCCGGCGCCGGCGCTCGAGGGCAGCGCGGATGTTCGGATCGAGGTCGCAGCGGCGGACAAGAGCGCGAGTGCGCCGCTCGAAGCGATCGCACTGACAGAAGGAGGGGGTGAGCGCGCCGCGCTCGTCGCCGAGCCGCCCGCCGAAGTACCCGCGGAGAGCGCGACGACTGCGAGCGCCACATGCATCGTTTTCGGCACCGTCGTCGACGCGAACGGCGCGCCGCAGGTCGACGCGCGCGTCACGCTGGCGAGCCCGAACGTCTGGGCGGCGGGCGCCCTGGTGCCGGGGCTCGCCGGCGAGCGCGGGTACTTCGGCTTCGAGACGCGCACCGATGCGAGCGGGCGCTTCGCGTTCGACGTGGTGGTGCCGACGACGGACAGGCAGCGCCTCGCGGTCGAGCCGCACCGACATCTCGAACGCCTCGACATCCATTTCGGTGGGCGCATGCCGCAGGATCCGGCGGTGCTCGCGGCGGGTGAACACGACGTCGGCGAGCTGCGCGTCGACGCGCGCGGTGCGTTGATCGGGCGTGTGGTCGACGCGGCGGGCGCGCCGCTCGCGGACGTCGAGATCGGCACGCAGTTGTCGGGCACGACCAGGACCTCGCATCCGACGAGGACCGATCGGGCCGGCGGGTTCGTGCTCGGTTTCCTCGCGGCGGGGCACCACGAGTTGAGTGCCAAGCTCCCCGGCTACGCGTTGCTACGCGCGGGCTCGTTCGAGGTCGCCCTGGGCCGCGACGTCGACGTCGGGACGCTCACGCTCACGGCGGCGACGACGATCGCGGGCCACGTGGTCGACGAGAACGGCGCGCCGGTCGCCGAAGCACGGATCAACGCCCGGTCGACGTCGGAGTACATCGCGACGGAGACCAAGAGCGCACACGACGGCAGCTTCACGTTGGCGCTGTTCGTGGACGAGCCGCACTCGGTCACCGTGCGCGCCAAGGGCTTCGAGCCGTGGGGCGACGAGTTCGGCGGCACGTCGGTGTTCGCGAACGGCGCACGCGACGCACAGGTCGTGTTGAAGCAGCGCACGACGACGCGCTTCGTGGTGCTCGACGCGGCGACGCGCGCTCCGATCGAGCGGTATGCGTTCGCGGTTCTGGAGAGCGAGGGTTCGGGCTCGGGCGTCGCGTTCATCGGCGGACCTCCGAGGCTCTCGGCCGTCGCCGATCGCCCGGGCGGCGTGCACGAGGCGTTCGCACGTCAGCACGTCGATGCGATCGCGATCCTCGCCGACACACATCTCGCCCACCAGGGCGATGTCGTGCACGACGTCGAAGGCGTTCCGACACAGACGATCCTGTTACAAGCGGCGAAGCGCGTCACGGGGCGCGTGCTGCGCGACGGCGAGCCGCTCCCGGGCGCGGCGGTCACGCTCACACCCGGCTTCCTGTCGACGCGGAGCGCGCCCGGTGCAGCGCAAGACGCCGCCGTGACCTGGGAGTTCAGCGTCCACCCGCGCCACCCCGTCGACACGGCGACGACCGACTCGGACGGGCGTTTCGCGATCGTCGCGCGCTCCGAGGGGCAAGCGCGACTCGAAGCCGACGTCGGTGAAGGGCGTTCACTCGTGCGCGTTCCGGTGCAGATCACCCAACGCGAGGACGTCGATCTCGGCGACCTGCACGTGACGGCGAGCGGGAGCATCGCCGGCCGACTCGTCGTCCCGAGCGGCTTCGACCCGGCGGGCCTGTGGGTCACGCTCGGCCGCTTCCCCGACGCGCGAACCGAGATCGTCGCTGCCGATGGCCGCTTCACGTTCGCGAACGTGCACCCCGGTACGCACTTCGTGCAGGTGGCTGCGCGCGGCGCGGAGTTCGCGGGCACCGAGCGCATCGCGGTGCTCGTCGAGGCCGGTGTCGTCGCCGAACTCGTGATCGATGCGAGCGGCGCCGGCTCCACCGAACTCGAGATCGAGTTCGTCATCTCCGGCATCGATGCGACGGGCCTTGAGGTGTACCTCTCACCGGTTGGACACGGTCGCCAAGGCGCGCCGCTCGGCCGCGTCGATGCGGATGGCCGCGCGCGCGGCACGGTGCCTGCGCTGGGCGAGGTGTACGCAATCCTGTGGACGGGTTGGAGCGGCAGCATTTCGTTCGACGACCAGCCCTTCGTGCTGGCTCCGAACGCGCGTGTGTCGGTGCGACTCGAACGTGCGTTCGGCACCGTCGAGATCACACTGCCGCAGGACCTCGAACTGCCCGAGGCCGCGCTGTTCGAACTCACGCTCTCGACGCGCGCTGACGAGGCGCGCAAGAACCGCATCCACCACGAATGGACCCAGCGCGGAGAGTCACCGAGCCTCCCGAACGGCGTCCGCGCCATCGACGGCGGCATCGCGTTCGACGTCGAGGAGGGCACGTACGACGTGACGTGGACCGTCAGTTCGGCGGACGCTGCGCTCGAGTTCCTTCCGAATCCGAACGGCTCGTTCTCCCACCGCCGCCCCACGCTGCACGAACGCCGCGGCGAAGTCGTCGTGCGCGCCGGCGAGCACGCGGTCGTGCGCCTGCAGTGACACGCGACGGCACGTTGAGTGCTCGCCGTCGGAGTTGACTTCTGCCGTGCGACACGACACGTTCGTACGCTCGGCGCACACGTAGGAGTACGACGCCGTTGCTCCTGACGTGCATGAGTTCACCGCGTTGAAAGGGACCACCGTGCGTGGCTGAGGACGTCACGCGCCGAACTCGACGCTCGCCGTGACGCGGTCGGCGGTGCGCGTCAGCGTGAACTGCCAGCCGAAGCGGCGGCACAGGTCGTCGACGATCGAGAGGCCGAAGCCGTGGGAGTCGGCGGCGCGCGGTTGGGCGGCGGCGTTCGCGCCCGCGGACGCACGCGTGTCCGCGACGGCGCCCGACACCGTGCTCGGTAGCGCGTTCGCGACGGTCAAGCGCGCGCCGTCGATCGTCAGCTCGACAGGTTCATCACCTCCGTGAGCGAGCGCGTTCGCGACGAGGTTGCGCGCGATCACGGCGGCGACGCGCGGCGGTGAGGAGATCGTGGTGCCGTGGCCGCGCAGTGCGATGCGCGCGCGCTGCGCCGGAGTCAGCGCGTCGAGGACGAGCGCGACGGCGTCGCCGAGAGGCTGCGGGTCGAAGCGCTCGCTCGGGTCGGGCGCGCGCGCCAGCCACAGGAAGACGTGCACGAGTTCCTCCATGTCGTGCGTCGCGGCGTCGATGCGCGAGAGGGCGCGCTGCGCGGCTTCGTCGAGCGGGCGGCGCTCGAGCAGTTCGAGCGCACCCTTGACGACCGTGATCGGCGAGCGCAGTTCGTGGCTCGCATTGCGCGTGAAGCGGCGCTCGCGTTCGAGTGCTTCGTGTTGCAGGCGCTGTGCTTCGGTGAGGGCGCGCGCCACGCGCCCGATCTCGTCGTCGCCGATGAACTCCGCCGACGCGGCATCGTCGCGCGGCGTGCGGGCGAGGCGCTCGAGGCCGCCGATGGCGCGGAAGAGGCGGCGCGCGATGAAGAGCGCGACCGCGGTCGCGAGCGCGGTCGCCGCGAGCCCGATCGCGAGCACGGTCGTGAAGACCGGATCGCGCAGGCCGTGCACGACTTCGTACGGCGCGACGTCGAGCACGAGGGCGAAGCGCTCACCCGCCGCGACGCCGATGCCGACGAAGAGTTCGACTTCGCGGCCGGTGTCGTCGGATTGAAGTTCGTGCACGCCGGGAGCGAGTGCGCGCACGGCTGTGGTGAGCGGCGCGGGTGCGTCGACGTCCCCTGCGACGAACATGAACTCCGGTGCGGCGGCGGGCCACGCGCCCGTGCGTTCGCGGCCGTCGGTGAGGCGCGCGAGTTCGCGCTCGACGCGCTCGCCGAAGATGCGGTCCTCGACGTACATGCCGACCTGCGGCACGACCAGCACGTACGACGCGATCAGCGTGACGGCGTAGACCGCGAAGACCGACACGAGCCGCGAGCGATGGTCACGCACGGTCGTTCGCGCCTCCGCGCCGCTCGTCTGCGCCACCCGGCTCCGCCGCGCCGGCCTCGACGAGCCGATGTCCGACGCCGCGCACCGTCTCGACGCGCGGAGCCGCAGCGTGGTCCGCGAGCGCGCGCCGCAGCAGATAGACGTGGCTGCGCAGCACCTCGCTGCCCGGCGCGTCGCCGTCCCAGAGCACGGCTTCGAGGCGTTCGCGCGGCACGACGTTCGGCGCGGCGAGCGCGAGTTCGCGCAGCACCGTGAAGGCCGCGCGATTGAGTTCGACCGGCACACCCGCGACGCGCACCTCGTGGCGCGCGCTGTCGACCTCCAGCGCGCCGACGTGCACGACGTCCTTCGGCCAGGTGCGCGCGCGCGCCGCTCGCCGCGTCAACGCTCGCAACCGCAACAACACTTCGCGCATCGCGAACGGCTTCACGAGGTAGTCGTCGGCGCCGCTCGCGAAGCCGGCTTCCTTGTCCTCCAACGTGTCGCGCGCCGTCAGCACGAGCACCGGCACGTCGCGGCCGCCCGCCCGCAAGCGCGCGCACAGCTCGAGCCCGTCGAGGCGCGGCAGACCGAGGTCGAGCACGACCGCGTCGTGAGCGCCGCTCTCCGCGGCTCGCAGTCCGGTGGCGCCGTCGATCGCGTGGTCGACGAGACAGCCTTCGCCTTCGAGGAACTCGACGAGGTTCGCCGCGATGAGGACGTTGTCCTCGACGAGCAGGATGCGGAGCGGATCCACGACGCGATGGTGCCGTGCGCGCGCGACCGAGGCGACGTTCGCCGCGCGATTCGACGCGGATTCGACGCACTTTCGACCATCCTCGCGGCGGCGGTTCAGCGAAGCATGGTGCGGCCGCGAGAACGCCTCGCGGTGAAGCACCACGACCTCGATCCACGACCGCCATGAACACCGTGTCCCTGTTGACGAGCCTGCTCCTGTCCGCCTCCGAGTCCGCGCCGACGATCGCCGCCCCGCTCGTCGATCAGGAGTCGATCGCCGCCGTCGCACCCGCCGAGCCGCTCGCATCACCCGCCCTCGCGAGCGCGCCCGTCGCTCCCGCCGAGGACGATGACGCGCGCACCTGGTATGCGAAGTTGCATTTCGGCCAAGGCCTGTTGTTCGACGGCGACCTCGACCGCTCGGCCGGTCCGATCTCCGGTGACGGCGAAGGCGAATACGCCGCGGGCGCCTTCTTCGGCGGCGGCATCGGCTACGACCTCGACCCGAGCTGGAGCCTCGAACTCGACTTCGTCTACCGCTCGAACGACGTCGATCGCGCGACGTTCGGCGGCACCACGGCGGCGACGAACGGCGACTACGCGTCGACGATCGTGTCGCTCTCCGCGCTGCGCCGCTTCGACACGGGCGGTCGCTGGCACCCGTACGTCGGCGCCGGCCTCGCGTACGTGACGGAGATCGACATCGATCTGGTGGACGGCGGCGGCGAGACGAGTTTCTCCGACTCCGGCCTCGGCGCGCAGCTCATGGTCGGTGTCGAGTGGGAGCTGACCGAGCACGTCGCGGTGTACGCCGAGGCTCGCTACCTCCAGGCCTTCGACGTCGACATGGGCCCCGAGGTGCCGACCACGCCGGGCCGCATCGCCGGCGACTACGAGCACCTGGGCGTCGCGCTGGGCGTCGCATTCGGCTTCTGAGCCCGCGATCGGCCGCGCAGGCTCGCCACGCTCCACCGTTCGGTGGAGCGTGCGGTAGCTTGGCGCTCGACGTCGGCGCACCGAACCACACGTCAATGCTCGCCGATTCGCCGGCGCAGTGTGTGGACGGGCGCGCGACACGACGTCGCCATCGCCATGTTGCACACGACCTTCGTTCTGTCTCTCGCAGCGTTCGCGCAGGACGCGACGAGCGCATCCCGATCGACGACGACCGCGGCAGCGGCGCCCGTGTTCGAAGCGCCCGTCGTGATCGACGCGGGCGGCGCGCCGATCAACGGCAACGACAAGATCCTCTATCCGTCGCCGGTGCTGCTCGACGTCGACGCGGACGGCGCGCGTGAACTCGTGATCGGTGATCTGTGGGGCAACCTGTTCGTGCACGAGCGCGTCGCGAACGAGGACGGCTCGATCGTGTGGAGTGCGGCCGAGAACCTCAAGCACGCGGACGGCTCGAACGTCCAGCTCCCGAACTGGTGATGCATCGGCATGTGTCCGCAGTTGGCGGACTTCGACAACGACGGCCGACTGGACCTCGTGATGGGCACGTTCGAAGGCACGGCTTTCGTGGTGCCGCGCGCGGAGAACGGCTGGGCGCCGTGGAAGCGCATCATCGACAGTGCGGGGCGCAACGTGCTGCTCAGCGCGTTCTGGAACCGCGAGACGGAGGCTTGGGACAGCGCGGATCGCAGCCCGGAGGGCGCGAAGAATCCCGAGGACCACGCGATCAGCGCGGTGGTCGTCGACTGGGACGGTGACGGTGATGTCGATCTCGTGCTCGGCGCGAAGGAAGGGCGCCTGTACGTCCAGAAGAACGTCGGCACGCGCGCGGAGCCGAGCTACACCGGCGTCAACGAACCGATCCTGCTGGCGTCGACCGGTCGCGCGCCGCTGACCGTGCCGGGCGGTTGCACGGCGCCGCGTGTGGTCGATTGGAACGGCGACGGCCTCTTCGACCTCGTGTGCGGCAGCTTCGGCGGCGGTGTGTTCGCGTACCTCAACTCGGGCACGGCGAGCGAGTCGCGTTTCGGTGAGCCGCTCGTGCTGCTCGCGAACGAAGGTGTCCGCAAGGACGACGGCGGGCCGATGCGCGGCACGTACGTGGACGTGGTCGACTACGACGGCGACGGCGACCTCGATCTCGTGGCGGGCGGCTATCGTGAGTTCACGCCGCCGCAGCGCGTGCTGAGCGACGACGAGAAGAAGCGCGTGGCAGAGCTCGACGAGGAGATCGCGGCGCTCGAGAAGGAACTCGGCGACTGGTTCGAGTCGGCCGAGAAAGACGACAAGGACGAGTTCACCGACGCCGCGATGGAGCAGTACCGCGCGATCATGGCGAAGCTGCAGCCGCTGCAGCGCGAACGCGATCAGCTGGTCCCCTCCACGACCGAGAAGGCACGCGTCTACTTCTACGAGCGCGAGGGTTGACGCGTACGGTGTCAGACACCGGATCCGTCACGGCGGGCGCGAAGTGCGGCATGGAAGAGCTGCGACCTCGACGGCGCT
>JBIKNC010000193.1:0-8418 GCA_044358925.1 Planctomycetota bacterium | reverse complement strand
CGCTCCCCGGGTGGCAGTTTTTTGTGCGGCACCGTACTGCCGCCTCCGTACCCGTCACGTGCGCGCGGACTCGCTCCTCGCGTTCTCAGCGCGGCGCCGTCGCCTCCACCGGCGCAGGCTTCTCGCTCCTCACGTGCCGCTCGCACCAGTCGAGCATCTCGGCCACCGTGTGCAGCACGCTCTCGCGCGCCTGGTAGCCGTGGTCCTCGCCCGGAAGGAACACGAGGCGCGCCGTGCCGCCGTTGCCCTTCACGGCTTGGTACAGGCGCTCGCTCTGGATCGGGAACGTGCCCATGTTGCTGTCCTTCTCGCCGTGGATCAGCAGCAAGGGCTCGTTGATCCGATCCGCGACGAAGAACGGCGACAGCGTCAGGTAGACGTCCTGCGCTTGCCACAACGTGCGGCGCTCGCTCTGGAAGCCGAACGGCGTCAGCGAGCGGTTGTACGCACCGCTGCGCGCGATGCCGGCGCGGAACAGATCGCAGTGCGCGAGCAGGTTCGCCGTCATGAACGCGCCGTAGCTGTGGCCGCCGACCGCGACGTGGTCCGGATCCGCCACACCGCGCGCGACACACGCATCGATCGCAGCCTGAGCGGACGCGACGATCTGCTCGACGAACGTGTCGTTCATCGTCTCGGGATCGCCGACGACCGGCATGGTCGCGTTGTCGAGCACCGCGTACCCCGCCAGCACGAGCGCGAGGTGGCTCGCACCGCGGATGCGCAGCGCGCGCGTCGTCGCGTTCGTGTTCTGACCGGCCGTCGCGGGGTCCGTGTACTCGAGCGGATAGGCCCACACGAACAACGGCAGCTTCGTGCCCTCCTCGTAGTCGGCCGGCAGGTGCAGCGTGCCCGTGAGGATCACGCCGTCGGCGCGTTGGTAGGTGAGCAGCTCCTGCTTGATGCCGCGGATCTGCGGTGTCGGATCGGCGAACGCGGTCAGCGCCCTTACGTTGCCACCCGCCAAGCCGCGCCACTGGTAGTTCGCCGGCTCGGTCGGACTCTCGCTGGTCGTGACGACGGCTTCGAGCGCCCCGTCCTTCATCACGAGCTCGACGAAGCTCTCGTAGCGATCCGCCGCCGACTCCCACAGGCGTTCCGCCTTGCCCGTCGCGAGTTCACTCTTCGCGAGGAACGGCCGCGGGCCGCTCGGCGTGTGGCCCGGGCCCGTGCGCAGCACGTGCGCGCCGTCGGTCCACACGACACGCGTCGTGAGGTACTCGCTCTCGACCATCAGCGCTGAACCCGGGTCGCCGTAGCGATCGTTCTGACTGCGGTCCTCGACGACGACCGGCGCGACGTCCGGCGCCAGCGACACGAGCCACGTGCGCGTCCACTTGCGATCGCGGTCGTACTCACTCGCCATGAAGCGCTGCCCGTCCGTGAGCCACGACAGCCCGCGCGCGCGGTGCTCGAGCCTCACGAGTTCGCGTACACCGCGCTCGAACGGCGCGTCCTGCGCATACCAGATGTCGCGCAGCTCGGCCGCGACGCTCGGGTCGCCGCCGTCCTGCGCTTCACACCACGTGAGCGTCGCCGGCGCGTCCGCGCGCCAACCGATGCTGCGCGGTCCCGTGCGCACGCCTTCCTGCGGGATGTTCTCGCCCAGCGGCACCTCGGCCAGCACGCGCACGCGCTCGCCGCTCGCGGTCCAGACCTCGATCGTGCGCGGGAACGAACCGGCCGTCAGCACGTACGAGAACGGGCGCTGCACGGTCTCGACGATCAGGTACGCGCCGTCCGGGCTCGGGCTCGCATCCGCGTACATCGCGGGCGCGCCGATCTTCGTGAGCACACCCGTCTCGACGTCGACGCGCGCGAGTTGACTCGTCGCGAGGTACTCGAAACGCGCCTCGGACTCCGGGTCCGTCAGCATGTCCTGGAACGTGCGGATCGGCGTGGTCGAACCAGCCGTTTCCTGCACGGCGGGGCCGCTCGGCACGTTCGACGCCTTCGGCTCGGCGAGTCCGGTCGGCACGAGCCGCACCCACAACGTGCGCCCGCGATCGGCGAACTCGAAAGAGCTGCCGAGCACGGCGTTGAGGCCGCTGACGACCTTCGTGCACGCGCCGCTGGTCGGGTTCGCGAGCCACAGCTCCATGCCTTCGTCACCCGCGAGCGTCAGCGCGATGCGCGCGCCGTCGGGCGACCAACTCGACCCGATCACACGCGCGCCCTCCGGCAGCTTCAGCGGCACGGCCGCGCCGCTCGCGCTGTCGACGACGCGCAAGCCGCTCGCGAACGACAGCACGCGCCGCGAACGCAGCACCGGATCGATGCGCATCCCCGCGAGTCCTTCCCACGGCGCGACGACTTCGGCGATCGTCGGCATGGCGGGCCGCTCCGACATCAACATGCGGCGCGCGTCGGGCGAGAAGTCGACGCTCGGCGGCGGCGGCGCTTCGAGCACGTCGACGATCGCCTGCGGGGGCAAGCGATATCCGGAGTCTTGAGTCGCGAGTGCCGGACTCGCGAACAGGAACGCGAGTGCGATCGAGAGGTGGGTGGTTCGCATGCCGCGATCATGGCGACGGAACCGAGAGTTGGGGAGGGGGCGCGGCTACTCTCTCGCGCCCCCATGGCCGATCCGCTGACTTCGCCGCTCCAAACCGCCATACGTGGGCTGAACGGCCCGCAGCGCGAGGCGGTGCTCACGACCGAGGGGCCGTTGCTCGTGCTGGCGGGCGCCGGGTCGGGCAAGACGCGCGTCATCACGGTGCGCACCGCGTACCTGATCTCGCGCGGCGTGCCGCCCGCGTCGATCCTGGGCGTCACGTTCACGAACAAGGCGGCGGGGGAGATGAAGGAGCGCGTGGCCGCGATCGCCGGCCCGCCGGGCAAGGACGTGAACCTCGGCACGTTCCACGCCTTCTGCTTGCAGTTGTTGCGCGAGCACTTCCCGCTGCTCGGGCGCGGCAACGAGTTCGCGCTGTGCGACGCGAGCGATCAGTCTTCGGGCCTGCGTTCGATCCTGCGCGACCTCGGCGTCGCGAAGGCGTCGTCGATCCTGCGCTCGGTGCACGGCCGCATCAGCCTGTGGAAGAACGACCTCGTCTCGCCGGAGCAGGCGAAGAGCCTCGCGCGCGACGACGACGACGAACTCGTGGCGGACGCGTACGCGGCGTACGAGGCCTGGCTCGTGCGTTCGCAGTTGATGGACTTCGACGATCTGTTGCTGGGCGGCGTGCGGCTGCTGCGCGAGAACGACTCCTTGCGCGAGATGTTGCGCACGCAGCTCGCGTACATGATGGTCGACGAGTACCAGGACACGAACGCGGCGCAGTACGCGCTCTTGCAGTTGCTCGCCGGAACGGACGGGAACATCTGCGCGGTCGGCGACGACGACCAGGCCATCTACGGCTGGCGCGGCGCGCGCGTGGAGAAGATCCTCGCGTTCGGGAGCGACTTCCCCGGCGCGAAGATCGTCAAGCTCGAGGACAACTACCGCTCGACGTTCCAGGTGCTCGACGCGGCGAACAAGCTGATCGCGCACAACCCGCTGCGGCACGACAAGACGATGCGCGCGGCGCGCGGGCACGGCGCGGCGCTCGAAGCGTTCGCGGCCGAGAGCGACACGGCGGAGGCCGACAAAGTCTGCCTCGAGATCAAGGAGCTGGTCGCGAAGGGCGGCCTCGCGTTCAAGGACTTCGCGATCCTGTTCCGCACGTCGCTGCAGCCGCGGCCGTTCGAAGCGCAGTTGCGCGCGCGTGCGATGCCGTACGTGCTCATCGGCGGGCCGTCGTTCTTCGACCGCAAGGAGGTGCGCGACGTGCTCGCGTACCTGCGCCTCGCGGCGAACAACAAGGACGACGTCAGCTTCCTGCGCATCGCGAACCGGCCGGTGCGCGGCCTCGGCGACACGTCGCTCGAACGCGCGTCGCAGGTGGCGGCCGAGCAGGGCGTGTCGCTGGCGCGAGTGTTCGCGAAGGGCCTCGCGCAGATCCCGGAAGCCGCTGCGCGAGCGGGCGCGGCGCTCGTCGCCACACTCAACGAGTGGCACGCGACCGTGAAGGGCGATCAGCTCGGAACGGCGGTGCGCGAGCTGCTCGAACGCGTCGGCTACAAGTCCGAGGTCGACAAGAGCTACACCGACGAACGCACGCGCACACAACGCTGGGGCGCCGTTGAAGACTTGATCCGCTTCGCCGACGGGCACTCGAAGCGGCGCAAGAAGCCGAGCCTCGCGCACTTCCTCCAGGAACTCGCACTGACGACCGGCGACGACGACGAGACGCCCGGCGAACGCGACGCCGTGCACCTCATGACGCTGCACGCCGCGAAGGGCCTCGAGTTCCGGCAGGTGTTCCTGGTCGGCTTCGAGGAAGGCGTGTTGCCGCACGCGCGCGCCGTCGCCGAGGGCGCGGTGGAGGAGGAGCGCCGCCTCGCCTACGTCGGGATCACGCGCGCGCGCGATCGGCTCGTGCTGTCGTACTGCCAAGAGCGTCCGCGCGGCGGCGGTCGCGCCGCGTGCCATCCGTCGCGCTTCATCTTCGAGCTGGCCGGCAAACAACCGCCGGCGGGTTGGAAGGCGTGCGACGCGAACGCGGCGGTGGGCGAGGACGACGACGTCGTCGTGCCGAAGGGCGGCGTGCGCACGAAGACGAGCGGGAAGAAGCCGGTGAAGCGCGTGGCGAAGACGAGCTCGAAGACCGGCGCGAAGGCGGGCGCAGCGAAGAAGACGTCGACGCGCAAACGCGCGACGAAACGCAGCGCGTCGTGAAGCACGGCGTCAACGGGGTGCACTCGCCGCGCCCGAAGCTGCTGCTGTGGCGCGGCGTGGATGCAATCTCCTGGTTCGCGACTGCAGGCGGCGCTGTTTGGGCTAATTGTCGAATTGTACGGTTGTGGCACGATTCTATTGACACTGCTGTGGATGTCCACTCCTAATCGTGTCGCGTCGATCTGGTTGGTCGACGTTCGGTCGTTCGGGGTGGTTTGCTCACGGACGATCACTTGTACGAATTGACATCGATCCCAGCAGGAACAACTCGCAATGCCTTGCCGCATTCCTCTCGCGACCTTCGCGAGCTCGCTCGCACTCCCATTCGTCGTTGCGTTGACGCATTCGTGCCAATCCAACGTCGAGCACATGACTCGACCGACCGCGCGATTCGCGTTCACCGCGGCCCAAGACTTCGAAGCTGATCTCTCAGCGCTGGGCTACTCGGTTTCAGGGGAGTCTGAGTATTCGAGCTTGGATCTCGCCATTGGTGCCACCTACTACGAACCGATCGTGCACGAAGGTGAGGATGCGTCAGAGTTTGGACGCAAAGTTGGACGTGTGGAGATCGGACTCTCGAAGTCGGAGTTCGAGGATGTCGATGCGCTGGAGTTCGTTGGGGGCGGGCGCGTCCACTTCGGTCAGTACGAAGTGGTGAGCCCATTCGTTTCAGTCCACTCGGTTCTGTCCGTACTGGACGACGTCGACGGCTTCGAGCTCGGCAACCAGCTTGGAGCGCGCGTAGGTATTGGTGCTGAGTTCAACCTCAACAAGGACGTCTTCCTCGATCTGGGGTTCGACTACACTCTGCCACTGATTGCGGCTGAGTCCGATTTCGACACTTTCGCAGGATCCACGGTCGAAACCGAGTTGTCTGGTTGGGCTCTGCGTATCGGCTTCGGCGTTGCGTTCTGACGCAAGCGCGCCGTGGACGGGACGGTACGTGGAGGCCGACGTCGAGAGATGCGCTTCGATTCTCGACAGCCACCCTTCGCAACCGCTGGACCGTCCAAGTCTGAAGTGGACGTGGAAGAGGAGCGGGGCGCGCAGCCACTGGCCGCGCGCCCCGCTCGCTTCCCTCGGGCTGTCGCCCGCTCCGCTCAGCCGCCGATGGCCGCGATCGCCTTCGTCACGGCGGCTTTCAGTTCCGCCTCGTCGCGTCCGAGCAGCGCCACGAGCTGCGGCAGTGCCGTGCGCGCCTTCACCGCGCCGAGCGCTTCGACCGCGCCGCGCACGACATCCTTGTTGTCGCTCGCGAGCAGCTTCACGAGTTCGGCGACCGTCTCACGCGCGTCGTCCGAGGCCTGGCGCCAGGCCTCGTACTCCTCGAGCGCCTCGCGGTGCTCGCGGAACTGCTGGAAGGCCTGTTGGGCGGCTATACGCACATTCAGATCTTGGTCGCGCAGCGCCTCACCGAGCAGGTCGATGGCCGGCTCGAAGAGGTTCGTACCGAAGCGCTTGATGGCGAGTCCGCGCGCCATCGTCCCCATAGCCGGCACGCTGGCATAGAGCTCCAGCAGCGTCGGCAGGACCTCGTCGCCGCGCTGCCAGTCGGCGAAGCCAGCATAGGTGTCGACGCGCAGGTCGTCCGAAAGCGGCAGTGCCCACACGGCGAGCATGAACTCCCGCTTCGAGACGCCCTGCAGGTCGAAGCCGAACTGGATGAGCTGCTTGGCGCGCGCATTCGGCATGGGTTCGCCGGCGATCGGCGCGAGTGCGGCCAACAACGCTTTCGCAATGTGGGCGGTCTCCTTGGCGTCGATCCCTTGCGCGAGGCGTTGCACCACTTGCGCAGGGCAGCCGTAGGGGAAGTTCGTGCGCGCGATGAGTTGTTCGACGACGGAACTCGTGCCTATGGCTTGCGCGATGAACGTGACCGTGTAGCCGGTCTGCGAGTCCTGGTCGTTCTGCAGCAGGGACACGGCGACTTCGACGAAGCGCGGATCGAGCGTGCCGGGTGCAATGAGTGCCGGATCGCGCGGCAGTCGAGTCGCGATCCAGTTCACAATCTGCTGCCGGAAGGCCATGCGTGCGGGCTGCGGGATGCTCTCGTGGAGCGCGAGGAAGAGCGCATCGTTCGCAGCGGACTGCACCGGAGAGTTGACCGCCCAAGCGAACACATAGGAGGCGGCGCTCTCGTTCGGGTAGGCCGAGCCGCGACGTGAGGCCTCGATGCGCGCGATCTCCGAGCGCGCGAGGATCGGGCCGAAGAGGCGCGCGGCGACGGCCGGACCGCCGCCGCTCAACTCGACGCAGTAGCGCGCAAGGCCCTCGACCTGCTCGTCTTGCTCTTCCGTGAACACGTCGTTGCTGCTCGTGAGGTAGGTCTCGAGCAGCGCCAGCGCGCGCTCCGGACCGAGAATCCAGCCGTGGCGCAGTTGCAGGTCCGGCGATGCGGATGCCAGCGCGCGATCGAGAGCCGCGCGCACAGCGTCGGGATCACTGGCCAGCCGGATGGCCTCGTCGTTCTGCAGCATCCCGCGCAGCGCGTACTGTGCAGCGCGGCGTTGTCGACTGTCGACCTTCGATGACGCCGCGGCGAAGAAGCGTTCGACCGACGTAGGGGAGACATCGCGCCAAACATGACTGCCCAGGCTGTTCTCCAGTAGCTCCTGCCGATCGGGTGAGATGGCCGCATCACCGAGCAGCGCCAGTGCGCGATCGGGATCGTTCCTCACGAGAGGCCATTCCGCGCGGTCGAAGCCCCGGCGCACGAGGGCCTCGAATGCCGCCGACAAGCTCGGATCGTCGACACTGAGCAGTCGCTGAGCCGCAAGGGTGCGCAATGCGTCGATCGGATCGTCGATGGCCTTCGCGAACAGCGCACCGTGGTCGTCGCGCGCCGACTGGATCACCTGGCGGCGCAGCAGCGGATCGCTCGAGTCGAGCGCGCCGAGGAGAGCAGCGCGTGCCTGCGCGGTTCCGATGTGACCGAGGGCGGCGGCCGCGAAGTACGGGTTGGCGACGACCATGCGTTGCGGGGTCGTGAGTCGCGCCGACACCGCGCCCTTCGGCAGCTCGACCCACTCGGCGAGCACCGCCGTCGCGGCGTCACCGTAGAGCGCCATGTCGCGAGCGAGCGCGGACGCACGCTCGTCGCCCGTGCCGATGACTTGCGCCTCGACGAAGAGACCAACGAGGTCCACGGGCAGCTCCTCCTGCGCCGGCGCCGCGACCTCACCGAGGCGCACGCGCACGCGCTCGAGCGCGCGGCCCGCTTCGGCGGCGATGTCGCTCTCGCCGCGCGCCGTGGCCGCGTCGATGGCCGCTTGGTACCCCGACTTCGCCGCCGCGAGATCGTGTTCGTGGTTCTCGGCGTAGTGCGCGCGTTCGAGCAGGTCGCGCGGCGCGGTGCCGGACTCCTGAGTGAAGGCGTTCGGCGCGAAGACGAGCGTGGCGAGGAAGGTGGAGGTGAGGAGGGCGTGGTTCATGACCGTTGGCGTGTGGCCTGTGGCTCGGGGCTGTGTGCCGCCGTGTGAGGAGCGCGCACTGCGCTCTCGTCCGACGTGCGCCACTGGACGCTGTTTCGACTCTTCTCCTGTCACGGCCTCGCGCGCAGGTTGTCAAACGGTGTGAAGCGGGGAGGCGTGCGATTCCGCGCTCGCGTTTGGCGCGTACGGTGCCAGGCACCCTGTCGCCAGATCCGGCACTTCGCCGTCGCCGTCGTGCTGCGCTGATCGCGCTTCGCGCGATCAGCG
>JBIKNC010000192.1:0-8455 GCA_044358925.1 Planctomycetota bacterium | reverse complement strand
CCTGGGCGCATGCGGCAACGGCGCAGAGCGCCGTTGCCGCATGCGCCCAGGGCGCCGCGCTGCGTGAGGTTTTTTGCTACGGCACCGTATTCTCAGTCCGACGCCCATGCGCACCACATCGCTCCTCCTCGTCCTCGCACTTTCCACGCCGTTCACCAGCGCGATCGCGCAGGAAGCCGATGCGCCCACGAAGGCGTCGGAAGCGAAGAGCGACGAACCCGCCGACGAAGAGGTCGCGTCACAGGGCCGGGTCGTGCTCGCCGACGGCAGCGCGTTCGACTACACGGCACACACCGGTCGCATGGTGCTGCGCACCGAAGAAGGCGAGCCGCGCGCGTCGATCTTCTACGTGCACTACGCGGCGACCGCGCCGGAGTCGGCGACACCGAGCGCGACGCGCCCACTCACCTACTGCTTCAACGGCGGCCCCGGCTCCTCGTCGGTGTGGCTGCACCTCGGCGCGTTCGGCCCGAAGCGCATCGACATGGGGCCCGAGGGCTTCGACCACGCGCCGCCGTTCGCGCTCGCCGACAACGCGCACACGCTGCTCGCACACAGCGACCTCGTGTTCGTCGATCCGGTGACGACCGGTTTCTCGCGCGCAGCCAAGGGCGTCGACGACGGCGAGTTCCACGGCGTCACGGAGGACGTCGAGTCGGTCGGAGCGTTCATCCGGCTCTTCACGACGCGCGCGAAAGCGTGGAATCGTCCGGTGTACCTCGCGGGCGAGAGTTACGGCACGGCGCGCGCCGCGGCGCTCGCGCACCACCTGCAAGAGCGCTACGGCCTCTACCCGAGCGGCCTCGTCCTCGTCTCGTCGATCCTCAACTGGCAGACCGCGCGCTTCGACGAGGGCAACGACCTGCCGTACGCGCTGTTCCTGCCGACGTACGCGGCGATCGCGGCCTTCCATGGAAAGGTCGAAGCCGGCGACCAAACAGCGTTCCTCGAACGCGTGCGCGCCTTCGCGAGCACCGAGTACACGCTCGCGCTGATGAAGGGCGACGCGCTCACCGATGCGGAGCGCCGCGCCATCGCACAGAAACTCCACGAGTTCACCGGCCTCTCGATCGAGTGGCTCCTCGCCGCCAACCTGCGCATCGAGATCGGCCGCTTCTGCAAGGAGCTGCGCCGCGCCGACGGCCTGACGGTCGGCCGCCTCGACGGTCGTTACGTCGGCACCGACCGCGACTCGGCCGGCGAGCGCAACGAATACGACCCGTCGATGTCCGCCATCCTCGGCGCGTACTCGATGGCTTTGAACCAGTACGTGCGCGAAGAGCTGCTCTTCGAGAACGACCTGCCCTACGAGATCCTCACCGGCCGCGTGCAGCCCTGGAAGTACGGCCCCGCGAACAACGAGTACCTCAACGTCGGCGAGGACCTGCGCCGCGCGATGAACCGCAACAAGGCGCTGCGTGTGTTCGTCGCGAACGGCTACCACGACCTCGCGACGCCGTTCTTCGCGACCGAGTACACGTTCGACCACCTGCAGTTGCCCGCGGAGCTGCGCGGCAACGTGCAGATGGCCTACTACGACGCGGGCCACATGATGTACGTGCGCCGCGCCGACCACGAGAAGCTCGCGGGCGACCTGGGCGCGTTCTACGCGGCGCGCTGACGACGCGCCGCCGTGTTCACGGCACCGGCTTCAGAGCGCCGTACTCACGACCGCGTTCGACGCCGCGAGTCCTTGCGGCGCCGTCGGGTCGAGCAGCCAGGCCTGCAGCCACAACTGTGAACCCGGCGTCGGCGTGAACGGCACGGTGCGCACGAGGCTCGCATGGCCGGTCACGTCCGTGGCGAGCGGCAGCAAGAGGTCGGGCGCGGGCGTGAGCACACCACCGAAGATCGGCAGGGCCAACTCGCTCGCGCCGACGACGAACCAGCCGAACGTGCCCGCGACGGCGTTCGAGAGTTGGAACTCGAGCGGCGACGTGAAGAGGAAAGGGCCGCGCGCGTCGAGCACCGGTCCGCCGAGTGCGCCCGGCAGCGCGGCGCCGACGTCCTGCCAGTGGCCGATGCGGCGCGCGGTCGAGTGCCACGCGGCGACGCCGGGAGTGGTGTCGAAACGCACGCCGAGGACGACGACGTCGATGCCCGACGTGACGACGGCCGGGTCCTGAACCTGTTCGTCGATCGACCAGACGCGGAAGCCGGCGGGATCGACGACGGTGCCGGCGGGTGTGACGCGCGTGGCATGGATGCCGGTGCGTTCGTCGAGTTCGAAGAGCTGCTCACGCATGTCTTCGAACGCCACGACGTAGTTCACGCCGTCGAACGCGACGGCCGGATCGAGTTGACGACCGACGGCGTCGGCGACGAGGAAGTCCGCGCCGAGGAACTGACCCGCTGCGTCGATGCGGCGTCCGCGGATCGAGTTCTGCGCATTCGCGAGCGAGTTCTGGCGCCACACGACGAGCGCCTCGTTGCCGTTCACGGCGACGTCCGGTTGTCCGCCGGTGAACGTCGTCACCGGGAACGAACCGCTCGTCGCTCCGTTCGCCGCGACGAAGGCGGCTTCGACTTGGCCCTGCGAGTCGTTGAACGAGAAGTTGCGTTGCCAGACGACGAGCCAACGTCCGCCGAGCGCCACGACGCGCGGCAGCCGCGAGTAGTTGAGTCCGAGGAAGATCGGCGCGGCGTCGAGGATGGCGCCGCTCGTTCCGTCGATGCGCACGCCACTGATGCCGATCGTCATCGGCAGGGTCCCGAAGCGACCCGCTGCGACGAGGAAGTCGGTGCCGAGTGCTTCGACGTCGGGCTCGACACCCGACATGACGACGATCGGCGCGGGGTCGATCGGCGCGAGCGCACTGTCGTGGCGTCGCACGCGGACCTCGTTACCGCTCGTCCACGTGACGAGCCACACCGAACCGTTCCACGCCGCGCCGCCCGCGCCTAGCTGGTTGCCCGTGTCGAGCACGATCGGAGCCTCGAGCGCGTTGCCGAACGCGTCGAGTCGCCAGGCGAGCAGCGAGTACAGGTTCGACGTGTGGGCGACACACGTCGCCAGCAGCGTCCCGTTCGGGCCCGCGGCGAGTTCGGTGCGCGCGTGGCTCGGCGCCGAGTTCGAGAGGACGGTGGCGGCGCTCGGCACGCCCTGGCTCGTGACGGTCAGTCCGAACACGTCCCACGACGGAACGGGCAGACCGACGATGTCGGACCAGACGAGTTGCGCGCCGCCGCCGGGTCGCGCGCAGACGGCCGGCACGTCATGGAAGTCCGCGTTCGCCGGGTCGACCTTGATCGGCGTGCCGAGCGGCAGCCCGTTCGGACGCACGCGCTGCACCTCGATGCCGTCGAGCACGTGCTGCCAACCGAGCCACCAAGCCGCGCCGTCCCACGCGATCGATGCGAAACCCGGTGCTCCGGTGACCTGCGCGCCGGACGCGATCACGATGCCGTTCGGCTGCTGCAACACGCCGTTCGTGTCCATCGGCGTGCCGCGCATGTTCGTGCCGTCGTGCCACACGAAGTAGAAGTTCGTGCCGCTCGACGCGGCGAAGACCGTCGGGATGCTCAGCGGCGCACCGACCGGTTGGAGCTGGAAGTCGTGGAGCTGACCGACGAGGCCGGAGATCGTGCCGTACACGAGCAACAGCCGATTCCCCGCGACCTCGACGTTGGCGTCGAGGAACAGGAACACGCTCTGCGAGACGAGTTCGATCGGCGCCGCGTCGATCAACGTGCCGTTCGATGCGACACGCAGGACCTCGATGCCCGACGCGCCGTCGTTCGCACCCTCCGTCATGACGACCCAGTCGCCGCCCAGACGTTCGACGTCGAAATACAGCTCGCCGCTGCTCTTCATCGGCAACTCGAATGCGACGGCGTCGAGCAACGTCCCGTCCGTCGCGACACGGCGCGCGTGCAGTCGCCACTCGTAGCCGAAGCCGACCGGCTGCTGTTCGTTCCACACCACGAGCCACGAGTTGCCGTTCCACGCGACCTGCGGGCGGCGCTGTTCACCGGCGCCGTCGGCCACGCGGATCGGCGCGGCTCCGACCGGCTGACCTTGGGCGTCGAGCATCACGCCGTACACGTCGTCGCCCGACTGGCGGAACGACGCGTCGACGGAGGTGCGGTCGTCGCTCCACACGACGAACGTGTGACTGCCGTTCGAGTCCGAACGCGGATTGCGTTGTGTACCGGCTGCGACGCCGCTCGTCGCGTCGGGCGCTGCCGGTTTGTCGTAGGTGAGCGAGGTCTGCGCGCAGAGGGCGGGCGTCGACGCGACGAGGGCGGCGGCGACACACGAAGATCGAAGGACCGAGCGGAGAGGGATCATGTCGGGAGCGGGACGGCGCGCCACGCGTGCCGCTCGGGCGCCGACAACCTCTGTCGGAAAGACCCCGGCGACACACGACGCGCTCCTTGCGCCGTCAACTGGCGTGCCCGACCGCTCGAAGCGCGCGCACGCCGCCTCGAAGCGGCTTCGAGCATCGCACACCGCCCTCACACGCGCCGCGATTCCACGAGTTGGACGACGCGTCGACGTGAACGCACTTTCAGCGCGGCGGAATGTCGCACGGGTTCGCCGCCACAGCGCGCGCGAACCGTACGACCGACCGCTCCAACTACTCGGGTACCGTGACCTCGCCTGCGACCAGCGCGAACGTACGCGACACGTCGGTCGCCTTCTCTGCGTCGTAGCTGAGCGTCACCTCGCTGCCCGCCGCTCCGCGCACGAACCAGCGGTAGGTGCTGCGGCCTTCGCTCGGCACGCCCGACTCCGACAGGATGCGCGCGGGGCGCTCCGGTATCGGCGTGAGCGTGCGGTCGAGGCGGTGGCGCATCGAACCCGCCGCGACGACGTCGAGTCCGTCGCCCGACAACGTCACGAGGTCCGGCCGACCGATCCTGTTGTTCGCGGCGATCGCGGTGCGCGTCGGGATGAGCTTGTCGTTCTCGATCTCCGCCGTGATCTGCCACAGCCCGTCGCCCAGGTCGACGACTTCGATCCACGGGATCGTGAGCACCGGCATGTGCGCCGCGTGGAACATCGTGAACGCGAAGTTGCGGTGGCACTCCTCCTCGAGCATGAACGGCGGCGGGATACGACTCGAGAACTTCGTGCCGCCGCCGATCAGCACCTCGCCGTGCAGCGGGTGGTCGTACTCCTTCAGGTCTTCGAGCGTCTGCCCGAACAGCACGCGCTCGTCCCAGCGCCGACGCTGTTCGTCGTCGGGCTCCTGGCCGTTCTGGAGGATGCGGCGCTCGGTCCACAGCTCGTTCGTGAACGACACGATGCCGAGGCCTTCGGCCAACCAGTTCACGAAGCCGCCATGCACCGTGTACAGGTCGGCGTGGATGATCCAGTAGTTGTAGAAGGGCAGCATCTCCGCGCCCGCGCGGCCGAGTGCGTCGTACACCGCGACGTCACTCGCCGGATAGACGCCCTCGCGGTAACTCGCGCCGGGACCGCGCAGGATCATCGCGCCGGTGTTGTGGTAACTCTGCCCCGCCGCGATGTTCGGGCGCGACAGCACGAACGCACCGACGGCCTTCGTCTCCGGATAGCTGAACGGGTGGTCGCCCGCGCCGCCCTGCACGTGATCGGGGCGCCAATCGCTCGGCCAGTTGCGATTCATGTCGTAGCCGCCGCGGTTGTCCTCGCCGCTGCGACCGTCGCCGTCGTCGTCGACGCCCTCGAAGCCGATGAACGACCACTCGCCCTTCTCACCTTCCGGCGCGCGCTCCATGCGATTGGGATCGAGCGCACTGCGACGGTGCGTGCCGTGCGGGTCCTTGCGCCACATCGAGTGGATGCTGCCCGTCTCCGTCAGGTCGTCCGGCGAGTCCTCGTCGAGCCGCCCGTCGTCGTCGTTGTCCGTCGGCCGCAAACCGCTGCGGTACATCGACGACGTCGTCGGCCCGGTGAACCACGCGGCGCGGCCGTCGGGATTGACCGTCGGCACGAAATAGAACGCGGCGCGATCGACGAGTTCCGTGAGCGACTTCACCTGGCCGTACGCACTCGCGAGATACCAGATCGCATAGAGCGTCGTCTCCGTCGCCTGGATCTCGTTCGCGTGCACCGAACCGTCGATGTACATCGCCGGCTTCGTGTCGTGTGTGCCGGTCGCGTCGTTGTTGAGCGTGACGAGCCAGATGTCGCGGCCCTCGACGCTCTTCCCGATCGACTCGAGTCTCAAGAGCTCCGGGTACGCGTCGACGAGCCGCTTCAACAGGGCGTCGACCTCGGGCACGTCGTAGTAGCGGTTCCACGCGATGTCGACGCGCGATGCGATCTGCTGCTGCGCGGCGAGAGGTGCGGCGCTCGTAACGAGCACGGCAGAAACCAGTGCGAGGCGGGTGAACGTGTTCATCAGCGCAGCTCCTTCGCGCGCGGTGCGATCGTCGGTGTGGTCGTCTCGTCGGCGGTGAACGTGATCGAACGGTCGCCGTATCTGTCGTCGAGCAGCGCGATCTCGAGCGGCGTGCCCGCGGGCACACGCAGCGTCCAGACCTGTTCGTGCCGCGCGCCGGCGGCGAGGCGCCAGACCTGCTCGACGAGCGCTCCGGCCAGCACGTTCTCCGGCGCGAGTTCGAGGCGCACGACGGTCGGCAGCACGGGCCGCGCGCGCGCGCCCATCGCGGTCGTCGTCGGCAGGCGCCCTTCGTTGACCAGCGCGAGTCGCACCTCGTACAGGCCGTCCGTGAGGCGGCGCACCTGCGGTCCGCGCACGGCGACGTTCGCGCGGCGCTCGAGCAGCGCGACGACGAACGCGAGTTGCTTGTCAGCGAGCGCGTCGAGTTCCGCTGCGGGTGGGTTCATCTGGAAGCCCGGCACGAAGCCGCCGATCTCGACCGCGCCGAGCGTCGGATGTTCGAACGCGCGCCACGGCACGAAGCCCGCGCCGCCGAGGCTGTCGGAATAGGTGAGCCAGGCGCGCTCCTCGTCGGCGGCGTCGCCGCCGCGCGGCTTCTCGGCGGGCACTTCGGCCTCCTCGTCGTCGGCCGCCACGGCCGCAGCTTCCTCGACCGGCGTGCCCTCGTCCGTGGACTCGACGATCGACTCATCGACCGCGCCTTCGACCGGCAGCGCTTCCTCTTCTGCGGGCGCCTCCGCTTCGACAGGCTCCGGCCGCCCCCACACCACCGTCGCCGCGCCGATCACACCGCGCTGCGCATAAGCCCAAGCGTGGAACGAACCGGCGAGATCGGCCTTCGGCGCGCGTGTCTGTCCGGTCGTGTCGCGGAAGAGCTTCGACAACTCGGCGTAGAGCTCCGCATCGCCCTTGTCGATGCCGGTCACGACCTCGCGATTGATGTCGACGCCATCCGAACCGAGCGGATTCACGATCGAGTCGTGACGGCCGAACGTCAGCGCCCACGTGATGTGGCGGTGCTCGAGCACGAACGTCGCGAGCGCGAGCGACTCGCTCTCACACAACTGGTACGGGCCCGCGCCGGCGCCGTGTTCGGGCCACAGGTGCATGAAGTTGCGGTCGAGGTCGACGCCGTCGGGCCCGTCCTCACCGAACGCGCCGTCGCCGTCCGCGTCGAGCGCTTCGGGCAGCACGACGTGCGTCGCGACCTCGCCGAGTTTCAGGTCGGCCGGCCGCAACAGGCGCGGATCGGTCGCGTCGATCACGTGCGTCGGTGTGTGCGCGAGATCGGGCACGAGGCGCAGCGAGAGGAGCGCTCCGTCGCCGTCGAGATCACTCGGCGCGTCCTCGTCGAGGAGCCCGTCGCGGTCGCGATCGAGCGCGCGCAGCGTGCCGACGTGGCCGCGATTCAGCGCGCCGCGGTTGCTCATGGCGCCGTCGGGATTCGCGAGCGGGATCACGTGCACCGTGACGTGTTCGAGCAGCGCAGCGTGGTCGCGCACGAGCCTCTCCGCGAGGCGCACCGCGACGTCGGTGCCGACCGCGTGCCGCCCGTCGAGGCCGGCGGTGATCAACAGCGCGGGCCGGTTGGCGGCGAGTTCGTGATCGGCTGCGAGGGTGAGGACCCACAGCTCGCGCCCTGCGCCGCTCGTGCCGTACGTGGCGACGCGAGCGATTTGGCTCTCTGCGGCCAACGCTCGCAACCGCGCGCCGAGATCCGCGTGGTCGAGATAGCCCGCGTACACGTCGTGCGCGGCAGGCGCCGCCTGCGCCGTCGGTCGGTCGAGATGGGTCGCATGCGCTGCCGCACATGCACTGGCAATCGTCGCGGCGAGTGCCGCGGACACGATGGAAGCCTGAGTTCGCTGCATGAATCGCTGCAAAGGACTGGGGTGCGCGCGACCGCAGGGTAGCAAGCACAGCACGCCATGCGTCGTACCGCGAGTGACGCCGTGAATCGCTCGGCGCACGAGCGTTGAACACGAACCGTCGAGCCGCCTGACTCGCGAGGGGTGACGCGTGCGGTGTCCGACACGCAGCCGCCACGTTGAGAATACGGTGCCGTAGCAAAAAGCCTCAGGATTCGCAGCGCGTCGGATCACGTCGAGGGCGCGCATGGC
>JBIKNC010000218.1:0-7269 GCA_044358925.1 Planctomycetota bacterium | reverse complement strand
CGCGAAGCGCGCCATCCATCGCGGCCTCTCGATTCCGCACTTCGTCTGCGCCGTGGCGGATCCGGTGTCTGACACCGTACGCGTCACGAGCGCCGCGCGACCGCGATCAACGTCAAGCCACACGGCACCGGCACGTTGTTCTCGAACACGTGGAACCAGCGGTTCAGGATCTTCGCGCGCAGCTTCGCGCCGCTCGTCTTGCGCTCGTAGCGGAACTTCTCGCTGAACTTCAAACGCAGCACCTTGCGACCGAGCGCGTTCAACACGAAGCCCGACACGTTCCACCAACGCACGCTCTCCAGTTCGAGCGTCGGCGTCGCGCGCACCAGATCGGCGAGCTGCCGTCGGCCGTAGCGTCGGAAGTGGCCCATGCGCACGTCGCGTTCGCCGTACAGGAACTGCCACGCCGGCACCGTGATCACGAGCCGCCCGCCGGGCCGCACGAGACTCGCGAGTTCGCGCATCGCGTGCCCGTCGTCCTCGACGTGCTCGACGACGTCGCAGCAGTAGACGGTGTCGAACGACGCGCGGCCGAGCGCTCCGAGATCGCCGAGCGACATGCGCTGCGCCGCGACGTCGGGGAAGCCGCCGCGCGCGAACGTGCGCGAGCTGACCGCGACCATCGACGGCTCGTGGTCGACCGCCGTCACGTCGCAGCCACGCCGCAGCAGCTCCAGCGACAGCAGTCCGGTGCCGCAGCCCGCGTCGAGCACCTTCGAACCGACGTTGTGCCGGTAGAGCCGCACCGCCAGCGACGACGCGCGGAAGTCGTCCTCGTGCGTCGTCGCGAGGTCCTCGAGGTGCGCGACCAGATCGTGCTGCGCAGCGCTCGGCGCGGAGGCCGATGCGGCACCCGGCGCGTCGACGAGCGGCGGCACCGGCCGCGGTTCCGCCGGACTCGCGCTCGCCGTCGCAGGGCGTTCATGCGTCGCTCGTCGTTCCTTCATGTGCGCCTCTCGCGTGCTCCCCGAACGGGAGCGCCGCATCCGTGGCCGCCCTCGAAGTTGCGAGAGGCTAGCCAATCGGCGCCGGACCTCGAACAATCCCGCGCCCTCGCCGCCCTCGCCGCGCTCGCCATGCACTCGCTCTTCGGGTTCCTCGTCGCCCTCGTCGCGGCCTGCGTTCAAGACGCACCCACACATCGCACCCTGCCGCGCATCGAGGCCGAGTCGCACCTCGCCCCGGCCGGCACGTGGCCGCGCCGCGGCGGCTCGCCGGGGCGCACGCGTGCCACGGCGACCGCCGTGGTGCGCGCGACCGATCTCGAACTCGCGCTGGCGGTCGACCTCGAGGCGCCCCTGGTCGGCGAGCCGCTCTTCGATCCGCGCCACCTTCTCGTCGAACTGGCCGTCGGCGCGGGCCGGCGGCGCCTCGTGGCCTACGAACTCGCGACAGGGCGCGAGTTCGGTCGCCGCGAGTTCACGAGCAGCGCCGGACTCGCTCCCGATTTCACGAACGGGATCGTGACCCTGCGCGCGTCCGACAAGGAACTCCTCGTGTTGCGCCCACAGCGCCGCGGCCTGTCGCTCGTCTCGCGCATCGATGCGCCGGAAGGCGATTTCGGCGAGCCGTTCGTGCTCGGCAGCACGCTCTTCGTCACGAGCGGCTCGAGTCTGTTCCGCTACGACGCCGCGAGCCGCGAACCGTCGATGCGCTGGCAGTCGCCGCTCGACGACGGCGAGTGGTTCGGTTCGCTGTTCGTGAGCGACGACAACCCGATCGGTTTCAAGGTCGCCGGTTTGCACGGTTCGCGACGCTCCGAGCGGGCGCGCTTCGCATCCGTCTTCTTCAATCGCGAGGGTCGCGGCGTCTTCAGCGACTACTCGCGAGTGACCTTCGACACCAAACTCGAGACCGGTCTGCCGATCGCGCTGCGCTCGCGTCTGGATCGAACGATTCAGGGCTCCATGTACGGGCCTCGCATCCTCGCGTGGTTCGACGAACAAGGCTATGCGTTGCCCGACGGGACCACGACTCGCAGCCTGGCCTGCGACGGCGACGTGAAGGCCATCGAAGGCCCGCTGTACCTCGTGCACGAACCCGCGTCGAACGGTCCGTGGACGTTCGCGCGACTGAACGCACCGAATCTCGGTGAAGTCGCGATGGTGTTCGATCGTGGAGGCTTCGCGAAGGGCGACGTCGATGCGCTGATCCTCGCCGGGCGTCCCGAGTACCGACCGGAAGTCGTGAGCGCGTCGACACGTGCCGTGTGGGCGGAGGACGTGTTGCTCGTCGCGGGACGAGCGTGGCATCCGCAATCGCGGCAGGTGCTGTGGCACGAGCCGCAACTCGAAGGCCTCGACCTGTACCCGCTCGACGGCGGTGTGCTGGCCGTGCGCTCGCCGACACGCCTCGAGATCTGGCGGCCGGTCGACCCGGCGCGCGATGTGCGTTTCGAGAACGCCGTCGCCGCCGAGGAACCCGGGCGCGGCCTCGCCCTCTTCGCCGACGGAACGACGCTGCGCGGCACGTTCGCGATCGAGGGCACGGAACTCGTCGACCGTTCGAGCAGGACCGGCCGACGTGTGCCGCTCGCCGACGTGGAGTTCGCCTGCCACGAGGACGGGCGCCTCGTCGTCGCGAGCGGGCCGTCCTCGATCGAAGCGGGCCTCGACGAGTTGCTCGACGAGCGCGCGCGCGACGAGTTCCGCGAGTGCCTCGCGGCGGCGCGACGCTCGAACGATGCAGGCACGTTGCGAAGCGTGCTCGCACTGGCGATCGAGATCGGCGAGGACGCCACCGATCTGATCGACGAACTCGCGCAGCCGCCGGCGAAGAAGCGCGCACTCGTCGAACGCGACGTCGTCCGCGCCATGGCGTTCGTCGACGCGCACGAGCGGCGCCGCGTCGCGCTGCGCGAGACGGCCGCGCTCTCACTCGAACCACACGAGGGCACGAACACACTCCACGCGGCGGCGGTGCGGCTCGTGCTCGAGCGCGACCCGCGCTCTGAATTCGCGCGCCAGACACTCGCGCGCAGCCTGCCGGCCGGACTCACCGTTGCGGACGACGCGGACCTGTTCGACTGGCTCGACTTCGCCGTCGCGGTGTCGGCCCACCACGTCGACGTCGTGCCGCTGCCGGACGCGAACGCCGCTGAACTGACGCCGACGCAAGAGCGTGTGCGCGCGCTCGCCGGGACCCGTGCCGGCGTCCTCGGCTTCGAGAGCGAGCACCTCCTCATCGTCTCCGCGATCGATCGCCCCGGCGCGATCGCGCGCTGTGTCGCCCTCGGCGAACACGTGTGTGCGTTGCTCGAGAGTTGGTTCGCCGGCGGCACACCTGTGCGCGCGAGCGGCCGCAAACTCGAGATCGTGCTCCACGGCACACGCGAGGAGTACCTCGCGGCGAGCGGCGCCGGCGACCCCGCAGCCGCGCACGTGCTCGCCTGGAGCGCCGGCCATTTCGACATCGCGGCGCGTCTGTCGCGGCTGTTCCTGCCCGATGGCGAGGAGGCCTGGGACGACGCGGCGCGCACGCTGCTGCACGAGCTGACGCACCACTGGATGCACGTCGCGTGTCCGCTCGTGCCGGACGACGCCCTCGTCATGGTGAGCACGCCCGGCTTCTGGGTCGTCGAGGGCTTCGCGTCGCTCGTCGAGGACCACGTCGTGGACGCGCTGCGCGGAGTGACGGCGCCGATCGACCCGCGCAGTCTGCGGCTCGACGTCGTCGCCCACGCGGCGCCGGACGCGCTGATCCCGTGGAGCGATCTGGTCGAGCTGCCGCAGAGCGCGCTCGTCGGACTCGCGTCCGTCCCGCGGCAGTCGGTCCCGCGCGCGTGGGTCCTCGGCAACGTCGCCACGGCGGGCGGCGTCGAGCTCTTCTACGCGCAATCCGCGGCGCTCACGTCCCATCTGTTCCACGGCGACGGGGGCAGCCTGCGCGCGCGACTCCTCGAACACGTCGTCGAGTACCACTCGGGCGGCACGCGGACCATCGACTTCGCGGCGCACTTCGGACGCTCGGCGGCCGACCTCGCGTCCTCGGTGGTCGCCCACGCGACGGCTGCGATCGCGCCGCGCTGACCCGAGCGTGACCCCGCCGCGCCACTTAGACTCCTCGCTTCCGCCCCCCGGAACCAGGACCGCATGAAGATCCGTTTCGCTCTGCTCGTTTCGACCGCCGCGGCCTCTGTCGTGGCGACCTTCTTCGCCTGCCTGGGGGGACGGCCCGCGGCTCTGCCGCACGCGGCCGATCTCGTGCAGGCCAGTCCGGCCGCGCCGACGGTCGTGGCGTCCGAGCCGGCCGCGAACGTGCAGATCAAGGACGATGCGTCGATCGCGCCGCGCAACACCTGGGGTGCGCTCGGCGGGTCGCTCGCGCGCACGCGCTTCACGGACACGCTGGCGGTGCTCGAGGGGCCGCTCGAGATGCGCCTCGACATCCGTCCGATGGGGACGCTCGACAGCGAGCCGGTCTTCGACGCGACGCGCGTCGTCACGGTCTCGGTCGACACGGCGGGTCGCCGCCAGCTCGAGGTCTTCGGCCTCGAGAACGGCCTCGCGATCGGCGCGGCGAAGGAACTCGTCGGAGCGACGGAGCCGGTCGTGCCCGTTTTCATCGACGGCAACGTCGTCGTGCGCACGACGCCGGCGCTGATCGAGGTCTACTCGATCGGCAAGAACGGCGCGCGCAAGGCGCGCAGCATCAAGGGCGTCGAAGGAGCGGCGTTCGGCCACCCGATCCTGATCGGCGACGACGTCGTGGTGGCGCAGGGCGACTCGCTCGTGCGTTACGGACCCAAGGGCAACAAACCCGTGTGGACGACGGCCGGTGCGTACCGCGGCCACCTCACGCTGGTCGAGAAGGCGCTCTACGCGTTCGAGTACGAAGCAGCGTCGGGTGTGGCCAAGCTCGCGACGATCGACGCCGAGACGGGAGCCGTGACGGCGTCGCGCCGCATCGGTCGGCGCTCGAGCGGAGCGCCCGCGCTGCCTGGTGACGACATCGTCGCCGTGCACGGCAAGTTCGCGATGGTGTTCGGCAGTGCGAAGTTCGCGCTCGAAACGGGCACGACGACGTTCTCGGGCGCGGTCGACCTGTCGCGCGCACCGGATGTCGGCGGCGGCTTGCTGCCGGGTTCGACGTACTTCGCGCAGCAGCCCGCGATCTTCGCTCGCGGTTGGATCGGCTACACCGAGCACCCGATCGACGGGCGTTCGCTCGTCGCGATGTTCGCGAGCGAACGCGGCCAGAACCCGACGACGCCCACGCGGCTCGCCGGCTCGAAGTGGCACGAAGAGCTGCTGCGCTTCAAGCAGTCGCCGGTCTTCGCGCGTTCCGTCGGCTACTTCGGCGGACTCGCGTGGGACGCGAACACGCAGCGCGTGTTGTGGCGCGAGCCGCGCCTCGAAGGCGTCGACGTGTACCCGGCGAAGGAGTGCATCCTCGCCGTGCGCGACAAGAAGACGATCGAGGTCTGGCGCCGCGTTCGCGCGGTCGAGGAGAACGCTGACATCGTCGCGGTGACGCGGCCGGTGAAGGAGGAGGAGGGGCTCGTGCTCCTGCGCGACGGCGACGAGAAGCGCGGCACGATCGCCCTCCAAGGCGATGGCAAGAGCCTCGAAGTCATGCTCGTCGGCGCCACGTCACGCGGCTGGCGCGCGAAGGATGTCGCATTTGCAGGTCTGGCGGACGGGCGCGTGCTCTACGCTGCCGACCGCGACGCACTGGAGGACGGCGTGGCGGCGCTCGCGCGCGAACAGCAGATCGCGCTGGCGGAGAAGGCCTGCTCGACGGCCGAGAAGAGCGGCGACGCCGAGGTCATGTCGAAGGTCTTCAACGTCGCCAACGCACTCGGTGCGGACGAGAAGGTGCTCGACAAGCTCTCGAAGGCGCTCGAGAAGGCGCGCGACGGTGGTGGCAAGGTGAGCGCGAAGCAGGTCGAGGCGGCGAAGGAAGCGCTCGACAAGCTCGACGGCGTGCGCGCACAGATCACGTATGCGGCGCTCGAAACGCTGTGGGTCGAACCGCCGCCGCGGCCGGTGTACGACGAGGAAGCGGAGAGCGAGGCCGCCTCGGACGACCCGGTCGCGGCGCTCGATGCGCGCTTCGCGACCGATCCGGCGCGGCGCATGCCACTGCACGTCTACCAGTTGCTGGCGCTGACGCTCGAGGCCGATCCGAAGCACGAAGGCGCGCGCGCGAAACTGATGTCGCTGCTGCCCGAGGACGTCGAGTTGCCCGTCGGTCGCCGCGTCGTCGACTGGACGCAGTTCGCCGAGACGAACGCCGTGCACCCGGTCGAGTTGCACTTCCCGCCGACCGACTTGGTCGGCGACATGACGTGGGAGCAGGAGCAGCTCGACCAAGCCGTCAACGGCTGGCGCAAGGACCTGATCGGTTACCGCTCGAAGAAGATCTTCATCATCACGCCGGTCGAGTTGGCCGGATCGATCGCGCGTTCGCTCGCGCTGTCCGAGCAACTCTGCACGATCCTCGAGTCGATGTTCCTCGGCGGCCAGAACGAGCGCAACACGTTCGACCCGCTCGTCGTCTACCTGTACGGCTCGCGTGCGGAGTACTTGAAGGAGATCGGTCCGGGCCTCGAATGGACGGCCGGTTTCTACACGCCGGCGGAGCGCCTCTCGCGCCTCTACGTCGAGAACAGCGAGGAGGACGCGTGGCGCGGCGTGAAGGAGGTGCTCATGCACGAGCTGACGCACCACTGGCTCGACGTGCGCAACCCGCGCATCCCCGAGGGCATGGAGCGCGACTTGATCGGCGGTCAGCGCGGCTACTGGATCGTCGAGGGCTTCGCGTCGCTGTTGCAGTACTTCGATCCGGACTTCCACACGGGTGAGTACGAGACGCTCGATCCGCGCGGCGATCGCATCGACAACGTCGCGAACGCACGCGACGACCAACTGCTGCCGGCGAAGGTGCTCTACCGGCGCGAGCACGTGAACCTGCGCGGACTCGAGGACCACTCGTTCGACGTGCTGCCGCTCACGTGGACGCTCGGCGCGCTGACGCAGCCCGGCGGCGTCGGTCTGTTCTATGCGCAGTCCGCCGTGACGTGCATGTATCTCTACGAGGCCGACGGCGGTGTGCACCGCGGCAAGCTCTACGAGTACGTCGTGAACTACTATTCGGGCAACTCCGACATGCTGGCGATCGACGCCGCGTTCGGCATGAGCGAGGAGGAGTTGGGCAAGCGCGCCGCCGAGTTCGGTCGGCAGGTCGTGCGCGACTCGCTGAAGAAGCGCTGACGGGTCCGAGAATACGGTGCCGTAGCAAAAAACCTCACGACCGCGGAGTGGCCGG
>JBIKNC010000056.1:0-21084 GCA_044358925.1 Planctomycetota bacterium | reverse complement strand
AGGCGGCGCGAAGCGCCGCCTGCGTGCACATCGCAGTTCCACCCGGCCACTCCGCGGTCGTGAGGTTTTTTGCTACGGCACCGTATTCTCGGACAAGCGCGCGACCTCGGCTCGCGACAACTCGCGCGTCGCACCACTCGCCAGATCGCCGAGTTCGACGCTGCCGATCGCCATGCGGCGCAGCTCGCGCACCTTCGCACCGACGGCGCGCACCATGCGGCGCACCTGGCGATTGCGGCCCTCGTGGATCTCGATCTCGACGACGCCGTAGCTCGACCAGTTGCCGATCTCGCGCACCACCGCCGGCCGCGTCGGCCCGTCGTCCAGTTCCACGCCGCGCCTCAGCCGCTCGAGTTGCTCCTCACCGAGCGCCGGTGCCACGCGCACCCGATACGTCTTGCCGACTTTGCTCGCGGGGTTGGCGAGCCGCTCCGCGAACTCGGTGTCGTTCGTGAACAACAGGAGCCCGCTCGTGTCCTTGTCGAGCCGCCCGATCGGCCCGACCCAACGGTCCACGTGGCCCAGCAGGTCGTACACCGTCTTGCCGCCCTCCGGATCGCTCAGCGTCGTCACGTAGCCGCGCGGCTTGTTGAGCGCCAGGTACAGCGGCTCCGCGCGCACCACCTGGCGCCCGTCGATCTCGAGGCGCGCGCCCTCGTCGACCCACGCGTCCGGCGAGCGCACGACGCGCCCGTCGACGCGCACCCGCCCGCCCCGCACCAGCGCTTGCGCCTGCGTGCGCGACGCCAGCCCCAAGCGCGACAGGAGCCGCTCGAGCGTCCGCCGCGGCCGCTCGCCGTTCCCGCCCGTCGCACGCGCCATCGGCGCTGATCCTACGCGCGCCGGGGGTGCGGCTCGAAAAAGCAGCAGGTCGCCTTCGGCCCCGCGCGCGCCGCGGTCGAAGTCTCAACGTCGGCCCCTCGTCCCCTCGCGGCGGCCGCAGCGCACCACCCCGTGCACCCCGTGAAGAACAAGCAGCGCCTCGACCACGAACTGCTCGCGGAAGCCTTGCGCGACCGCAACTTGGTGCCGGCCAAGACGCTCGAGCACATCCTCGCGCAGTGCGTTCAGACGGGCGCGCTCTTCACCGAGCAGCTCGTGCGCGACGGCGTCGTGTCCGATTGGGAACTCGGCCTGTTGTGCTCGGAGAAGTTCGGCTTGCCGTTCATGCCGGTCGACATGTACGACCCGGACCGCGAACTGCTCGCGCTGTTCGAGCCGACCATGCTGCGCCAGAACGCGCTCGTGCCGCTCGACCGCTTCGGCAAGGTGCTCGTCGTCGCGATGCCGTGCATGGTGCCCTCCGAAGTGCTCGACGAGATCGAGACGCGCCTGTCGGTGCGCGTGATGCCGGTCGTCGGTTCGGTGCGCGCGAACGTGCGCTACCTCGAAGAGAACCTGAAGGTCGGTGAGTCGCTGGCGAAGGTGGCCGAGGAGGCCGACGACGGCGACTGGACGAACGTGCTCGACATGGGCGACGCGGCCGTGCAGGTCGAACTCGTCGGTGCCGAGACCGAGGCGGCCATCGACGGCGTCGAGAGCGGTATCGCGCCGCTGGACGCCGATCCGCTCGACCTGCTCGATCGCGCGCCGACGAACGGACTGGAACTGTTCGACGTCGAGGCGCCGCCGCCGCTCGCGCCGAACGAGCCGGACCGCGCGCCGCGCTACGACGCCTGATCGTTGGCGGCGGGCGAGGGCGGAGCGTCGAGGCGCGGAACCGCCGAGGGCTGCGCGTCGACAGGCTGTGACGGCAGGTGCTGTTGGCTCGGCTCGCCAGGGCTCGCACCACCCACGCCGGTGACGGGCGGAGCCGCACGCCGGATCTCGTCCTCGAGGTCCCTCACACCGCGCCGCACCGTGTCGCTCGCACTCTGGATGCGCGGCGCCGGCGCCGTCAGCACACGCGCCTCGCGCCGCACCGTCGACCGCGCGTCGTCGAGCGCCCGCTGCGCCTCGCGCAGGTCCTGGTCGAAACCCGTGCTGCGCCGCAGATCGTCGATGTGCCGCCGCACCTGGCGCACCACCGACAGCACCTCCGCGATCACCTCGGGCAGCTTCCGCCCGAACACGAGCACCGCCACGACTCCGATCAGGACCCACTCCTGGAGTCCGGGCATCGAGATCGCGACGTGCATGGCGGAGGGCATCGTACTTCGCCGCGCGACCTCGGCGCGACGCACTGCTGCGCCGCGCCGGCTGAGCTCACGGGCGCTTCAGGACCATGTCGCCCAGGTCGACGATGCCGGCCTCGATGACGGTCGTGGTCGCCCAGTGGTATTCGAGGTGCAGGTTGAGCCGCTCGACCTTGCGCACGAAGCGCACGTCCGCGTTCTGGATCGCGTCGCGCCCGCGGCAGATGAGCGGGAACTGCACCCGCCCGTCCTTGCGCGTGCGGATCGTGATCTCGCCCGCGCCCTTGACGAGGAAATTGCCGACGGTGAACACGACGTCGACGTTGTCGAACTCGATGGGCACACCCTCTTCGTCGATGATGCGGCCGATCAGGACGACGTCCCTCTCCTTGTAGTCGACGGTGCGCTTCACGACTTCGCCGCCCTTCTTCGGACCTTCGACTTCGAAGAGCGTGGCGCGCTCCGCGTACGGCCGCTTGACGCCGATCTCGAGTTCGATGCCCAGGCCGATGTGCGGCAGCGTGACCTTGCCGGTGTCCGTCACGCGCAGCACCGGCGGCGGCGCCACGCGGTTCTGGCCAGCCTCGCGCACAGCCGAGATCGTGACTTCGATCTCACCGCGCAGCGGCTGACCGTTCGCGTCGTTGATCGAGAGCTCGATCGTGCCGGTCGGCAGCCCCTTCAACTGCACCGGCGCCTCCTGCTTGCTCGCGAGGTCGATCTCCATCTCCGGCGTGTTCTTGAACACACCGACCTGCGCGATCGTGAACGAGTACCCCGTCGCCAACTCCTCCTCGTACTGATCCGCACCGAAGAAGTGCGCGATGTTGTCGAGCGCGCTCAGCGGCGCCGTCGCCACGTCCCACGCCTCGACGCCGTCCGACGCGCGCAACGCGACCTCGCCTTGCAGCGCCGCGCCACCCTGATCCGTGAGCCGCACCCGCAGCGGCGTCACCGACCGCAGCGCGCACTGGAACGGCGACTCGCGCAACGAGAAGTTCTCCGCCCAGTACCGATTGTCGCGGTGCGCGATGACGAGGATGTCGCCCTCGAACGGCGGGATGACGAGCCGCCCGTTCGTGTCCGTGCGCGCCGTCTTCCCGAGCAGCAGCACCTTCGTGAACCAGTCCTGCCCTTCGATGCCGCGCTGCTCGAGCTCCCACTCCTTCACCGCGTCTTCCGGCACCCACACGATCTCCGCCGAGGAGATGGGCGCGCCGTTCTCGTCGAGCACTTCGAAGCGCGCCTCGATGGCGTTCTCCTGCGCCGCCTCCCGAACCGCCGGACCGGCCACCACGAACGGAACCAAGAACCCCAGTGCAGCGAGTCGCATCATGATCGTTTCGGCGCTCGCACCCCTGCCGGGCGCCGCTGACCGAACACGGTAAGCGGGGCGGGCGGCGGGCGCCACCGAGCGTGGAGCGGGTACCCGCGGGTCACAACGCAGTCACCTCGTGTGGTGCTTTGCGCAGTGCCGTGAACGTGCCAACACACGAGGCCGTTCACTCGATCGCCGCAGACCTTTCAGCGCGCCGCCTCGTGTCTACCGGAACGCATCCATCCGCCGCTCGCTGCGCTTCTTCGCGGAGAACAGGGGCTTGATGGAGATGCCGATCGACGTGCCCTCGCCCGTTCGGCGGCGCAGCTCGATCTCGAACAACAGGTCGTGGCCGTAGCGCACCAGGCCGATCGAGTTGGCAAGTGTCTGCGAGCCTTCGAGCGACCAGGACTGGCGGCCGACGATGTCCCACTTGGGCGTGAAGCGGTAGAGGGCGCCCACGGTGACGGCTTCGAAGAGTTTCTGGTCGGCCGGGTCGCGGCCCATCGAGAAGGCGAACTCGAGGTCGAGGTCGTCGCGGGGGAAGAGCTCGACGGCGGTGCGCGTGTAGCGCGTGCGGCCCGTGTCGGTGTCGTAGCGGCCGTCGTGTTCGAGGCGCCAGGGGACGGGGCCGAACTCGCTCGCGATGGAGCCGAGCGCGGCGACGGGCAGCCAGCGGTCGCCGAGTGCGTCGTCTTGATCGCCGGCGTAGGTCGTGCGCAGTTCGCCGTCGAGTTCGAACGGGCCCTGGGGCAACGTCCAACGGCCGCGCAGGCCGACCTCGAGGAACTCGCCGGACTCGCGCAGCTCGACGTCGGGGTCGTAGACGGCGGGCGGGATGTCGGACGTGTTCTCGGCGAAGACGGAGCGCGCTTCGATCCAGGGCGAGAGCTGGATCATGTCGGCCTCGATGGCGCCGCTCCCGCCGGTCCTGCGCCAGAAGGAACTCGCGAGGCGCAAGGCGGCGGTGGCGTTGGAACGGCCCGCATCACCCGATTCGAGGCCGTCCTGCGACCAGCCCGCGGCTCCCGCGTCGATGCGCGGGATGGCGCGCAGGCCGGGCACGCCGGTCTCGACGGGCAGCTCGAAGCGGTGGTCGCTGACGACGCGCATCGTGTTGACCTCGCCGAAGCCGTCCATGAAGGTGGGCTCGAAGAGCGGATCGCCTTCGACACGCGACAGGAAGCCGATGCGGTTGTCGGTGCGCCACAGGATCGGCGCGCCGAAGACGCGCGTGATCTCGTTGCGTTCGATGACGTGGCGCACTTCGGGCGCGCGGATCGTCTCGGTGCGGAACGTGTCGAGCGGGCCGCTGACGGTGACGCTCGTGAAGCGGTTGAACTGCGCGCGGCGCCAGTGGAGGTAGCTCTCGCGTTCTTCGAACTCGAGGTACTCGTCCTCGAAGAACTCGGACTGCACGGCCGGGTCGTTCTGGCGCGAGATGGCGAGATCGACGTATTCGCCAGGGCCGACGTTGAAGCGGCCGCGCGAGCGCAACCACACTCGCCACGTGTCGCGCTCGTCCTCCGGAACACGCACGAGGCCGCGGTCGGCGTCGTCGTCGGGCACCACGGCGAAGTCGGTGTCCCAGCGGTAGTGGCCCGGGCTCGAGAGGCGCGAGCCGAAGTCGGTCAGCAAACCGCGCGAGCCGAGGTACGTGAGGTCGACTTTGAAGCGGCTGCGGAAGTCGTCCGGGTCGCCGCCGAGCGAGCGGTTCAGCCACTCACCGGCCTCTTCGCGCACGTCGCGGCTGTAACCGATGCCGAGCACCGTGCCGAAACGCGCCTCGTCGCCGACTTTCAAACCGCCGAAGGTCGGTTCGCCTTCTTCGTCGGCGAGATAACTGAGCGGCGGCAGCGGCAGCGCGAACGCGCGGCCGAACCGGATCTTGTTGTCGCGCATCGACACGCGCCACGGGAACTCCGTGTTGCCCGTCGGCGTCATGCGCAGGTCGCCGGTCTCGATCGTGTAGCTCGGGACCGCGAACTCACTCGTCGTGATCGACGCGTCGTTGCTGCGCAGCGAACCGTCCGCCGAGATGCGCAGCCAACGCGCGTCGACTTTGAAGACGTACGTGCTGCCGCCGATGCGCTCTTTGATGCTGTAGCGTGCGCCCGCGATCCAACCGTGGCCGTCGACGCGGTCGAGGTAGATCGCGTCGGCGCTGAACACGCGCCGGTCGCCGACGTAGTACTCGACGGGGCCTTCGAGGTAGATCTCGCGGACGTTGAGGATGGCGGGGGAGTTGAGTGCCTCGCGCAGCGTGCTCGGCAGTTGCGCGAGCAGATTCGCGTCACTCGGCGCCGCCACCGGCGTGAAGCCCTCGCCGCCGAAGTAGCGCTTCTGATCGCTCAGCCACGAGACGCCCCACGTGGCGCTGATGCGTTCGTTGCCGCGGCTGTAGAGCCAGTCCTGCACGAGCATGACATCGGCGTCGCCGTCCTTCAGCGACTCGAACGAACCGTAGCCGAGCCGCCACGTGCCTTCGGGCAGCACTTCCGGCGCGGGCGCGTCCGGCACGCTCTCTTGTGTGTGCGCGATCGGCACCAAGACGAGTGGCGCCCACACAACACGCCACACGATGCGGTGCAAACGCGTCAACGCGAGCCTCCGGTCGGAGCGCTCGGCGTCGCGGGCTCGATCCAGCCCTGTCCGCCGCGCATGAGCATGTTGAGCGTGTCGACTTCGACGAACGTGAAGTACTGGAGCAGTCCGTCGCGGCGCAAGAGCGCCGGCGCACCCTCGACACGCACGACCTGCGTGAAGGCCCACGCGGTGAGTTTCTCGCCTTCGAGGTCGATGCCCTCGCTGAACACGATGCGCACGCCGCCTTCCGCGACGAGGTCGCGCGGTGTGCGGCGCGTCTGGCCCTCCGCGGGCGCGTTCGTGGTGAGCGTCGCGCGCGCGCAGCGCAGCGTGAAGCTCTCCAGCGCGCGCGTCGTGCCGAAGAACGAGACGTTCTCCTCGAACACGATCGTGTTGCCTTCGGCGCGCACGCGGCGCGCGTTCGCGACGAGGTCGACGAGCAGGCCGTCGCCGCCGAGCGGCCCGGCCGTCGGATCGCCGACGTGGATGCGTGTGTCGAAGGCTTCGAGCGTGGCGGCCGTGAACTCGATCGAGCCGGCCTCGACGTCGAACGGCTCGGCGCTCTGCGGCAGCAGGCCCTTCGCGACGACCCGTTTGCCGGGGTTCGCGACGAGGCGGCCGCGGCCCTCGTGGTCGACGAAGAACGTGTCGCCGGTGCCGGTGAGGACGGTGGGGGCGAGGCTCGCGACGACGACGTCGCCGCGCGCTTCGAGAGTGCCGCGCAGGTCGTCGAGCGCGGCGGCGCGCTCGGCTTCGAGGCGCACGGCGCGCTGTTCCTCGGTCTCGTCCGGCCGCAGCGACTCGCCGTCCGTTTCGACCGCGCGCAGGCGATCGAGGACCAGCACGTCGAGCTCGCGCGCCGTCACGTCATGCGTGCCGAACTCGCCGCGCACCTTCGCAACGATGCCGTCGCGCGCGCGCACGACCGTCTCGTCGAACGCGCTCTCCGGCAGCGCGCGGCGGTTGAGTTCGAGGTCGGGTGTGTCGAGTTCGAGTTCGGTGCGCGGTCGCGATCCGTCGGCGAGCCTTGCTCCGAACGACGTGACGTCCGCGTGCACCGCGCCGGTCGCCCGCATGCGCAGCGGGCGTTCGTCGCCGGCCGCGAGCGGCCCCGAGAGTTCGAGTTTCTGCGCCGTCACGTCGAGCACGAGATCGTCGCGTTCGACGTGCGCGCTCACGTCGCCTTCTGCGATCAGCGTCTCGCCGCTGCGCCGCAACGAGCGCGCCTGTGCGTGCAAGCCGGGTCCGTCGACGGTCACGGGTTCGTCGCTCGACGTGACGACGAGATCGTCGATGCCGTTCGCGACGAGCTTCTCGCCGCGCAGGAACTGACCGTCGACGATCACTTCGACGTGTTCGTCGGCCGTGAACGACGGACCCTTCAGTTCGTCGCCCTGGAAGTCCGTCACGATCTCGGCGGTCGCGGACAGCGGCCGCTCGCCGCCGATCGACAGGTCGACACCGCGTGCGTACGGCACGCGCCACGACTCGCCGTCGATCGCGAGGTCGAAGCCCTGCCGCGCGCGCAGTGCGACCGGCGCGCCGCTCTCGTCGAAGCCGTCCGCGCGCGCTTCACCCGGGGCGACGAGCGCGATCGCACCCGGCCCGTCCGTCGCCGCGGTCCACGAACCCGACAGCGCTTCGGTGCGCACGACCCAACCGGCGTGTTCGACGCGCACGCCCGTCCACGCCTCGAATTCGAGCGGCTCGCCCTCCGCGCCCGGCCGCCCCGTGAGTCCGCCTTCGGCCCACAGGCGCGTGTCCTCGAATGTGAGTTCGGCGGGCCCGGCCAGGTCGAAGCGGCCCTCTTCCTCGCGACCCTCGGCGCCGACGAGGAGATCCATCGGGCCTTGGCCCCACAGTGTGATCGTGCCGGCCGTTCGGAGTCGTTCGCGATCTGCGGCGTCGATGCGCTCGTCGATCCGATCGGGCGCCGCGCTTTCCGTCGGCAGCACGATGCGCGCCAGATCGATCTCACCGACGACCGTGCCGACGAGGCGCACGCGTTCGAGTGCGCCGTCCGCGCTCAACACGAAGCGCACCTCGCGGCAGCGGAACGTGTTGCCTTCGGCGACGAGTTCGACTTCGCCGCGCGCGACGAGTTCTTGGAAGCGGAAGGTCGACGCGTGTTCAGGGTCGGCCGCGCCCGACAGCTCGATCGTGTTCGCGCTGAGCGCGAGCCCCTCCGGCCCCGACAGCCCGAGGCGCCCGCGTTCGTTCGCGGTGACCTTCATCGGGCGCGCGCCGGCGCCCGGCGGCTGCAACCAGACGAGTTCGCCGCGCGAGTACATGCGCGCCGTGCGGCCGTCGCGCGTCTTGATGGCGGCGGTGCCGTCGCGCTCGAACTCGAGGCGTCCCTCCTGCAACCTGAAGTCGAGGCCGGTGCCCGACGCATCGATGTCGGCGCCCTTCGCGATCGCGCGGTCCGGCGTCCAGAAGCGCTGCGCGTCGAGATCGCCCTTCGCCGTCGCGGTCGTGATCGAGAGCGGCGCGAAACGCGTGCCCGCACTCACGTCGATCACGACGTCTTCGAGCTGCGCTTCGTTCGTGAGCGCGACCCCCACGAGGTCGCTGCCCGGCTCGACACCGATCAGTCCGCGCACCGCCTCGATGCGCGCGACCTGCGCGTCGCTCTGCGGATCGTGGAGCGCGATCGAGAAGTCGAGCAGCTCCATGTCGCCGTCCGGCGTCGGCCCGCTGTTCTCCGCACGCACGTGGTAGCGGCGCGGCCGCTGCCCGCCGCCCGGCGTGTCGACGTAGCGGATCGACTCGAGCGCGCCCTGCACCGCGTACGTCGTGCGATCCGACGGCTGCGCCGGCCGCACGGGCGTCGGGCCGTTCCCCGACCCTTCACCGACGCCCGCGATGGGCGGCGTGCGCGTGTCGAGCCACCACAGCACGGCGAGACCGCCGCCGAGCAGCGCGGCGAATGCAACGACGGGGTGTTTCACGGATGAGCGGCGCGCGGGCCGCTCTCTCGGCGCCCCAGCGCCCTCAGTATCACGTCACGCCGCTCGCGCACCGCTCTCCGTTCGCCGCTCGTCGCCAGCCGCACCCGCGGTGGGCACTCGCTCGGCTCGCTTCGAGCCTCACACGAGGCCGCGTTCGATCGCCTTCAGCACCGCGCGCGTGCGGTCGGGCGCGTGCAGCTTGTCGAGGATCACCGAGACGTGGTTCTTCACCGTGCCCTCGCTGAGGTGCAGGGCGTAGGCGATCTGTTTGTTGCCGAGGCCGCCCGCGAGCAGGCGCAAGACGTCGAGTTCGCGCGCGGTCAGCGCCGGGATGGCCTCGCTGCGGTCGGTGTCGCGCCGCCGCGGTCGGACGACGTTGCGGATCGTGCTCGTGACGGTCGGTCGGAAGACGCGGCTGCCGGCGTGCACCGCGCGGATCGCGGCCTCGAGGTCGCCGCGCCCGAGGTCTTTGAGCAGGAAGCCGTGCGCGCCGAGCGCGGTGGCCTTGAGCATCGCCACGTCGTCGTCGAACGTGGTGACGACGACGACCTTGGTGGGCACGCCGCCGTCGCGCAGGCGCGACAGGAGCCCGAGTCCGTCGAGCCGCGGCATGCTGAGGTCGACGAGGGCGACGTCGGGGCGCTCGCGGTCGATCAACTCGACGCCGAGGAGGCCGTCGCCCGCCTCGCCGACCACGGTGATGCCGGGCATCGAGTTCACGAGCGCCGCCAGCCCCTCGCGCACGAGCTGGTGGTCGTCGACGACGACGACGCGGATGGGGGCCGAGCTCATGCCGCGTCCCCCGCGTCCCAACAGATCGTGATCGTCGTGCCGCGCGACGAACTGTCGATCGTGAAGTCGCAGCCGCGCGCCGCACAGCGCGCCCGCATGCTCTGCAGGCCGAAGCCCGGCGGCGCCGCGCAAATGCCGCGGCCGTCGTCGCGGATGGTGAGGCGGTCGGGGCGAAGTTCGATGTCGACCTCGTGCGCGTCGGCGTGTTTGCGCGCGTTCGTGAGCGCTTCTTGCGCGCAGCGCAGCAGCGTCTCGGCCAGGTCGAGCGCCATGCGCGGCGCCGCGTCGTCGACGTGCACGACGACGCGCGGACCGGGGCCGTCGGTCGCGAGGCTCCGCAGCGCGGTCGCGAGATCGACCACGTCGGTGTCGCGCAGTCCGGCGACGACTTCGCGCACGCTCGCGAGCGTGGCGCGGACGAGTTCGCGCGACTCGGCGAGGCGCGTGCGTTCGCCGGTCGATGCGGCGGCGCCGGCCGCGTCGAGTTGCAGCCCGAGCGCCACGAGTTGGTGGCCGACGACGTCGTGTAGGTTGCGCGCGATCTCGGAGCGCTGGTCGGCGCGCGTCGTCTCGGCCAGCATCGCCTGCGTCGAGCGCAACTCGCGCATGGCGCCTTCGAGCTCGACGCGCCGTGCGCGTTCGAGCGTGGCGAGGCGCTGGGTCGATTCGAGGACGACCTGCATGACGCCGTACGCGATCGCCGCCAGGACGGCGATGCCGAGCAGCCAGTCGTGGGCTGCGACGTAGATGACGAAGAGCAGCGCGGTCTGCGCCGCGATGCACGCGACCGCGACGCGCCGCGGCAGTGCTGCGAAGGCCGACGCCGCGACGGCGAGCAGGATGCCGGTCAGCGCGACGCCCGGCAGCACCATCGGGATGAGCCAGTTCGCGAGCAGCGCGAGCGCCGACTGCGCGGCGACGAGGGCGTTCGCACCGCGCGCGGCCGGTGGACGCACGATCAGCACGACGAAGGCGACCGTGAACGCGGCGACCGTCGCGAGGAAAGCCGCGAGCCGCGGCGCATCGACCGCGCCGGGCGTGCCCGACGACATCCACAGCACCGAACCACACACGACGGCAATGGCGCCGAGTCCCGGAGCCAGGCGTTGCCATTCGTCGCGGCGCATGGACATCGCGACCAACTCTATGCGCGCCGACGACGCTCGCACCCCTGCCGGAAGTCAGGGGTCGGATCGTGACCAACGGCACTGGGCCGCGGCCCCACGTGCAGGCGATGGTCTGTGCGTCGACGGCAGCACAGCTCCGTCGCGACCAACGACCGACGCCAGCAATCAGCCACCACGATGGAAACCGTTCGCCTTCGCGTCTCCCAGATCGCTTCGTGCGCCCTCTTGTGCCTCGCCGCGTGCTCGCAGCCGATCGAGCACGCCGCGTCGCCCGCCGTCGACGTGGTGGCCACGCCACCGACCGACACCGCTGCAGCGGCGCCCGTCGCAGCGCCGGTTGAAGAGCCTGCCGCAGTGCTGGTCACCGATCCGGTCGCCGCTCCCGCCGGCTGGTCGTTCTCGCCGCACACGGCCGCCGACGAGAAGGGCTGGTACCCGATCCGCGACGGCGTGACGGTCGCGCGCGCTGGCGACGGCGGGGCGATGGAGGTGAGCTACCGCCGCGAGGGCGGAACGGCGGCGGGCGTCGCGTTCGAACTCGCGCCTGGGAGCTGCACCGCTCTCGACACGATCGCTCTCCGGCTGTCGGCGGCCGCGAAGCAGCGCCTGTGGGTCTGCCTCACGGACGCGCAGGGCGTCGTGTGGTCGTTCCCGTCCATCCAAGCGACGACGGAGGCGACCCTTTTCACGCTCGCCGCGGCCGACGTGCGTCCCGACCCGTTCCAGAACTCCGGCAAGCAGGTGCCCGAGCAACCGGACTGGGCAGAGATGCAGATGCTGACGATCCTCGACATCTCTGGCTTCATGGGCGCGTCGGCCGTCGACTGCGTGTGGCGCATCGAGAGCGTGTGCGGCACGGAGGTCGCTCGATGAGCGCCTGGAACTGGATCGCGAGTGCGGTCGTCGCCGGCGGTTGTCTGGTCGCGGCGCTCGTCGAGGTGCCGACGACGGAGGCGGCGACTGCACACGTGAACGGGCAGGAGAGCGAGCGCGAGCCGAACCGCGCCGCCGGCGACGCGCTCGCGTTCTTCTGGGACACGTTCCAACACCAGCCGCAGCGCCGCGACGAAGCACTCGCGCGACTGTCGGAGCGGGCGCTCGCCGTCGATGCCAAGGACCGCGAGGTGCTGACCACCGGGCTCGCGCACCTGTGGGCCATGGCGGAGGGCGGCGGTGAGCCGACGATTCGCCACAGCCACGCCGTGCTCGCCGAGCACTGGCTCGCGCGCGCCGCCGCAGCCGATCCCGACGACACGCGCATCGCCGGTTGGCGCGCGAGTGCGGCGAAGGCGATCGCCGACTTCGAGCACGACGAAGCGGGCCAGGCGACCGCCGTGGCGCGACTCCAAGAGCTGGCCGCCGCGGACCCGTGTTTCCATTCGGTGCCGCTCGCCATCGCCGCCTTCGATCTGCCGCGCACCGACCCGCGCTTCCTCTCCGCGCTGGCCGCGATGGACGCCGCGTTCGCGTGCGGCGACGAGCGCGCCGGCCAGGACCATCCGCGCTGGCCGCACAACGTCGCGGCGTTCCTCGTCGCGCTCGCCGACTGCCGACTCAAATCCGGAGACGTCGCCGGTGCCGAGTTCGCTCTCGTCGTCGCCGAGGCGCGCGCGTCGACCGTGCACTGGCCCCATCGCCAACTCCTGGACGAACGTCTCGCGACACTGCGTGAGCGCGCCGACCTCTACGCCGACGACGACGCGGCGAACGACCCGCCGTTCGCGCTGCAGGGCGGCGTGCTCTCGTGCTCCGCTTGCCACGCGGCGCCGTCGCCGGATGCGCGCGAGCAGCGTTGAGCCGCGTTGAGCCGCGCCGAGCAATGCTCATCGCGGCGTTCGTCGCCTCGTTCGTGACCGTCCGGCGGCGCGCTCGGCGCAGCGCGCGTCACGGATGCGCGGCGCGCGGGCCGCTCGCTCGGCGCCCCAGCGCCCTCAGTATCACGTCACGCCGCGAAGTTCGAACCTGCTTGCTCGTCCGAGATGCCGAGAACGCGCTCGATCATGCATGAATGACGCATGTCGTGGCGTCGATCGGAACCCCACGGCTCCATCGGGGAGGTCGTGTCGAGGTGACCAGCCGTGCGACGAAGGAGATACGACTTCGGCACTCCCACACCGGGGTCTCCATTGACAATGGCTGATCGGTCGCGCAGGCTCGCCAGCCGATGAAGCTTGCTACTTCAAGATTCGTGATAGCGCTCGGCTTCGCTCTTGCGCTTCCCATCCTCGGACTTCCTGTCCTCGGGGCTCGTGGCTCAGACACCTGGGCTCCACCGAACGACGGAACTCCGAATCCGAACACCACCGCAGAGACTGCATTCGTCGACCCACCCGCGGGTGCTGCGCGTTTGGATCCTGACGACGAGTTGGACAGCGGCTGGGTCGATGTCGTGCTTGAAGTCGTTCGGCAGACCGACCCACAAACGGCTGATGAAATGCAAAAGTCGTTCGACGAGAAAATCGTCAACTTCTTTCGATGGGCCGACGACGGGACTCCAAGGCCGGACGGTCGTTCGAGCGTCGGGAGGAAGTCCGTCGGTTTCAAAGCGAAAAACAGTGTCTCGTCGCAGGCGGCAATCCTTGTTCACGAATGGCACCACATCCGAGCAGGCCATGGGCACAGCGGTCCAATCGTCAGCGATGCTCAGCAGTTGGATCCTTGTGAGCACTGGATGCTTCAACTCGAGTCCCTCGAGTTCCTGTGCGCGCTTTCAGAAATCGATCCCGAATCCACTACAGTAGATCCGAGCTACCTAGAGATCGACTGCGCATACGTTCAGGAGATTGAAGACGTCGGATCGATCATGCTCAACCAGTGCTACGGTGCCGACGAGTTTCAGTTCTCGCTCAATGCTCCGTGCGACATGTGCGAGGGATCGTAGTCATGAGCAACCATCACAAGTCCCCCAAGTTCCTGCTGGCGGTATCTATGGCTGTCATCGGGGCGGGCATTGGCTGGTACGCTCGTGGCTCACGAAATGTCACGCTCGGCGAAGGGACGAGCGGAACCGAGCAGTCCGAGGCCATTTCGATCGATCAGTCCGTCAGCGCGCCGCAACAGCCGTGGACGATCACTCAACGCCCCGCGGGCGCGCCTTCGTCGCATGCGGCATATACGGGTGAGACTTGGCACGGAGTGTTCAGTGGGAGTATCGGACCGAAGGCTACGGTTCGATTCTCGCCTGTCGAATCTGCAGTGACGATTCAATGGGCATACACCGAAGGAAACGCGAACCCGCTCCTCCGATCGTCGTCCGGGTACTTCCATGCATCGAAGGACCAAATTGAGCGGACCGCTTGCTTCCCTAGCGCTGTGACCACGGATGGCGAGAACGTTGTCTACGTCGCCGGGCGTCTCGTTCGCCCGCCCCATCGCCACGTTCTCCTGCGCTTGGTCGTCAACCGTGCCGAGCATGTCGTGACGACGAGCGGAGAACACGTCCTCAGCCTTCAGCCGCTCGTCGAGCGCGACGTTCTCGACGCGCCGCCCGAACTCGCCGGCGTCGAGATCTCCGGACTGCACGCCCTCGATCACATTCCCGGTCACGAGGGACGTGTCCTCGTACACACCCAGGCTGGGCGCGAGTTGTACGAGGTCGACTTCACGACCGGAACCGCAATCCTGCGTGCGAGTGCATTCGCGCCCGTCGGCACACTCGCGCCCATTCCGCCGCTCGACACCGATTGGCCCGACCAGCAGCGTCCGTACGAACACTCTGTTCTCGGACTGGTGACGATCACCGGCAAACACATGGGCGATCTCGATTTGCTGGGCTCCTCGGACGCCAATCTTGTGTGCGGCGTAGTCATGTACGACCTCGCGCCGTACGACGGTGTTCTCGATGGGTGGTTCGAGTTGACGCCGGCCAACTGGGCGCTACACAACCTTCGCGAGTAAATGCCGAGCACGCGTACGATCGGTCGTTACGGATGAGCGGCGCGCGGGCCGCTCTCCCAGCGACCTTGCGCCTTCAGGATCGCCTCGCACAACTCGCGCACCGCGCCCCGTCCGCCGCCCGTCGCCGCGACGAAGTTCGCCGCCGCGAGCACTTCGGGCCGCGCGTCGCTCGGAGCGGCGCGCACGGCTGAGCGCTCGAACAACCCGAGGTCGGGCAGGTCGTCGCCCATGCTCGCCGTGGCGTCGGGCCCGATGCCCAGCTCCTCTTGCACCTTCGCCAGCACCGCCGCCTTCGGCCCCGCGCGTTCGAGCAGCTTCACGACGCCGAGTTCCTCCGCCCGCCGCCGCGTCGCCGCGCACCCGCGCCCCGTGATCCACACGACCGCGACGCCCGCCATCCGCAGCCACACCAGGCCTTGGCCGTCGCGCACGTCGAACGCCACGAGTTCGCGCCCGTCGTCGATGTACGTGACCGCGCCGGTCGTGAGCGTCCCGTCGACGTCGAGCGCGAGGAGGCGCACGCGCGCGAGTTCAGCGGTCGGGATCTGCAGCGGCATCGCGCGAGGGTAGCGCGCCCGCATGGCCGCAGACGAATGGCCGCCGACGAGCTGCCACGACACGCCGTAGCGGTCCTGCACCCCGAGCGAAGCGCGGCGCGAATCACGCGATCGGCGGCTCTTCGCGGCTCGAGCGCCCGCCTTCCCATCCCCAGCCCCCACCCGCCCGGGGAGATCGCGCTGACCCCGCTCCGGTGTCGGGTCATCCGCGAAATCTTGCGCCGGACTCTCGACGCGGCACCGGTCGATCCCGGAGGCTCCGCACATGCGCGCGCGACCCATCCTGCTCTCGTGGAGTTCGGGCAAGGACAGCGCGTTCGCGCTGCACGAGTTGCGGCGCGATCCGGCGATCGAGATCCGCGGCCTGCTCACGAGCGTCAACGCGACCCACGAACGCGTCGCGATGCACGCCGTCCGCCGCGAACTGCTGCGGGCGCAGGCGCGCGCGGTCGGGCTGCCGCTGGTCGAGATCGACATTCCGTATCCGTGCTCGAACGAGCAGTACGAAGCCGCCGTGCGCGCGGCACTCGAGCCAGAGGTCGCCGCCGGCGTCGAAGCCGTCGCGTTCGGCGACCTGTTCCTCGAGGACGTGCGCGCCTACCGCGAGCGCAACAACGAACGCCTCGGCCTCGGGTCGCTCTTTCCGCTGTGGGGGCGCGACACGCGCGACCTGGCGCGCGCGATGATCGCGAGCGGCCAGCGCGCCGTGCTCACGTGCGTCGATCCGCGCAAGGTGCCCGCGTCGTTCGCGGGGCGCGCGTTCGACGAGCGGCTCCTCGCCGAACTGCCGATTGGAGTGGATCCGTGCGGCGAGAACGGCGAGTTCCACACGTTCGTGCACGCGGGGCCGCAGTTTCGCGAGCCGCTCGACGTCGAGGTCGGCGAAGTGATCGAGCGCGACGGCTTCGTGTTCGCCGACGTGCTCCCGCGCCGCGCGTCCGCGACCGAGCTCGCGCGGCGGCTGTTCGACGAACACGCGCCGCGCTTGCGTTTCGCGTGTGAGCCGATCGGCAACGACGCGACGTTCGCGCACGCCGCCGAAGCCGCGCTCGTCGAACGCGCCGTGCCCGCGCGCCGCGCCGAGTTCGCGGCGGGGCGGCGGCTCGCGCATGCGCTGCTCGGCGGACTCGGCGCGCCGAACGCGCCGCTCCTCACGGCGCCGACGCGCGCGCCGCTGTGGCCGAGCGGCTTCACCGGCTCGATCTCGCACGGCGCCGGCCTGTGTCTGGTCGCCGTCGCGCGCACAGCGGACCTGCGTGCGATCGGCATCGACGTGGAGAGCGCCGACCCGCTGGCCGCCGACCTCGTGTCGACCGTGCTCACGCCGCGCGAACGAACACGGCTCGCGGGCCCCGACCTCTTGCGCCGCGCGAAGCTCCACTTCGCCGCGAAAGAAGCCGTCTACAAGGCCGTCGCCGCCGAGGTCGGGCGGTTGCTCGAGCTGCACGAGGTCGAGATCGAGCTCGACGAGCCGCGCGCGCGTTTCGAGGCGCGCGTGGTGCCGCTCGCGGAGCGGCGCGTCGCGGGCTCGATCACGACCGACGCGACGGCGGTGTTCGCGGGCGTCGTGTTGGCGCGCTGAACGAGCGTCGCCGCGCGCGCATCACTTCGCATCGAGCGCCGCGAGCACGTGCCCGCGCAGCTCGTCCGTCTGCGCGCTCGCGAGCCGCTGCCCGACCTGCGCGCCGAACCACAGCGCCGCGACGCACAGGCCCAGTGCCGCCGCCGCCCACAGACCCCACGGCGCTTCGTCGACGAGCATCTGCGACCAACCGAGCATCGCAGCGAAGAGCGCTCCGAGCCCCGCGATCAACGCTCCGCACGCATACATCGTCCACACGTGCGGCATGGGCCCGACGAGACCGTGCACGCGCGTCGCCGCGCCGCCGCCGTGATCGGCAGCCGCGTCCGCGCCGCGCTCCGCGCCCGCATCCGCCACGCACTCGACGTGCACACACGGCGAGAACACGCGCCGCTCCGCCGCCGCGACACACACGTCGAGGTGCGCGCCGACCACCCGCACGACATACCCGCGCTGCGCCGCTTCGAGCCGCGCCCGCACCCGCGCGAGCACGTCCTGCGGCGCGCCGTCCACGCGTGCTTCGAACCGCGGTCGCAGGGCTGCTGCCATGCGCCCGAGCCTACTGCGCCGCGCAGATCCTGGGCGCCGCGTTACCCTCGCGCTCATGCTCGCCGCTCGCCTCGCGCTCTCGTCGACGGTCCTCGCGGCCGCGCTCGCGATCGGAGGTTTCGCGTCGCTCGCGCACGATGCTCTGCTTCAACCGGCGACGCAGCCGTCAGCGCTGCTGGAGCCGCGCCGCGCTCGCCCGCACATCGTCGGCCGCCTCCTCGACGTGGGTGGTGAGCCGTTCGTCGGCGGGTTCACGCTGAGCACCAGCTTCGATTTCCCGGACTCGTCGTCGACGTCCTTGAACGTCTGGGCGAGCACCGACGCGACGGGCGCGTTCGACTTCGAGTTGCGCGCGCCGCGCGTTCACAGGCCGGGAACCGACCTGACGTGGAGCATCGCACCCGACGATGCGGCGCCGAGTGTCGACTTCGTCCTCGCGGGCAAAGACGCCCGCCGCTCGGTCGGCACCCTCACCTTCGAAAGCGGCGCAGACGGCGCCGTCATCGGTGACATCGGCATCGCGCAACTCCTCGAACCACCGCGTGTCGCTTCGCTGCGCATCGACGGCCCCGTCGCGACGACGCACGCCGTCGTGTTGGACGAGAGCGATTTCGGTCCGTCGAAGTACGGGCCGTTCGACTACCCGCACACCGAGCCGTTCAGCGTCGCGACCGGAAGCACCATCGAGTTGTTCTCGTGGAGCACCGCCACTCGCTGGCGCGTCTTCACGGATCCAGCGAGCCCGCGCGCCGAAGCGCTCACGGCCGTCGTCGAGCGCGGTAACGACCTCGTCTTGACCTCGCGCGAACTCTTGCGCGTCTGCGTCACCATCGACCTGCCGCCGCCCACCGTCGACGCGCGCAGTGCACGCCTCGTCGTCCAGCCCATCACGGCTGCCGTCACTCCGAGCGCGATCGTCGTCGACCCCACGCGCGATCCCGCGCGCGAGTGGATCGTGAACTTCGAAGTGCCCGCGCGCCACGGCGCCACCATCCACCGCCTCTTGCTCTCGAGTCACGAATTCGAGCTCTATCTTCACGCTGGCATCCATCGCATCGAGTACTGGCGGAGGGAACACGTGTCCGACGGCCCGCTCCGCGCCGCAACCGCACCGGTGTTCGTGGAGCGCGACGTCGAACTGCGCTGAAGCGCTCCGGCGCGCGTGCGCCGCGCGCCCCCAGCGCATGGCGCGATGCGTTACCGTCGTGGCGATGCTCGCCGCACGTCTTGCACTCTCGTCAGCGCTGCTCGCTGCTGCGCTCGCGCTGTCGACAGCAGGCTCCGCGCCGGCTGTGTTCGACGAACCGCGCGTCGTCGGCCGACTGCTCGACGTGGATGGCGAGCCGTACGTCGGCGAGGTCACGTTCGGCTCCCGCGTCGTGTTCTCGCAGCCGTCCGGGACGGCGTTCGGTGTGACGGTGACCACGGACGCGTCGGGCGCTTTCGATTTCTGTGCAACTCGTCGAAAGAGCCGCGGCACCGAGCTCGCCTGGACCCTCACGCCGCGGGGATCGGTGTCCCACGACTTTTTCGCCACCGCTGCGCACAGCGCTCGGCGCGCCGTGGGCACACTCGTCTTCGAAGGCGGCGAAGACGGCGCCGTCATCGGCGACATCGGCACCGTGCAACTCGTCGAAGCGCCGCGCGTCGCTTCGCTGCACATCGAGTGCCCGGTCGCCACGACCCATGAAGTCGTGATCGGCGAAAGCGACTACGAGAACAGCTCGGACGGGCCTTTCCTGTTTCCCTACCACGCACTCGAAGTCGCGACCGGCACGACCGTCGACCTGTTCTCGTGGAGCACCGCCGACCGCTGGTACGTCTTCACGAGGCCAGCGACCCCGCGCGCCGAAGAACTGATGGCCGCGATCGAGCGCGACCAAGACCTCGCCCTCTTCTCGTGCGAGTGCTTCCAGGTCTGCATCTCGATCGACGCGCCGCCGACCGCCCAAGGCGCGCAGCGCGCGCTGTTCGTGGTGATGCCGCTTCGGTCCGCCACGACGGGAACGCGACTCGGCCGCCACGAGGAAGTCGGCATTCACTGGATCTCGCTCGGCATGCAACGGCGCCGCGGTCCTGTGGTCTTCCAACTCGGCCACGCGGAGCGCGACTTCGAGCTCTACCTGCCCGCCGGCCTGCACCGCTTCGAGTACTGGGAGTACGAGCACGTCCTCGACGGTCCGCGCCTCGTCGCGAGCGCGCCGGTGTTCGTGGACCGCTCCGTCGATCTGCGCTGATCGGTCCCCGAGACGACTCTTACCGATGTCCAAAGCGTCTGCCGGCGTCGGACTCGACGAAGATCGAGTCAACGCGCCACGCGACCATGAAAAATGAGCACCGAGCGCTCGTTTTTCATGGTGCGCGTGTCGCGGCGCGACAGCGCCGGACCCGCGAGCGTGTCGAGGTCGTGCACAGTCTCCGTCGTCGGCGCCGTGTCCATCGACGGCCGTCGCTCACAGCCGCAGGTCGAGCACGTCCTGCACGTCCAGCAATCCCATCGGGCGGCGCTGCTCGTCGAGCACGGGCAACTGGTCGATGCGGAACTCCTTCAGGATCGCCATCGCCTCGTCCACGAGTTTGTCGGGGCCGATCCACTTGGGCGTGCGGCCCATGTGCTCGTCGACGATCGTCGCGCGCGGGTCGCCGGCGGATTGCGACAACCAACGTCGCAGGTCGCCGTCGGTGAAGACGCCGGCGAGTTGGCCGGAGGGCTCGACGACGAGCGCTGCGCCGGGGCGGCCGGGTGTGCGGCTGATGACGCGCAGGACTTCGGCGAGGGGCGTGCCGGTCGGAACGAGCGGCAACTCGTTGCCGGTGCGCATCACTTCGCGCACACGCATGAGTTTGCGGCCGAGGGAGCCGGCGGGGTGGTAGCGCGCGTAGTCCTCGCGACTGAAGCCGCGCTCCTTGCTGACGACCATCGCGAGCGCGTCGCCGAGTGCGAGCATCGCGCTCGTGCTGGCGGTGGGGGCGAGGCCGAGGGGGCACGCTTCGCTCACCGGGCCCATCGCGAGGACCACGTCGGCGAAGCGGCCGAGGGTCGAGTCGTGGCTCTCGGTGATGGCGACGATCTTCGCGCCGATGCGTTTGGTGGCGGGCAGGAGTGCTTTGATCTCGGCGGTCTCGCCGGAGTTGGAGAGCGCGAGGAGGAGGTCGTTCGCGCGCACGCGGCCGAGGTCGCCGTGCAGCGCTTCGCCGGGGTGCAGCGAGATGGACGGCGTGCCCGTCGATGCGAGGGTGGCGCTGATCTTCGCGCCGACGAGGCCGGCCTTGCCCATGCCGGTGACGACGACCGAGCCGGTGCAGGCGAGCACCGCGTCGACGGCGGCGCCGAAGTGGGTGTCGAGGCGCGCTTCGAGGCCGGAGATGGCCGCGGCTTCGGCGCGCAGCACTTCGGCGGCGTGCGCGATGCGGCGGGCGAGGGCGCTCGGCGCGGGTGCGAGGGTGTCCGCGGGGTCGCACTGCTCACGGTCCGGCGGTCGGCTCGTCATCGGGCGCGAGTCTAGCCCGTGGCGCGAGGGGTTGGCGCGTACGGTGCCAGGCACCCTGTCGCCAGATTCCGCACTCCGTGTCGACCGCGGAGCCGGCGC
>JBIKNC010000191.1:0-8572 GCA_044358925.1 Planctomycetota bacterium | reverse complement strand
AGCACCTGTTCGAAGGCTGCCGGTCGCAGGAGATCCGTGCGGTCGTCGTGCGACGCGCGATGCCGCAGCTCGCCGACCTCGCGCCGCAGGCGCGCCTCGCGCCACAGCCGTTCGATGCGCAGGCGGAACTCGCCCGGATGGGCGTGGCGGTCGATCAGGTCCCACGGCGAGTTCACGTCGCCGCGGGTCGCCAGGCTCTCGATCTCGTCGTGGCGACCGACGAGCAGCACCGGCAGATGGCGCGCGCCGCTGGCCGCGAGCAGCTCGAACTCGCCGCGTCCGCCGGGCGTCAGGGGGTCGATGGCCACGACCTCGGGGCGTTCGCGGCGCAGGCTCTCGAGGGACGCGGCCAGACTCGTCGACAGCACCAGCCGCAGACCGTCGGGCAGGCCGAGCGTGAGCTTGCGCGCGAGCAATCCGCCCGCGTGGTCGCAGGCCAGGAGAACGGGACCCGGTTCCATCCGCCCCGAGTATCCCTCGCCGAGCACCGTCCGGGGAGGCGAACGCACACAGCTTCGGTGCCGGCCTTGGGTCGCGGCGCCGGACGGCGCGCTGGTGGGAGGGCGGATCGGCCGCTATTCTCTCCCGCCCACTTCGCCGGCGAACGGCGACGTCAGCCCTCCTCGAGCGCTGCACCCCACGGTGCTGCGCAAGGGTCCGCGAGCGGAGCGATCCCTCCTCCCGGACCGGCAAGGACATGCGACGTCGTCGTCCCCCGGTGCGTGGAACGGCTGCGTTCGTTCCGGCACTTCCGCCGTCGCGATCGACGCCGCAGCGTCCGCGAGCCCTAGGGTCTCGCACGACACGGGATGTCGTGCATGGCACGAGGTGTCGCGGCCGTCAGCGAGGCGACTCACACCGCGGTGCGAGCGTCCTCACCACATCGGATCCGTCCATGAACACGACTGTCGAAGAGCTCATTTCAGCCGGTGTCCACTTCGGTTGCCACGCCTCGCGTTGGAACCCGAAGATGGCGAAGTACATCCACTCGCGCCGCAACTCGATCCACATCATCGACCTGCGCGAGACCGTGCGCGGGATGCTGCGCGCGCGCAACTTCCTCTACCACCTGGCCGCGGAAGGTGCGCAGATCCTGTGGGTCGGCACGAAGCGCCAAGTGAAGGGCGTCGTGCGCGAAGCGGGTGAGCGCACCGGCATGCCGGTCGTCACCGAGCGTTGGATCGGCGGCACGCTCACGAACTTCGGCGTCATCCGCAGCCGTCTGCGTCGCCTCGAAGAACTCGAGCGCATGATCGAGGACGGCTCGATCGGCCAGTACTCGAAGAAGCACGTCTCGAGCCTGCGCCGCGAGATGCGCAAGATCAACCGCAACCTCGGCGGCATCCGCGAGATGAACAGCGTCCCGGGCGCGATGGTGATCGTCGACCCGAGCCGTGAATACAACGCGGTGCGCGAAGCGCGTCGCATGGGCATGGCCGTCATCGGCCTCGTCGACACGGACTGCGATCCGGACGGCTGCGACATCGTGATCCCGGGCAACGACGACTCGCTCAAGTCGGTGCGCGTGCTCATCGAGAACCTCGTCACGGCGGTCGAGGAAGGTGCGGCGAACGCTCGCGAGCGTCTCGCTTCGGTCGGTGCCGCGGAGCGCACCGACGACATGCCGATGGGCGACGAACCGCGCCCGACGCGCGGCAACCGTCCGCCGCGTCCGGCTCAACCGGCCGCCGCCGAAGGCGACAAGAACGCCTGAGCGCAGGCACCGACCACCCACGAGGAACACGAACCATGACGATCTCTGCCAACCACGTCCGCGAACTCCGGGACAAGTCCGGCGCGGCGATGATGGACTGCAAGAAGGCCCTCGAGGCCGCGGGCGGCGACATGGATGCCGCCCTCGACCACCTGCGCAAGCAGGGCCTCAAGACGGCCGCGAAGAAGGCCGGTCGCGAGACCTCCGAAGGTCGCGTGATCTCGCGCATCGCCGCCGACGGCAAGAGCGGCGCGCTGGTCGCGGTGCGTTGCGAGACGGACTTCGTCGCGAACACGCCGGACTTCACGGCGATGATGGAACGCTACGTCACCGCGGCCCTGGCGGCGAAGTTGCCCCAGGGTGAAGCGCTCGAGGCCTTCAAGACGTCGAAGGTCGGTGCCGGCAGCGTCGCCGACGACCTCACGCAGGTGATCGCCAAGCTGGGCGAGAACATCGTGCTCTCGCGCGTCTCCAAGCTCGTCGCGGACGGCGGCTACGTGGGCACGTACGTGCACCACAACTTCAAGGTCGGCGCGATCGCCGCCGTGAAGACGACCGCCGATCGCGCGAAGGCCGAGACGTTCCTCACGCGCCTGTGCCAGCACATCGCGTTCACGAAGGCGGCCTACATGGTTCCGGCCGACGTGCCCGCGGACGTCATCGCACGCGAGCGCGCCGTGCACCTCGAGGGCGAGGAGCTCAAGTCCAAGCCCGAGAACATGCGCGAGAAGATCGTCGACGGAAAGATGAAGGCCTACTTCAAGGAAGTCTGCCTCGTCGAGCAGGCCTGGATCTTCGACAACGCCGTGAGCGTCCAGAAGGCCATCACGAACGAGCTCGGTGCCGGATCGGTCCTGAGCACGTTCGCCGTCTTCGAGATCTGACGTAGCAATTCGAAGTCGACGCTCCGCGCGGGACATGGCTCCGTCAGGTGCCCATGGCCCAATCGCTGACGCGGTCGGCGCATGTTCGAGAGCAGGCCTGCTCACTCACCGCGAGTGGGAGCGTCCTGCGAGTTTCGAGGCCTGAAAGCACCGGCGGCGCTCCTTCGAGCGCCGCCGGTGTGGCATGTGGGGGCCCCCGTCTGTTCCACTGTTCGCCATGGGCTACCGACGCGTTCTCCTGAAGCTGTCCGGCGAGTCGCTCGGCGAGCCCGCAACGGGCCACGGCATCGATCCCGACTCGGTCAACCTCGTCGCGACGCAGCTCGCTGCGGTGGCGGCCACCGGAGTCGAGGTGGCGGTGGTGTGCGGCGGCGGGAACATCCTGCGCGGCGCCCAGTTCAGCCAGCTCGGCGCCCACCGCGCCAGCGCGGACTACATGGGCATGCTCGGCACCGTCATCAACGGCATCGCGCTGACCGAAGCCATCGAACTGGCCGGCTGCGCCGCGCGCCTCATGACGGCGCTCGAGATCCACCAGGTCGCCGAACCGTTCGTGCGTCGCCGCGCACTGCGCCACCTCGAGAAGGGGCGCGTCGTCGTGCTCGCCGCAGGAACCGGGAACCCGTTCTTCACCACCGACACCGCGGCGTCGCTGCGCGCGACCGAACTGGGCTGCGAGGTGCTGCTCAAAGCCACCAAGGTCGACGGCGTGTACTCCGCCGATCCCAAGCGCGACCGCAGCGCACAGCGCTACGAGCGACTGACCTACATGGACGTCCTGAGCCAGGGGTTGCGAGTGATGGACGGCACGGCGATCACGCTCTGCATGGAGCAGAAGCTGCCGGTCGTCGTGTTCGACATGTTCGCCCCCGGCAACATCGAACGCGTCGTGCGCGGCGAGCCGATCGGCACCCGCATCGACGCCGTTTGAACCGAGGTGCCGGCACTGTCCGGCACCCCACAGATCGACGCGCGCCGCCCGCTGCGGTGCCGCGGAAACGACCGAATCGACCGAACCGAAGGAGAGCCCATCGTGAAGCAAGACGAAGTCATCAAGGAGACCAAACAGCGCTTCGAGAAGGCGGTCACGCACCTGTCCGAGCTGCTGCGCTCGATCCGCACCGGCCGCGCGTCGTCGTCGCTCGTCGACAACATCCGAGTCGACTACTACGGCACGCCGACGCCCATCTCGCAGCTCGCCACGGTGTCGATCCCGGAACCCCGCCAGCTCGCGATCAAACCCTTCGACGCGAGCATCCTCAAGGAGATCAGCAAGGCCCTCTCGAAGAGTGATCTCGGCTCGTCGCCGCAGGACGACGGCAAGGTCGTGCGCATCACGCTCCCGCCGCTGTCGGGCGACCAGAGGCAGAAGTTCGCTGCCAAGGTCAAGGAGCTCTGCGAAGAGGCACGCGTCTCGATGCGCAACGTGCGTCGCGACATGAACAAGCTCGCCGACCAGCTGAAGAAGGACGGCGACCTGACCGAGGACCAGCACAAGAAGGTGCTCGACGACGTGCAGCACCTGCTCAAGGAATGGGAGGCCAAGATCGACGCCGTCAACACCAAGAAGGTGACCGAGATCATGGAGTGACGGGGGCGACACGCGCCTGTCAGGCAGCCTCTTGCCTCGGACGCGTCGATCCGTATCCTCTCCCGACCTGAACGCGGGCGGCGACCAGCCGCCGGCCGCAGGGCGGCGACGAGCCGCAAGAACACGGGTGCTTAGCTCAGTCGGTTAGAGCAACTGACTTTTAATCAGTAGGTCCTAGGTTCGAGTCCTAGAGCACTCACCAAACAACGGCGGGCGCCTCCCTCGAGGGGGGCGCCCGCCGTCTTCGTTGGTACCGACGTCTCGGCCGTCGTCACGGGCACGTGTCGACCCAGCTCGAACAGGCGGCTTCGACGTCGGCGACGTCCTTCGGCGCCTCGATCGTCAGGACCTCGTGGCCGTTCGCGGTGACGAGGACGTCGTCCTCGATCCGGATGCCCATGCCGCGCCAGCGCACAGGCGACTTCTCGTCGTCGGGCGCGATGTACACACCCGGTTCGACGGTCAGCACCATGCCCGGCGCGAGAGTGCGCGGGTTGCCGGCGGCGTCGAAGTAGCGGCCCGTGTCGTGCACGTCGATGCCGAGCCAGTGGCTGGTCTTGTGCATGTACACGCGGTCGTACGACTTCTTCTCGATCACTTCGTCCAGCGAGCCTTCGAGCACACCCAGTTCGAGCAGCCCGCGGCACAACGCGCGCACCGCCGTCTCGTGGATCAGGTCGAAGCGCACACCCGGTCGCACCGCGGCGATCGCTTCCTTCTCGGCCGTGAGCACGACCTCGTACAACGCGCGTTGATCCGGCGTGAAGCGCCCGTCGATCGGGAACGTGCGTGTGATGTCGGCGGCGTAGTGCGCGTACTCGCCGCCGGCGTCCACGAGCAGGAGCTGGCCGCTGCGAAGCTCCATGTCGTTCTCGTGGTAGTGCAGGATCACGGCGTTGTCGCCGCCCGCGACGATGTTGCCGTAGGCCTCGCCCGTTCCGCCGGAGCGACGGAAGGCCTGCAACAGGTGCGCGTCGATCTCGGCCTCGTTCATGCCGGCGCGTGCGAGCGCCATGGCGCCGCGGTGTGCTTCCGCGGTGAGCGCGGCCGCCTTGCGCATGAACTCGAGTTCGCCCGGCGTCTTGAACAGGCGCAACTCACCGATGAGCGCGGCGGCGTTGCTCCACTCGATCGGCGCGCGTTTGCCGCGTTTGCTCGCGAGGCGCGTGCGACCGAGGACGTCTTGCATGCGTTGGTCGCGCAGCGCGTCCTCGCCGGTCGTGAAGAAGACCGACTCGTGGCCTTCGAGCAAGCCCGGCAGGTCGTCGAACAGTTTCTCGATCGGTCGCGCCTCCGCGACACCCAGATGTGCGGCCGCGCGCTCGACACCGACGCGCCGCCCGGTCCAGGTCTCCTCGAGCGGATTGCGTTGGCGCACGAAGACGACGCTCTCGCCCGCCGCGCGTCCGGGCACGAGTACGAGGCATGCACCCGGTTCGCGGAAGCCGGTCGCCCACCAGAAATCGCTGCCGGGGCGGAAGCGGTACTCGGAGTCGCCGTTGCGCGTCTTCGGAGTGTTCGTGAACACGACGAGCGCCGCCTCGCGGCGGCGCAGTTCGTCGAGCAGTCGCTCGCGATTGGCCTGGAAGGTCTCGCTCATGTGGCTGTTCATCGGATGTCCGCCTCACCGAGCGCGAACCGAGCGACGAGACTCGTCATGTCGCTCAACTTCGCCGCACGGCGGGCGTCGGACAGGAGATCGATCGCGTGCGCGCGACCGTGGGCGTCGGCGGACGTGGGGCGCACGACGGTGACGTCGAACGGCAGGAGCCGGGCTGCGGCAGCAGCGAAGCCTTCGAGGTACGCGCGCTGCGGATCCTGTTCGTCGATCAGGAGCGCCAGCCCGAACCACTCGAGGTGTTGGGGCGCCGCCGCGGGCACGCGGTTGGGCCAGCCCGGTCGCGCGGGGCGCACACGGCCCCACAGGCGGTACCACTCGCCGACTTCGGTCAGCACGACGGGCAGCGGCTCGCCGATCGTGTCGGCACGCTCCCAGTCGTAGTACTCGACCATCGTCGCCAGGCCCGGCACCGACGGGATCACCGCGGCGAACGAGACGTGCGGGCCGTCGTCGAGGCGGTAGCGCAGGTCGATGCCGTCGCCGCGCACTTCGAGTTGTGCAGTGACGATCGAAGCGCCGACGCGCAGCCCTTCGACCGTGAACGGCGCGAACGGCGGGCGGCCGTCCGCCGCCGGCGGCGGGAGCGACGGCCTCAGGACCAGGCCCTCGGGCAGCACGAGCGTCGCGTCGTGGACCAGCGGCACGCCGGGAGCGAAGTGGGGCAGCAGCCGACCGGCGAGCTGCGGTGCGGCCGCGGCCACGTCGGCGAGGTGCCGCCACGCATCGGCGTGCCGCTCCTGGTGCAGCGCGGCGAGTGCGAGGCGCGCGAGTCGCGACGCGCTCTCGTTCGCCACGTCCTCTTCGCCGCCGCGCTCACCCGCACGGTCGGGAGCTACCGGAGCTGCCGGAGCGGCGGTCGCGCTCGCCGCTGCCACGGCTGCTGCGTGTGCGACGAGGTCGTCCGCGAAGGCGCCCCAACTCGCGCTCCAGGCTGCGTCGTCGCGCGCACGATCGAGCGGCCAGGGGTCGGCTTCGTTCCACAGGCCGCCTTGCAGCGGCAGCGTCGCGAACGTGCGCGCCAGAGGCACCTCGGGCCACGTCACACGCAGGTCGTGAGCCGCCCGCGCGTCGCTGACCGCGGTGCTCGGCGATTCGAACTCGTGCCCGACGTGCGGACCTGCCAACGCGGCCAGAAGGACACACGCAGGCAGAGTGACGGAGGCGAGGAGTCGCATCGATGGCGCGGAGCCCGCAGGCGCGTGGAGTAGCCTATCCGCAGCGACGGTCGCGTCGCTCCGCCACCATGATCGACAAGCAGCTCCTGGAGATCCTCGCCTGTCCGGCCACGTACCAGTCGTTGGCCGAGGCGCCCGCGGAACTCGTGGCTCGGCTCAACACGGCGATTCGCGCAGGTGGTGTGAAGAACGTCGGGGGCGAAGCACTGACGGCGCCGCTCGAAGCCGGCCTCGTGCGCAAGGACGGCGGGATCGTCTACCCGATCAAGGACGGCATTCCCGTGCTGCTCGTCAACGAAGGTGTGCCGGTTCCGTCGGCCGCGCGGAGCTGACCCGATGGACTTCGAGCACCCCGCGCGACCGGGGCGCCGCGTGAGGCTCGCGTACTGCCTCAACGTGCTCGCGAACGAGGACGAGCGCGCGCTCGTGGCGGCGCTCGACGACGTGTGTGTGCCGGTGCGCGAGCGTGTCGTGCGAGCCACCGACGGCGCCGCCGCTCTGGGCATCGGCCTGTACCTGCCGGCCATTCTCGCGTTCAGGCTGGCCGAGGATCGCGCGCGCGAACGGCGCGGCTCTCTCGTGCGCGCCTTCGCCGAGCGCGGCCTGGCCGTGTTCACGGCGAACGCCTTCCCGTTCGGCGGCTTCCATCGCGCCGGGCTCAAACGCGGCGTCTTTCGGCCGGCCTGGGACGAGCGCGAACGTGTGCTCTTCAGCGCCGCCGTCGCCCTCGTCGCAGCGGACTTCGCGGCGAGCGAGGCCGCGAGCGGCGCACACTTCTCGATCAGCACCCACACCGGACTGCACCGCGACGAGCCGCACGCACTCGAACGCGTCGAAGCCGTCGGTGCCGGGCTCGCGTTCGCACTCGTCCTGCTCGCGCGGCTCGCGGACACACACGGCGTGCACGTCGTGCTGGCGCTCGAACCCGAACCGCGTTCGCTCGCCGGCGACACGGAGCAACTGGAGCTTCTGTGGCCGCGTCTGCGTTCGGCGATCGAAGCGGAACTCGTGAGGCGCGGCGTGCGCTCGCCGCAGGAACTCGTGCAACGCCACCTCGGTGTGTGCCTCGACACGTGCCATGCCGCGGTCGAGTTCGAGGACGGCGCCGCGGCGGCGCGACGTGCGCATTCGATGGGGCTCTCGATCGGCAAGGTGCAGGTCTCGAGTGCGCTGCGCCTGCCGCGCCCGGGTGACGACGAGCGCGGCCGCGCGCGGCTCCTGGCGCTCGACGAGCCGGTCTACCTGCACCAGGTCACCGGGCGGCGCGGCGAGCACTTCCTGCGCTGCGGCGACCTCGCTGAACTCCGCCGGCAGCTCGAATCGGAAGGCCGCGCCGACTGGCTCGCCGCCGACGAATGGCGCTGCCACTTCCACGTGCCGGTCGACGCGCCCGAACCGTTGCCGGGCGCCGGCGGGCTCACGACCACGGCGCGCGAGGGCGCGGCGACGCTCGGAGTCCTACTCGACGATCCGTCGCTGTGGGGGACACGCGACCTGCACGTCGAGGTCGAGACGTACACGTTCGACGTGTTGCCCGCGGAGCTGCGCGCGGATGGACTCGCCGCCGGACTCGCACGCGAACTCGAC